>JBFJJV010000044.1:0-19959 GCA_041635265.1 Panacagrimonas sp.
ATTCAATTCCAGTCGGGCCATGCGCACACGCTGGATTTCCACGCTGACTGGCAACTCGGGGATCGACGGCGGAGGGGGCGCTTCCTGCGCTGTCTCTCGGTCCTTCAGCGTCACCTGCAGAGTGCCCACATCTAGACTTTCGAGTTTGATGCCGAGCGTGATCAGCGACAGCGGCGACCAGTCCAGCAAGACGTGATCGACGGCGACGTCTGCGCCCGGCGTAGCGAGTTTCAAACCCTCGAGCCGAAGAGGCCCCAGCAGCCGCCCGTCCACACTCTCGACATGCAGATCGGCGATGCCGGCGCGCGGCAGCCAATCTATGGCCCAGCGTGCGCCACTGGGCGAGGCCAGCACCCAGCCACCGAAGACACTCAGGCCGAGCAGGCTGCCAAAAATCAGCACGCCGCAGATGACCATGCCGATGCCGATAGAGCGCATAAATAATTTCATTACACGCCCACCCTGACGCCGATATGGACGCGGATGCCGGATTGGTCACCGTCCAGTGGATGGGCCAGATCCAATTGCAAGCTGCCGATGGGTGCGCGGTAACGCACGCCGGCGCCAACGCCGGTAGATAGCTTCGGCCCGGGATCGTTTCCGGCGCCGCCGCTGTCGGAAAAAATGGCCAGTGCCCATTTGTTCCTCAGCTGATATTCAGCCTCTAGGCTGAAGACGTTCAAGTGCTGCCCGCCGATGACATTGCCCAGGGTATCTTTCGGCCCCAGCGACTCGTACTTGTAGCCGCGGACACTTTGATCTCCTCCGGCAAAAAATCTTTGCGAGGCGGGCAATTCAGAGAAGTCTTCGACAATGCTGTAGCCGATTTCACCACGGGCCAGCAGGCGAATGCGATCACCCAGCGGGTGAATGGCCCGGGCGACCAAATTGCCCTGCACAAAGCCGGTGTTGGACAGCATATTGGCAACTGCACCGTGAACGTCGGCAAAGACATACCAGCCACGGCGAGGCAGGATGGGTTGGTCGCTTTCGCTGCGCGAATAGGAAATGCCGGGGGTGAGCAAGTCTGCTGTCGCGAACTCATCGCCGAAATCGGTTTCTTCGTGGGTGTATTCAAGGTAGAGCCGTCGGGTCCACGCACCGGGAATGCGGTTGAGACTGACGCCGAGCACGTGTTTCAGTGTGTCGCCTGCATCGAGTTGTTCACTCTCGGAAGTCGCCGAGAAGCTCAAATTTTCACTGGGAATGGACCCCAGCGGAATCTTGTAGGTTGCACCGAGCGTGTTCTTGATCTCAGACAGACGTAATTCGGCATTGAGTGTGTGCCCGTGTTCATTGATCCGCCGCCAGTCCGAGGCCACACCCACTCGGGCACCCGTATCCGTGCCGTAGCCCAGGCCGAAGCCCCATCGGGTGCGCGGTCGCGGTGTGGCGATGATGCGGATCGGGATCCGTTTTTGTTCGTCGGCTAGATCACGTTGCGGATCCACTTCCACCGCCTGGAAATAGCCGAGGTCTGAAAGTTTGAATTGCTGCTTGAGCAGCGCCTTGGCATTGAAGGGATCGCCCATTCTCAGATCCACATAGCGTGCGACAAATTCCTCGGAGAGCCCTTCCTGTTCTACCGTGATTGGACCGAAGAAATAGCGCGGGCCCGTCTCCATCTTGAGTTCGACACGAGCCTGTTGCTTGTCCGGCTCGACGCGGAGTTGGGCGGCCGTCCAGCTGGCATCTAGAAAGCCATTGGCTAACGCCGCATCACTCATGCGTTTCTTGGTTTTTTCGTAAGCCTCGTGTCTGAGCTGTTGATCGACTTTCAGTGGAATGCCGACCAGACGCTCCTGAAGTGCCTCGAAGTCCGCCCCGTCGCCTTCGAATTCAACCTGGACTTCACTGATTCGGGTGACAGGTCCGCGCTCGATCACATAGAGCGCATTCCAGTGTTTGCCGTCGAAGGCCAGCTCGCTTTCGATGGTCGGGTCGTAATAACCAAAAGGCTGCAGCGCGCCGCGGATATCCGTTCTGGCCTGGGCGTGCAGTCGCCGGATTTGCGTCTCATCCAGATCTCCTTGCGCCGCCCGAACGCGCAGCGTCAGTCGGGCGGTCACGTTCTCGTGCAAAGCACCCTTGACGCCCTTGACCTTGATCTTGACCTCTGCCAACACCGTGGCCGACATCAGGCCCAGCAGCAAGGCCAATCCGGGGGCGCAGTAGCGAGACAGTGCAGAAATCATTCGTGAAGGGGCTTTAGCGGCGGGCAGTTGTTGAATGAATGACTCGCCCTGAGTTGAATCGAATGTAACTTTTCATCCATGCGGTGTACTCAGTGGCTGTCATTTACAGCCTCAATCCGGTAGCCATACGCGGGCAGCAAGGCGATGAGGCCATCGCTACCGACCAGATGCGCCGCTCCGACGACGACGAGCCAGGACTGATCATCGTCAAAGCGCAGCCTGAGCGGCCCGATCCAAGCCAGATTGCGCTCAGCGAGAAGGCGCGCATGGATTTGCGGAAAATCTCTCCGCGTTTCGGCGACGATATTATCCAGCGCCCGCGTGTCGCCACTGCGCCAGATCTTGATCAAGGCCTCTGGCTTCAACTCTGCGCGCTGCAGATCTTCTATCGATGACTCGAGAAAGCGCTCCCCCATGTCCTCGCTCATTCCTGAAAACAGCGTCATCTGCTGTTCCGTCGTTTCGAGCCAGCGCACGACTTTGCCCTCTTTTCTGGCGCGGTCGAAAAAATGCTGGTCCAGGCCCAGACCCGCAGCCATACCCGCCTTCTGAAATTCAAGCACGCCCAAGGTCACGGCACAAAGCCAAGCCTTGAAACGGTCGCAAAGCGTGCCGGGCATGCCGATATCAGTCAGATGTGCTTGTACGCGCTGGTAAAGCCGCGTGCCAATTTCGGCCGCAATACCGCCACTGGCCGTTCCTGCACTGAGCATCGTGATTTGCGCCGCCGGCTGATTCAAGGCTGCAATGTCAGTTTCCAGCAGCAAGCCCGTCGATTGCTCATAGGCCCTGTCGAAGGCGCCGGGGAGTGGGTAGACTGAGCTGGGTAACAGATGTACCGATCCCATCAGATAATGAGTGGCATGCGGACCGGTCACGCGCCAGAGAAAGGGTGCGTCTGCAGCGCCGACCCTTGCGCAGACCAGCAAAAGCGATAGTGCGAATCCTTTAGCGATTCTTGACATCGGGCATCAGCCAGTCGGCCTTAGGCACGCCTGCCTTGTCCAATGCCGCGAAATCAAACAGCAGGGGGTCTGCCAATTGTGAGGGCGCGACATTTCGGAGCGACCTGAAGATGATCTCGCTACGCCCGGGATACTCCTGCTCCCACTGATCCATCATTCTGCGAACTTGCTTGCGCTGGAGGTTTTCCTGCGACCCACAGAGCGTGCAGGGAATGATCGGGAATGCCTTGTGGTCCGCATACGCTTCAATATCATCCTCCCGGCAGTAGGCCAGCGGGCGGATCAGGATGTTGCGGCCATCATCTGATCGAAGCTTTGGCGGCATGGCAGACAACTTGCCGCCAAAGAACAAGTTCAGAAAAAACGTGGCGAGAATATCGTCACGATGATGACCAAGAGCAATTTTCGTAAAGCCGTGCTCTGCTGCGAACGAGTACAGTGCGCCACGGCGCAGCCGTGAGCACAGCGAGCACATGGTTTTGCCTTCCGGAATGTTGCGCTTGACCACTGAATACGTGTCCTGCTCCAGAATGGTGTAGGCCACGCCGATCGACTGCAGGTACTCCGGCAGAATGTGCTCTGGAAAGCCCGGTTGTTTCTGGTCGAGATTGACGGCGTGCAACTCGAAGCGAACCGGCGCCTTGGCCTGTAATTGAATCAACAGATCCAGCATGGTGTAACTGTCTTTGCCGCCAGAAAGGCAGACCATGACCCGGTCGCCTTCAGCGATCATCGCGTAGTCCTGGATCGCCTGACCAGCATTCCGGCGCAGGCGCTTGCTCAGTTTGTTGAACTCCAGTCGCGACTTTTCCTCGGCGCGCCGAGGAGCCGGGGGTGGCGAACGGAAATCCTGTAAGGGGGTGGCAGGCATCATCTTCATCGCAGGCAAGGTTGTTGATTATCTCATCGACGGCCTGACCCTGCTGTGCGATCCGTTTCCGGGCTATTTTCAGGCTGCCTAGGATTCTTCTGTCGACCGTGCATATGCAAACCGGCCGTATTGAGCAGGTAAACTGCCAGATTGACAATTTTGCGGATGAGTTCAGCGATGCCCAAGGCTGTCCCCTATTTCTCTTCTGAAACGTTCAAATTTCTCACGCAACTGGAGAAAAACAACTCACGCGAGTGGTTTGCCGCCAATAAACTGCGCTACGAAGAGCATTTGCGCGGCCCAGCCCTGCGGTTGATCGCCGACATGGCGGATCCGCTCGCCGCGATCAATCCTCAGATCACGGCTATTCCCAAGGCTGTCGGCGGTTCTTTGTTCCGCATTCATCGGGATACCCGGTTTTCAGCTGACAAGCGCCCTTACAAGACCAACATCGGCATCTATTTTTCGCACGCAGCCGCCAGAAAGGCAGCGCGTGGCGATGCCGGCAATGCGGCGCCGGGCCGCCTGGACGCCCCGGGCCTGTATCTGAACATCGCCGTAGGTGGCTGCTTTCTCGGCGGCGGAATCTGGCATCCGCAGAGCGCGACCACCAAGCGGATTCGTGATTACATGGTGAGTAACCCAGCGAGCTGGAAGAGCGTGACCCGGGGGCACAAATTTCTTGAGACTTACCATCTGGCAGGAGAGGCCCTGAAGCGTCCGCCGCGCGGCTATGACCCGGAGCACGAACTGATTGAAGATCTCAAGCGCAAGGATTTCATTGCGTCCGCCCAGATCGATGAAAAAGTGTTGATGGACTCTGACCTTGTCAGCGAACTGGTGCGTCATTATGGATTGATCGAGCCCATGTACGACTGGTTATGCGGGGCGTTGGACCTGGAATGATCCCGACAATGACTTTCGTGTTTTCCACAGCCTTGCACCCGTCCCTTGAAACACGGAGAAACCTTATTGGGCGCTCGGCGCCCCTAAACCCGCCTTGAGCGCCTTGCCACAGGCTGCTCCACGGGGTGCCGGACGCTTGGCGTTTGCCGACGCCGTCCGAGGAATAGCTGCGCTATGGGTCGTGCTGTTTCATCTTGCCGCAGGCGATCACATTCACGGCCTGTTGGCCGTGCTTCCATCAACTTTTCGCCTCGTCGTCTTCGATTACGGCTATCTGGGCGTCGCCGCATTTTTCGTGCTCAGCGGATTTGTGATGGCGCTTAACACCGCGCGCGTCACCGCAACCGCGACATTCACTGCCCGATTCATCGCCCGTCGTTTGGTGCGCCTGACGCCGCCGTATTACGCCGCGATTCTTCTCGCCTTGTCCTTCTTGCTGATAGAAAATCTGTGGTTCAACGGCGCCGAGCCGATGCCATCGGCGATGAATCTTGCGGCCCATGCCATCTATCTGCAGGACATGCTTCGCTACCCGCAGATCAATGATGTGTTCTGGACGTTGTGCGTCGAGGTCCAGTTCTATCTTGTTTTTGCGCTGCTGCTGTGGCTGGTGCAGCGGCTTGGTCGCGACCGTTCCTTGGATATGAGACGAATGCTGGTGCTGTGGATAGGAGGCCTGCTGACTATGGCCTTGCCCATGGACTTCATTCAGGGCCCGGTCTGGACCGGCAGCTTCCTGCCTTACTGGTACAGCTTTGTCGCAGGCGCAGTTGTCAGCTGGGGCTGCCTGCACCGGGGTCGGGCGCTGTGGTTCGCCTGGACTTATTGTGCGGCGACGGCTGTGCTCGGCTGGATTTCAGCGGACAAGTTCGCCGTGGTGAGCTGTGCGACGGCCTTGCTCCTGCTGCTGGCAAGCCTCACGGGTGGAATGGCGCGCTGGCTGAACTTTCGCTGGGCGCGTTCCCTCGGCCTGGTTTCCTACAGTCTCTACCTGATTCATAACAATGTGATCGGCGCCACTTTCCGGGTCACAGACCTATTGTTGCCGAGCGGCCTTGCGACCCAATTCATCAGCGCCGCGCTGGCACTGCTGGCCTGCCTTATCCTGGCAGGGATCATGTTCCGTTGCATCGAGCAGCCCTGTATCGACTGGAGCCGACATATTTCCGTCCGCAAGCGCTAGATCCTAAACAATCAATAGAAAAAGAATCGCGGCGGCTCCGCCGCCTCGGCTTCAGCGCTTATTTTCTTGACCGGATACGCTCTTGGCCAAAGCAGCCGAGAGCGGTGTCCACTTCATTTCGAGCAGCGACTCCGCCTTGCTGACATCCAGCTGAATTCTTTGCCGCCACAGTCCCAGCAAGGAGGGAGGGATGGCTTCCGGCAGCCGCGGCAATAGGCCGGGACTCAGTTTTCGGGCAAAAATCTCCAGAATCTTCAGTGGTGGCGCAATTAACTTGGTTTCGACTTTGAGCGCGCGAGCACTGATACGACGAATGGGCACTGCGTCCAGTGCCTTGGCGAAGGCCAGAAAATATTCATTCCAGGTCGGCGGATTCGGCAAGCTGAGATTGAAAATCTGACCACGTGCCGGGGCGAACCGTAGTGCGTTCAAGGTGGCCTGCGTTACGTCTTCTACGTGCACCAGATTGGCGAAACCATCCCCGGCCTTGCCAAGATCTCCGATGCGGCGGGACTGAAGCCAACGCGCGATTCGCCTGCTCCACTGCGGACTGTCCGCGCCATAAATGATGCCGGGTCGCAGAATGACGGCCTGCGGGCAGACTGCAGCAAAGCGTTCCGCCTGAATCTTGGCCAGACCATAGGCGCCCATATCACCGAGCATCGGGGCCGTTTCAGTTACACGGCCGCTAACAGAGCCGTACACAGCCATTGAGCTCATGTGCACGACGGCAATTTCAGGCCGATCCGCGGTCGCGGCAAACAGTGCGCGCGCACTTTCTGAGAGTGTTTCTGGGCCGCCTGCGACACAATTGACCACACCGGCCGTGTCGTCCAGAGCGCGGCTCAGAGCACTCTGATCGCACGCATCGAAGCACTTTCTCTCAAGCCCGTCGGCGTCCAGAATGCCGGTTCGGCGACCGGCCCTGATCGGCAAAGCCCAATCGCTGTTGCGTAAGCCCTGCACAATCTGTCGTCCCAGAAAGCCGTCGGCGCCGAGCACCAATACGCGGATTTTTTGACTCATGTGCGCGCCTCCTGGGGACGGATTTCGCTGGTGTTGAAGTCGCTCGAAGGCACCGTCTGTTTTTTCAGATGTTGCGCCAGACGAAGGGCGATGGCAATCAGAGTCAGCGTGGGATTGGCCTGACTCGAAGTCGGAAAAACAGAGGCGCTGGCGATATGCAAATTGCTGACGGCGTGGACCCGGCATTGGGCATCAACGACGCTGCTGCGCGGGTCGTCGCCCATGCGTGTTGTGCCAATGTGGTGCCCCCCATAGGCGCCATAGCGAAGCATCTCGGTTTCGACCATCTCGGGTTCGTACTGGAAAGTACCAAAGCCGGACTCGGCAACATCATGCGCAAACAGTGCAAGGCTGCGGCGCAATTTATCGACATCGCCCTGTGTGTAGCGCCAGTCGACGCGCAGCCGCGGCATGCCCAATGCATCGACGCCTTGGCCAAGGGAGATCCGACTCTCGGGATTGGGCTCCTGCTCCGCGTGGAAATCCAGGCTGAATCGCCCGCCCTTGCTGCGGATGATGATCGATGGAAATTTGCGTTCGGCGAGAAATCGATCGCGAATCAGATGCCACACAAAGCCCACGGTATAGGGCAGATCCAGCAGCACGTTCCGACAATGAGCCAGCCACACGCGAAGAGTTGTCTTGCCGCCGTCAATCAATCGCTTGCGATATTCATAGGGAATCAGAAACTTTCCCAAACAAAAGGCCGAAAGGATGCCGATGCGATGTCGCGGATCGGTCATGCGGGGGAAATGCAGGCGCGCCACGAAATTCGCCAGTCCCTGCGCTCGTTGCTGCGAAGGCAGGAGCGCAATCCGTTGTCGACAATAGACGCCTTCATCCGACACATCGTAACCATGCCAGACGCTGGCCGGGTCTGCGGCGGCCAGCGTGCCGATGACGCCGGCCAGGTGACACATATAGTAACGACCGACGACATCGTGCTCATTGCCAATGCCCTGATTGGAGTGATCACGACTGGCCAGCAGTAAGCGCGCGACTTCCAGGCCGCCAACACACAGCACAAGGTGCTGGGCCTGCACCTGGAATGCCTTGCCAGAAAGGGTCTTGACCTGCACAAGCCTGACGGATTTACCATCTTCGGCAAGACTGATGTTGGTGACGTTGGCGTGTAAAATCAGCCGCACATCATCTGCCGCGGCCAGGCGGTCGCCATAACGGACAGCGAAGTTAGTCGGACAGCTGAACCGCTCGATCTGCTCGGTACTAAAGTTTGAACTATGAAATCCGGAAAGCATGGCCCGGGCACGGGCCGGATAACTTTCCGTCGAGGAATAAACGAAATTCCCCGCTTCGCACAGTTGATTGGCGCGTTCGTAGTAGGGGCGCAAATCCTCAAAGCTGATCGGCCACCCGCTGTGAGGCATGTAATCACGCTGCTCGAAATCGATAGGGTCCATGGGCATGCAGCGACCGCCCCAGATCGTGGTCGAGCCGCCGAACCGGCGCTGCCGATAGCTCGCGGGCGGACTGTGCAGCGCCTCGTCAGCAACCTCACCTTCATAGAGGGTTTGCGTTTCGGCCTCTTC
Source organism: Panacagrimonas sp. (assembly GCA_041635265.1). Taxonomy (GTDB): domain Bacteria; phylum Pseudomonadota; class Gammaproteobacteria; order Nevskiales; family Nevskiaceae; genus Panacagrimonas. The sequence continues at coordinate 8,697 of JBFJJV010000044.1, forward strand.
GGACACACCTCCGGATTCCAGCAACAGCACCGAGAGCCCCGACTCCATTAGCGACAATGCCATGGAGATGCCGGCTGCGCCTGCACCGACCACACAGATGTCGGACTTCAGGATCGAATTATCAGGTATATCGGAAGCGTCTTGAATCACAATTTCGAAGTCTTAAGGGATGCCGTACGGCATCGATTCTGATTCTAAAGCGGTCATGGTGCCAAAACGGGACTCATTAGGAGTGACCGCCTTGGCCAAGTCGGCTGGCGCAGCACGCACTTAAGACTCTACATCCCCTATGTAGAGACGTTCGTGCGCTGAGCCATAAGAAAATCAAGCAAATCATTCTTGTCCTGAAACGATGAGACCGGCGCTCTATCGAGCGCGGAGTATGCACGGCGAGCGGGGCTGCAACTCCATGAACTGCTCAATGAGCATTCGCCTTGCCCTCACTCGAAGCTTACTATTCATGCATGCGGCTGAACCCCAACCTTTCACATGTTCCATCTGCTGTCCCCGGGGCCTGGGTCATTGACCGGCAGGATTTGCTTTTCGTGACCCTGATCTGGGCCGTTGGCCTGGCCTTGAGCGTCGTGGAAATGGACATTTTGACCCTGCGCACTTTTGATCCGGCATTCAGAACGGTCTGGTTGCCCTTGCTGTTTGGCGCGCTCTTTGTCATTGCTCGGCGGCGGCAGTTGCTGGCCGCGCTTTGGCCCTACCTGAATCGGGGCATGTTGGCCGTTTTTTTCTGGGCGATTGCAAGTATTGCGTGGTCGTCCCATACACTTCACTCCTTTACACAGGTCATCGGCATCCTGGTGCCCACGTTCCTTGCCATCGCTTTCGCCGTGGCTGCATGGAACGGCAGTCGATTTGAGAGCGTCATGAGCAATACCATCATGATTATCCTCGTCATGTCTGTGCTCTGGGCTATCGCCTTTCCGTCGCTGGCGATTCATCAGGATGACAACTTCGAACTCGCAGGAGCCTGGCGCGGCATTACATACCAGAAAAACGGACTCGGTCAGGTTGCCGCGATTGGCGTCATTATCAGTTTTTATCAACTGCTAAACGGGGCAGGAGCGAGGGCCTGGAGTCTTGCCCGGGTGCTTTTATCCCTGTTCGTGGTTTACAAATCACGCAGCAATACCTCGCTGATGCTGGCGGTGCTTTCCTGCGCGCTCATGCTCCCGATCTTGAAACCGCAAATCTCGATCGGCTGGTTGGGCCGCCGCTTGTTCTACGGCAGCCTGCTGATCGTGATTCCCCTGTCGGCTTATCTTGCGACCAGAACCACGGTGTTTGGTTTTGTGGGATCGCTCCTGGGTAAAAGCAGCTCCTTCACCGGCCGGACGCCGATCTGGAACGAGATGTTCATGCAGATTTCAAAGCACCCGTTCCTGGGCACAGGATTCAGTGCATTTTGGCAATTTCCCGAATCCGGCGTTGCAGAACTCAGGGAACAACTCCAGTGGAATGTGCCGACCGCACATAATGGCTATATTGAGCTGACCAATGAACTCGGGCTCATAGGTTTGGGCCTGTTCCTGATTTTCCTAGCGCTCCACGCAAAAGCACTCGCACAGCTTTCCCGCCTCGATCCCAAGGCTTTCGCTTTACATGCCCCTTTGCTTGTCTATCTTTCACTGGCCAATTTTTCAGAGAGCGGATGGATGTATCCGATTGCCATTACTCATCTGGTCGTGATGTACAGTTCGATCGAGTTATCACGCCGTTTATTCGCTTGCAAATTAATGGAAACGTACAATTCTGCCGCACAAGGGCCTGCCCCGCCGCAATTCAGCAAGGAGGCTCGAACATGAGTTTGGACGCCATAAAAAACATGATTGCCGATTCGCTTGCCGTCAAGCAATTGGTGTTGGCCGATGCGGAACTATTGAATAATCTGTTGCGCGTAACGCAATGCATTGAATCGGCGCTACGTGCCGGCAACAAAGTCATGCTGGCTGGCAATGGCGGCTCGGCGGCAGACTCGCAACATATCGCAGCGGAGTTTGTCAGCCGCTTTGAATTTGATCGGCCCGGCCTGCCCGCTATGGCGCTGACCACCGATACATCCATGCTCACGGCCATCGGCAATGATTATGGTTATGAGCACGTCTTCGAGCGACAGGTTCAGGCAAATGGACGCGCAGGTGATGTCTTCATCGGCATTTCGACTTCTGGAAACTCGAAGAACGTCATGCTCGCCGTGGACGCCTGCAAGGCCATGTCTATCACGACCGTAGCCCTATGCGGCGGCGCAGGTCGTCTCAGGAACTGTTGCGACCATGTTCTGGCGGTACCTTCCACGCATACGCCACGCATTCAGGAAAATCACATCCTGCTCGGCCATGTGATCTGTGCACTGGTCGAGCAAGCCATATGGGGCGCGAAGTACGGTAACCAAGCATCACAATGAGCGTCCAAACTCTGAGCTGATCGGCGCATCAAGTTCTAAAATCTAGCCAGCAAGCAGCAAATGCTATGACCGGCTGGGCTCATCGAAAGCGATTGATCAGGGGCTTGATTGGCTGCGGTCGATGCCGAGTATCACTTGTCGCACCTTAATCGGGAATGGCCACGCAATCGCCGTGGATCTGATGCCATACTGAGCCATCGCCCTCGTCGATGAAGCCCCGCGTGCTTGCACCCTGTAGCATCTCCGGATTGCCAACTACTCAACACAATGCAGAGTCCTTTGCCACCCAAGGCCTTAGATAGCGTAGATGTGCTCGGCGTGAAGGTGCACAGCGTCACGCGTGCCGAACTGCTGAGCGCACTCACGCAGGGCGTGCTTTTTACGCCGAATGTGGATTTCATTATGCGGATGCGGGTGGACCCGGAATTCCGCGAGATGTTCCACCGCGCGGATTTCCGGATTTGCGACAGCCGAATTGTTCAGCTGGCCGCAAAGTTTCTTGGAACGCCGATCAAGGAGAAAATTGCAGGCTCTGATTTTTTTGGCGAGTTCTGCGACTACCATCGTGAAAATCAGGAAATTACGGTCTTTCTGCTCGGTGCTGCGCCGGGCGTCGCCTTGGAGGCGCAACGTCGGCTGAATCTGCGCTGCGGGCGAAACATAGTGGTTGGCGCACATTCGCCCAGCTTCGGTTTCGAAAAAAATCCTAAGGAATGCGAGGAATTGATCCAGCGGGTCGAGCAGTCGGGGGCGACTGTCCTTGCGGTGGGTGTCGGCGCGCCGAAACAGGAAAAGTGGATCATGCGCCACAAGGATCGTTTGCCAGGCGTGAGAATCTTCATGGGCATCGGTGCGACCATCGATTTTGAGGCGGGAAATGTTTCAAGGGCGCCGGTCTGGACGCAGAATCTCGGGCTCGAATGGGTCTATCGGCTGATCAAGGAGCCGCGCCGACTCTGGCGTCGGTACCTGCTTGATGACATGCCCTTTCTCTGGCTGATCATTAAGCAGCGTCTGAAAATGAATACGAGTCCGCGGGATACCCGCGGTGTAAAGAATCCGCAATGAGCGAATTCGATGAGTCTCAGCCACTGAGCCTGCTGGTGTCTGCCAAGGTCGCAAGATGTCTGCCGCGCGCCGGTCTCAAGCGCTGCTGCGCGGAGTTTGGTCAGTGATCCTGGCCAGCGCCATCCTGCTGATTGCCACGACCCTGCTGCTTTTGCCGAGTGCATATTTGCTAGTGCTGACCGTGCTTAGCGCAAAGCCGACGGAGCCGCCGAAGGGGCAGGAGCGTCTCAAATACGTCGTGTTGGTGCCGGCCCATAATGAAGCGCAGGGCATCGGCAGAACCGTTGCCTGCCTGCTGGCTCTGGACTGGCCCGAGTCGATGCGTCGCATCCTGGTGATCGCCGACAATTGCAGTGACGCAACGGCGCAATTGGCTCGCGAGGCCGGAGCAGAAGTGCTGGAGCGAAACGATGCGGATCTGCGCGGGAAAGGCTATGCGTTGGAATATGCCTTCAATGAAATCCTGAAGGAAAACTGGGCAGATGCCATCGTCGTCATCGATGCCGATACAACGGTGTCACCCGGACTGCTGGAAGCGTTTAATGCCCGTCTGGCCTTGGGCGCACAAGCGGTGCAGGCATTTTCAGGGGTGCTCAATCCCGACTCGAGTTGGCGCACCCGGCTGATTACCATCGCACTGTCGATGTTTCACCGGGTACGCAGTCGTGGTCGTGAAATGCTGGGCGTGTCCTGTGGCTTGAGGGGTAATGGCATGTGCCTCGCGGTGGGGGCCTTGCAACAGGTGCCGCATCGCGTTTATTCACTGGTTGAAGATCTCGAGTACGGCATTGAGCTGGGCCGCGCCGGGATCCGAGTCTGGTATGCCGATGAGGTCGATGCACTGGGAGAGATGGTGTCGTCCGAATCCTCTGCGCGCTCACAGCGACAGCGATGGGAGGGCGGGCGTGCGCAAATTGCCAGGAAGCTGGGCTGGCCCTTGCTCAAGGAGGCCCTGCGGAAGCGCGATCTGTTGTTGTTTGATCTGGCGATGGACATACTGGTGCCGCCGCTGGGCACCATCGGCATCCTGAGTTTCGGCCTCGCCCTCCTTGCCAGCCTGACGTGGTGGATGGCCTTGCTGCCGTTGGCCGTCACCCTCTGCGCGATGCTCCCTCTGATCTTCCTGCTTCTGCACCTCGCCCGCGGGGTGATGGTGAGCGGCCTGGGCATGCGGGGTTGGACTACACTGGCATCGGCGCCGATCTATCTGATCTGGAAATTGTCATTGAAGCTGCGTGCCCGCCCGGCATCTAATCAGTGGGTTCGGACGACGCGAGAAGACACTGGCAAAGCCTCGTCCACTGACAAATAAAGCAAAATCAACAACATCCAATTCATTCTCGGCCAGAAATTCACCGACGATGGCTGCCTGCTCCTCTCCTCGGAGGCCCCCTCGTCAATCGGCAATCTGGAAGAAGTTGCATCCGCCAATCCAAATTCCCGCCTGAATCGTGAAGCGCGCGCCACCTAAAACCGAATAGAAAGACCCGATGATCAGGCGCCTAGCCAACAGTCCTGTGTCCCGAATTTTCAGCACCGCAGTGCTGGATCAGGCTGTGTTGTCGCTGGCGAATTTTGCGGTCGTGATGATCCTGGTGCGCTATTCCGAGTTCAGTGCCTACGGCTACTTCGTTCTGGTTCAGGTGACGATATCTCTGGTAGTTAGCGCACAGAGTGCCTGGCTGTGTGGCCCACTTTTGGTGCTCGGCCCGAAAAAAGCTCCCGAAGCTCGAGACGCCATGATTGCCGAAGTGCGCCGGGGGCGGCGCCGATTTTTCATCTACGCGATTCCCCTGGCGCTGCCGCTGCCGCTGATTGGCGCTTATCTGGCTTGGTGGAGCGATCAGATCGCAGCGCTCGCGCTGGCAGGCGTTTTCGCCGGCGGCGCGGCACTTTCACGTGAGTTCGCCCGTTCAGCGCTGCTGATGCAGGGACGACCGGGCGCCATGCTGGCAGCGGATGTCCTCTACGTTTCTATCCTCCTGGGCGGTATTGGCGTCGCCGTCAATCTGCCCGGTTCGACGGCCTTGTGGGCGGTCATCGACCTCGCATTCGCCGCTCTGGCGGGTGGGTTTCTCGCCTATCGGCTGTTGGCTTTGCCCAAGGCAAAGATCGCGAATCCGAAAATCTGGCAGGAAATGCGGCCGCTCGGCGTCTGGTCGACCTGCGGCGCGGTGGTTTACTGGACCCAGAGTCAGGCGTTCAATTACGTGCTGGCGGCGCGACTCGCCGTCGAAGCGGTCGCAAACGTCAATGCCGCCCGCCTGCTGCTCATGCCGGCCTTCCTGCTCAGTACAGGCATAGCGGGTTTGCTGGTGCCCAGCGCGTCTGGCTGGCTGGTTCAGGAAGGCCTGCGCAAATTGCTCCGGCGCATGTTTATCTTTGCCGCCATCCTGATGGCGATGGATGTCTTTTACATCGGCTCACTGTGGATAGGACGCGACCTGATCACAGACACGCTGCTCAAAAAGGAAATTACGGATAGGGATGTGCTGATCCTGTTATGGGGTTCACTGGCATTGCTTTCCCTGCTTCGAGACGTCCTGCAGGCCCCGGCCCTGGCCCTGGAAAAATTCAAACCGCTCGCATTTATGGCCGCGATCGCCGCCGTCTGTTCGCTGACCATCATGTGGTTCTCAATTGACCGTTTCGGAGCCCCTGGCGCAGTCGTCGGCACCATCGCCGGCGAGATCATTTATGTTTCCGGATTGATGGGCTTGTTGATCTTCAATCTTCGCCTAAGTGATCGACAGGCGCGCGAAATCACCAAGCCTTCCAAAGACGAATCAGCATGAGCGGACTTCTGGCCCCATCCATGTGCCGCCCGATGGATGTTCCGCACAGCTGCCGCTGTCTCCGATCTATGGCACTGCCTGACCGAACGCATCGCCGCGCCATTGAAGACAGCCGCTGACACTCGCCTGCAGATCGAAGGCTCAGGCATGCGCCGCAAATTGACAAGGCAGGCTCGAGTGCCGAATGTGACCCATGCGGCATGCCTGTAGACGGGATCCCTAGGTCGAAATGAGCGAAAAAATCAGTGTGTTGTTGTGCACCTACAAGCGTGCAAACGAGTTGGCCGCCCTGCTCAAGGATCTGGCTGCGCAGACGCGGCTGCCGGACGAATTGGTCGTGGTCGACAATGATGCGGAAGCGTCGGCCAGCGAGACCGTCCAGGCCTTTGCCAGCGATGCGCCATTCCAAGTCCGTTATGAGGTTCAGCCGCTGAAGAATATTTCGATCACGCGGAATCGAACTGTTTCCCTAGCCACCGGCGATTGGTTTGCCTTCATTGATGATGATGAGCGAGCACCCCCGCAATGGATCGAAACCTTGCACAACACGGCGCGCGCGCACGAGGTGGCCGGGGTGTTGGGTCCGGTAATCTGCCTGGTGCCACAGGATGCACCTCGCTGGATCAGGCGAGCAGATCATTACGGGATGGCGCGCGCGGCCACAGGTACATTGGTGCAGCCCAATCATGGCTGGGTTAACAATGCCTTGATTCTCGGTGCCGCTGTTCGAGAGCTTCCCGGCCCGTTTGATGAGCGTTTTGGCACCAGCGGAGGTGAAGACGGCGACATGATCGCGCGCCTGCTGGGTTTAGGTCACCGCCTGGTCTGGTGTGATGAAGCCGAAGTCTCGGAGCGGGTTGAAAAGTCCCGGCAGAGTCTGAAATGGATTCTTATGCGTGCCATGCGCGGCGGGCAGAACTATGCGACGCACTGGAAACGGGGCATTTACGGACCGCTGCATTGGTATAGCTTGCCGCTGTTCCTGCTTGGCAGCGTTGCCAAGATGGGAGTCGCCGTGCTTGGCGCCATCGCAGTCTTGCCATTCGGTCCTTATCGCAGCGTGCGCTGGCTGCGTCGGGCGGCTGCGAACGTCGGCAAGCTCAGCGCATTCGCAGGCATGCAGTACGAAGAGTATGCGGCCAGAGAAGAGGGGCAGAGAAACAAATAGCTATCCCTCAATGGCGCAGTCCAGCTGCATGGCGGCGCCTTGCCTCTTGCCCTCAGGCTCCGTCAGTCTCTGCAATCATTCGTCGCAGAGCGACGCCCGGATTGGGTTGACGCATCAGGGCTTCTCCAACCAGAAAGCGATGAACTCCAGCATCGACAAGACGTTTGACATCGGCGCGCGATCCCAGGCCACTTTCCGTGACCACTTCGTGACCCGGCGGCAGCCAGGGGAGGAGATCCAGAGTGGTTTCTATACGCGTCTCGAAGCTACGCAGATTGCGATTATTGATGCCGATCAGCAAGCGATCACCGAGCCCGGCATCGAGCACTTTATTGAGTTCAGCAAAATCATGAACTTCAAGGAGTACGTCCATTTTTAGTTCGCGGGCGGCCGAATGCAATGCATTCAGGCTCTGAGCGGACAAGGCCGCAACGATCAAGAGGATGCAGTCAGCGCCCATCGCGCGTGATTCGAGAATCTGCATCTCGTCGATCATGAAATCCTTGCGGATCGCGGGAATCTGAACCGCGTTACGCGCGGCGACAAAATCTGCCTCCGAGCCCTGAAAGAAATCCTCATCGGTCAGGATGGACAAGCACGCTGCCCCGTTATTTTCGTACTCGCTGGCGATCCATTGTGGATCGTAATCGGAGCGGATCAGGCCCTTGCTAGGAGACGCGCGCTTGATTTCGGCAATCACCGCAGGGCCGCCTCTGGCGGCCGTGTTGCGCAAGCTCTCGGCAAATCCGCGCGGCGGAGCCTGCGCCTGTGCGCGTTCGAGCAAGTCCTGTGGGCTAAAGCGCCGCTTCAGCCGCACAACTTCTTCGCGCTTGCGCTGCAGAATGTGTTCGAGAATATCGCTCACGCTCCGGCACTCCCGAATTTCTGTGAATAGTTCGCCAAGTCCTCCAGGCGCTGTGCTGCCTGGCCACTGGCAATGGCATTCCGCGCAATATCAACGGCGTCTTTGAAATCATCGGCCAGACCCGCGGTATAGATGGCGGCTGCGGAGTTGAGCACGACGATATCTTTGGCCGGCCCCTCAATATTATTCAGCGCGGCACGGATCAGCTCGAGGCTCTGTTGCGCGCCATCGACTTTCAGTGAGGATAAATCGCCGGCTTTTATGCCGAACATGGCCGGAGACAGCGTGCCCGTCTGGATCTGTCCATGGCGAAGTTCTGCGAACTGAGTCGGCGCAGCAATAGAGATTTCATCCAGCCCATCATCGCTGTGAACAATCATGACCTGGGTCGCGCCCAGTTCTTTTAATACTTCGGCGAGCGGCCGCAGCCAATGCGCATCAAATACCCCGATGACCTGGCGCCGTGCGCCCGCCGGATTGGTCAGTGGCCCCAGCACATTGAACATCGTGCGCACCGCCATCTCTCGTCGCGGGCCAATGGCATGCTTCATCGCGGCGTGATACGAGGGCGCAAACATAAAGCCCACACCGATATTCTCGATGCAGAGCGCCACCTCTGCTGGCGCCAGATCCAATTTGACGCCGGCCGCTTCGAGTACATCCGCGCTGCCTGAAGTGCCAGAGACGGATCGGTTGCCGTGCTTTGCGACATGACCGCCGGCCGCGGCGACCACGAAGGCACTCGCCGTTGAGATATTGAACAAGGAGGCCCCGTCGCCGCCGGTGCCACAGGTATCGACCAGCTTGTCCCGAAATGATTCGGCCACTGAGACTGGCGTGGCCAGCTCTCGCATGACCTGCGCTGCACCGGTGATCTCATCGACCGTTTCGCCTTTCATGCGCAAGGCGACCAGAAAGCCCGCCACCTGTGCCGGCGTACCCTGGCCGGTCATCAGATCGCGCATGGCTGCCGTCATTTCATCGCGCGTCAATGACTGGCGCTCGACGACTTTGCGCAAGGCTTGCTGCAGATTCATGCTCCCTCCATAAAATTCTTCAGTAACTGGTGCCCGTGTTCGGTAAGGATGGACTCGGGGTGAAACTGCACGCCCTCAATGGGCAAGGTGCGATGACGGAACCCCATGATCTCATCCATATTGCCATCGGCCAGCTCAGTCCAGGCAGTGACTTCGAGGTCGTCAGAGAGTCCTTCACGACCCACCATCAGGGAGTGATAGCGGGTAGCGGTGTAAGGGGAGGGGAGGTCCTTGAACACACCTCGGCCATGGTGGTGAATCTCGCTGGTCTTGCCGTGCATCACCTCGCGTGAGCGCCGCACCGTGCCACCAAAAGCCTGACCAATGGCCTGATGCCCCAGACAGACGCCGAGCAGGGGCACTTTCCCCTTCACCCGGTCAATCAGATCCAGACAGATGCCCGCCTCGTTCGGGGTGCAAGGCCCGGGAGACAGCACGATGTGAGAAGCGCCAAGGGCCATCGCTTCGTCGACGGTGATGCAGTCATTGCGATGCACCTGTACCTCGGCCCCGAGTTCACCCAGGTATTGCACCAGGTTATAGGTGAAGGAGTCGTAGTTATCGATCATCAGAATCATACGGGGCCTGCAAAGCTGGAACATGGAAACGACAGCGCGCCGATCTGGTGAGCATCAAACGTGCGAAGAACTGCAATTATCGGCTGAAGCTCCACCTTGGCGATAGTTCAGACAGGACAGGCCGAAGATGATCCGGCGTCAAAACCCTTAATTTCCCATCATCTGCGGGTGATTCTGCTGTCCCGCGCGCGGGCTGCTCCGTCGTCGTTTCGCGGGCTCCCGCGTTTTTATTTGCGCACTGTAGAAGCGGCGTTTCTGCCACAGTAAATGAAGATCGCGATGCCGCCGAGAATCGCGATGGAGGTCAGGCCCAGGCGCCAGCTGAGCGGCTCAGCCAGCAGCACGACGCCGCCGAAACTTGCGATCACTGGAACGCTGAGCTGCAAGGTCGCGGCACTGCTGGTGCGCAGATGGGGCAGGACCGTGTACCAGATGGCATAGCCGACCCCGGAGGTCAGCGCGCCGGAGATCAGCGCGAGGAGTGCACCGAAGCCGTCAATTCTTGCCTGCTCCAGAGTCAGGGCGCTGATCAACAGAGCCAGAGGAACCGCGCGCAGGAAATTGCCGGCGGTCTTCTGCGTGGCATCGCCACTGCCGCTTCCGCGTAGCGAGTAAATGCCCCAGGCCACGCCAGCGCCAAGCATCAGCAGCGAGCCGCCCAGCGGCGGAGCGGAAAGGCCGGGCAGCAACAAGCCGACAAGACCAGCAGCAGCCATCAGCGCACCAGCAAGCTGTAGTGCATTGAGGCGCTCACCCGAGGACAGGGCGTAGCCGATCATCGTGCCCTGGACAGCGCCGAACAGAATCAGGGCGCCGCTTGCCGCTGGCAAGCTGATGTAGGCGAAGGAAAACCCTGCGGCGTAGGCCAGCAGGGCCAGCGCCGACCACCAGCTACCGCCGAGCGCCAGATGTCGATGTTTCAGGCCAACGATGAGCGCTAGCGTCGCTGCGCCAGCAACCATCCGCAGGCTGGTGAAACTGGCGGCATCGATGTGGCCGGCGCCTAGGGCTGCGCGGCACAGCAAGGAGTTGCCGGCGAAAGCGAGCATGGCCAGCGTGCTGGCAAGGAGCAGGCGGCTCGTGCTCATCATCGGTTTGTTCCGCCGCCGCCTCGGGCCGACAAACCTTGGTTGCCCGGCCTGATCAGCGACTCGATTTGGCCCTGTCTTTCCTGGCCCCTGTGCCCATCAGTGCGGCTCGCGAATTCAATCTGTTCGCGGCTCATTCGCCGCCGCTGGCGTCCGCCGCGGCTCGCATCACGGCGCGGGCCTTGTTCAGGGTCTCGATCCACTCGGATTCTGGCACCGAATCGGCGACCACACCGCAACCCGCCTGA
>JBFJJV010000045.1:0-19707 GCA_041635265.1 Panacagrimonas sp.
GCGTTCGCCTATGGTTTTTTGAAAATAGCCCACCATTTCGATGTTGCTCTGGTTGCGTTCTTCAGCGCTCATGTCTGCAGATAGCATGAAGGCATTGGCCCAGCTCTGGAATTTGGCTGACATTGTGGCCGGCAGGCCGAGCAGTCTGAGCATCAATCGGGCCGGCAGGTGGGCGCACAAGGTGGAAACCACGTCTGTTTCCCCTCTGGGTAATTCATCGAGCAGTTCCGTGACGACCTGCTCTACTTCAGGCCGCAGTTGGCGGATGCGTTTGGGGGTGAAGGCCAGAACGACTAGCCGGCGCAGCTTGGCGTGTTCCGGATCATCTTGATTGACCAGCATCAGGGTCGGCGCTCCGGTATCCTGCTGGAAGTTGGCCGATGAGAATCGCCGGGTATCCTTGGCCGCAGCTTGCACCTGCTCATAGCTGAGAAGTGCCCAGGCTTTGAGCGGCTCATCCTGTCCGGGCACCGTGCCCGGTGGCCAGTCGGCGTATCCGGACACGGGGGAATCGGCGCGCAGGGCGTCATAGGCCGGGTAGGGGTCGGCGATCACCTCCGCCGTGGCCAAATCTGCCGGCTGATAAGTTTTATTCATGTTTTTCTCCTCCAAAGTGCATCATGTAATGGTGCATCGGTCGGGCATCAATCAATAATGTCCTAGAGACACAATAAGCGCGAATTTCGGACAAGGTCAATAGTTGTGAGCAAGAAAATTGAGGGTGATATCCAGAGTGCGAAGATTTCCGACCCTGCCAGAGCGTTTTTGGATCTGTTCTATCCGGTCCATTACAAGGTGGGTATCGGCATCGAGGATTCGCTGCGGGGCGGCTTGCTGACGCGCCATCAGGTCGCAATCCTATGGATGATCCGCAGCGAGGGTGTCGGTGGGCAACGCATTTCTCGCAAACAGATCGAGCTTTCCATTACCCGCTGGTTCGAATTGCAGAACTCGGCGATCTCCAAAGCATTGCGGGCCATGGCGCGGGAGCCGCTGCAACTCCTCGAAATTCTGGAAAACCCCGCCTCAGGACGCGAGCGGTTTGTCAGTCTGACGCCCAAGGGTATGCGCGAGATTGATCGCATGGTCGAGCGTGGACGCGTCTTCATTCAGTCCATGGTCGACCATCTGTCGGTCCTTGAGGCCGAACAAGGGGTTCACTTTCTCGCGCGAGTCTCAAATATCATCGAACAGGTCAACGCAGTTGAGCCCGTGAAACCCAGGCGACCGGCCCGTAAAGTTGTACGTAAACCTGCCGCTAAGAAGACCTAGTGGCATTAGCTTGCCTTTCTAAGGCGCGGGCGCGATTGCATCGGAATCCAGGCGTGCGATGGCGCGCTTGATAGTGACCAGAGCGCGCGTCAGATCAAGGCGTTCCTGCTGGCTCAGGTCGCGCAGAATTCGCGAGTTGAACACATGCTCCATTTCGGTCATGCGTTTGATCAAGCCCTGTGCGGATTTGGTCAGATAGACCCGCTTGGCGCGCTTGTCCGAGGGGTCGGGCCGACGTGCCACCCAGCCGTTCTTCTCCAAGCCCTCGATCACGTCGCCGAGACTCGCTTTGCCCACTTCCAGTACGCCGGCCAACTGGGTCTGCATCATGCCGTCATGGCGGGAGAGGTGGGCAAGCACCCACCACTGGGCGCGGGTGATCCCGAGTGGCTTCATGAACTGGTCATAGGCACTGCGCCGCATACGCGATACGTCGTGCAGCAGAAACCCGAGTCGGATCCCTGCTTTTAAGGCCTCGCCCTCTCCGGAAGTCGGTTCTGAGTGCCCTTCATGCCCCAGAAAATCGACCAGTTCAGGATCTCTTGATGTTGCAATTGCGTTAGTGACTTGCGCCACGTCCGCTGCTTTTGTCCGCCGCTTCGACATGCCAACTCATTCCCGAAAATTACCATCCTGGATCTTGCTTTTTTGCCAGAGCCGCAGCTGCGACCAGCCGACAATACGATGTCGAGCCCCAGAGCAGGCACCGGATATCTACATGGGTTTCAGTATTATAGTCTTGAGGTTCAGCGCAAAATTTTCTCGCTCTTACTGTGCTGTGGCCTGACAAGCAATATGGTACCAGACGAAGATTGCAGTCTTTTTCGGAATTTCGCGCTCACTCCTCATGCCGCAACCTGAGCGATTGGCCGGGAGGCGAATCCGTCTGCACAGAGCATGTAGGAATTATCCGCCTTCCTAGCGGCTCGTCGACCCGCAGAGGAAATCCACGAGTCATTCCAGTATTAATTGAATATTGAATCTCGGGCGGGCGCGTTCGCGATCAAATGCTTCTCTTGACTGTGCCTGAGCCTCGATGCGGATCGTCAGGAGTCGGCCAATCTCCTCAGCTCTCCGCCTGCCGGTAGTCTCCAGGACGCATGCCGGTCCAGGTCTTGAACGCACGATGGAAAGCGCTGGGTTCGGCAAATCCAAGTTCTGCTGCGATATCGGCCACACTGTCGGAGGAGTGCGCGAGGCGATCGATGGCCAGATCCCGGCGTAGCGCATCCTTGATTTGGCGAAAGCTGATGTCCTCCAGATCCAGTTTGCGATGCAGGGTCGAGGACGATACGCCCAGTTCATTCGCCAAGGTCGACAGTTTTGGCCACGACTCCGGGGGTGTTTCTCGCAGTCGTTGCCGGATGCGGGCCCGGAAGCTCTTTGGATCCTTGAACTTGACGATGAAGTTGTGCGGTGCCTCCCGCAGAAACTCCCGAGTTCGTTCATCGTCCTGTATCACCGGTGCGCGCAAAGCTTCGCTGTCCATCGCAATGAATGTTTCGGCCTGCTCAAAAGTCAGGTTTTCGGAATACATGGAGGCGTACTCGGGCCACCACTTCGGCTTCTCATACGAAAATGATGCGGCCGATATGCTCAGACGTCGGCCAACCAGCCAACACAGCAGGCCGTGCAGCATGATAATCAGCGTCTCATGGGCAAACACGCGAAAAGGTTCCGGGCGCCCTGTAGCGATGATGTCACGAATGATGATCCGAAAAACGCCCGGCTGTTTGGCGACTTCAAGCTGATTGTCGTCAAGCAGAATATTGAAAAACTGGACGGCAGCACCCAGCGCCTGCTCCAGATTGGGCATCTGAACGGTGCTACGGCATAACAGCGCAAAACTGCCCACCTTCATGCGCCGCCGGTCCAGGCCGAAGAATTCGTCGTCGAGGCGCGATGCGATGGAAAGCCACAGCGCACCAAAGCTGGTTGCCGAGACTCGGGATTGATCTGAAATAAGGAGTCCTGGCTGGATGCCGGCTGCCAGAAGCAGATCGTCGCTCGGCAGCCCCTTCTGGCGCAGGCCTGTCAGTGCCTGCCGCACAAACCAGATCGAGACGCTGTCTTTCTCTTCCACTAGTCGGAATTTGTCGTTTTCGCGAGAATTCTTGCAAATTCTCTCATGCTCGGCGGTAGGACCGGGCATAGCCAAGCCCGCGAGGCGCAACTATGTTCACTCACTTAAGTTCCAGTCACAGGCCTTTGCCATGAATGATCCATCCGTCCACACCAAGCTCGCCCCGTTTAAGGCTGCGCACAAGATCCGTTTTATCACAGCGACCGCCTTGTTTGACGGGCACGACGCCTCGATCAATATCATGCGTCGCATCATCCAGGGTTCCGGGGCTGAGGTGATCCATCTGGGCCATAACCGCTCTGCCGGCGAGATCGTCAACGCGGCCCTGCAGGAAGACGTGCACGGCATTTGCATTACCTCGTATCAGGGCGGTCACATCGAGTTTTTCAAATATGTTGTGGATCTGCTGCGCGCCAACGGCGGCGAAAACATCAAGGTCTATGGCGGTGGGGGTGGTGTCATCGTCGATAGCGAAATCAAGGAGTTGATGGACTACGGCGTCACACGCATTTATTCGCCGGAAGACGGCGCCACCATGGGCTTGCAGGGCATGATCAATGATCTGCTCGAGACCAGTGATGCCGACCTGAGCAGGGCTGCCCCCAAACCTGCCAAGGTGGCCGAGACGCTCCGGTCTGGTGACCGACGCCAGCTGGCCCGAATCATCACCGCGCTCGAGGGTGGCGCCTATCCGGAAAGCCTTCGGGTCTCGCTGCTTGAGCAGGCACGAGCGACTGAGGTTCCTGTGCTCGGGGTCACCGGTACCGGCGGCGCGGGCAAATCCTCTCTCACCGATGAATTGATCCTGCGCCTGCGTCTTGACCAGAGTGATCGCCTGAATATCGCTGTCATCTCGATAGACCCTTCGCGCAAGCGAACGGGTGGGGCCTTGCTCGGCGATCGTATCCGCATGAATGCGATTGAGTCGGCTGAGCTTAATGGCAAGGTCTTCATGCGCTCACTGGCGACGCGCGACACCGGCATGGAAATTTCTTCGGCACTGCCTGAGGTCATTGCCGCCTGCAAGCTGGCTGGCTTTGATCTGGTCATCGTCGAAACCTCTGGTATCGGTCAGGGCGATGCCGCAATCGTGCCGTTCGTCGACCAATCGCTATACGTCATGACGCCGGAGTTTGGCGCGGCCAGTCAGCTGGAAAAAATCGACATGCTCGATTTTGCTGACTTTGTGGCGATCAACAAATTTGATCGCAAGGGTGCAGAAGATGCGATGCGTGATGTCGCCAAACAGTACCAGCGCAATCGCGAATTGTTCAGCCAGTCTCCAGACACCATGCCGGTCTATGGCACGATGGCGGCGCGCTTTAATGATGACGGTGTGACCGCGCTCTATCAGGCTTTGTTGCCGGCTCTGGCCGCGCGCGGACTCAAGATCGAGCCAGGCAAGTTGCCCGTGATAGCAGTAAAAGCTTCGAGCCGCAGCCGCGCCATTGTTCCCGCCGACCGGGTGCGCTATCTCGCAGAAATTGCTGATGCCGTTCGTGCTTATCACCGGGAAGTAGCCGCCCAGGCGCGCGTTGCCCGGGAGCGCCAGTCATTGCAAACCGCCAAGGCCCTGTTCGAGGCGTCTGGCAAGCCGCTGACAGGTTTTGACGAGATGCTTTCCGAAAAAGATGCCGAACTGACGCCCGTCGCTCGCAAATTGCTGGCCCAGTGGCCGGTCGAGAAAGCGCTGTATGAAAAAGACGAATACGTGGTCAAAGTGCGGAGCAAGGAAATCCGCACCAAGCTGACCAGTGAATCGCTGTCGGGCACCAAGGTGCGCAAGGTGTCACTGCCCAATTATGAGGATGAAGGGGAGACCCTGCGCTTTCTGATGAAGGAAAACGTACCAGGCTCCTTCCCCTATACCGCCGGCGTGTTCGCCTTCAAGCGCGAAGGCGAGGATCCCACGCGTATGTTTGCCGGTGAAGGCGATGCTTTTCGTACCAATCGCCGATTCAAGCATCTCTCTCAGGATATGCCGGCACACCGCCTGTCTACCGCTTTTGACTCGGTCACCCTTTATGGCTGGGATCCGGACCTGCGGCCCGACATCTACGGCAAGGTGGGTAATTCCGGCGTCTCCATCTGCTCGCTGGCTGATATGAAAGTTCTGTATGGTGGCTTCGACCTGTGTGCGCCGACGACCAGTGTTTCCATGACCATCAACGGGCCGGCGCCCATGATCCTGGCCATGTTCATGAACACGGCTATCGATCAGCAAATCGAGAAATTCAGCGCGGACAATGGTCGCGAGCCCAGCGATGGCGAGATCGCCAAGATCAAGGCCTGGACACTGTCCAATGTGCGCGGCACAGTGCAGGCCGATATCCTCAAGGAGGATCAGGGGCAGAACACTTGCATTTTCAGTACCGAATTCGCGCTCAAGATGATGGGCGATATCCAGCAGTATTTTGTCCATAACAAGGTACAGAATTTCTACTCGGTTTCCATCTCCGGCTATCACATCGCGGAAGCAGGAGCGAACCCGATTTCGCAGCTGGCATTCACCCTATCCAACGGGTTTACCTACGTCGAGTCCTATCTTGCCCGTGGCATGGACATCGATGATTTTGCACCTAATCTGTCGTTCTTTTTCTCGAACGGCATGGATCCTGAATACACGGTGATCGGACGCGTGGCCCGCCGCATCTGGGCAGTCGCGATGAAGAATAAATATGGGGCCAACGAGCGCAGCCAGAAGCTCAAGTATCACGTTCAGACATCGGGCCGCTCGCTGCATGCACAGGAAATGCAATTCAACGACATCCGCACCACCTTGCAGGCGCTGCTTGCCATTAACGACAACTGCAACTCGCTGCATACCAACGCCTACGACGAGGCGGTCACCACCCCTACCGAAGAGTCGGTGCGGCGAGCCATGGCGATTCAGCTGATCATCAACCGCGAATTTGGCCTGGCCAAGAACGAAAATAGCTTGCAGGGCAGCTTCATCATTGATGAGTTGACGGATCTGGTGGAAGAAGCGGTTATGCGCGAGTTCGAAGCCATCGCTTCCCGTGGCGGTGTGCTCGGTGCCATGGAGACGGGCTACCAGCGCGGGAAAATTCAGGAAGAGTCGATGCTCTACGAGCACAAAAAGCACGACGGCTCCTTGCCCCTGATTGGAGTAAACACCTTCCGCAACCCCAATGGGGAGGCGGGTTCAGACCTGCTTGAACTGGCACGATCCACCGACGAAGAGAAGAAAAATCAGCTTAAACGCTTGGGTGAATTCAGAAAGGCGAATGCCGAGGATGCACCCGCGATGATTCAGCGGCTCAAGCAGACCGTGATTGAGAACGGGAATACGTTCGAGGTACTGATGGATGCCGTCAGAATCTGCTCCCTGGGCGAGATTACCCAGACACTGTTTGAGGTCGGTGGTCGCTATCGCAGGAATATGTAATCAGGCTCGGTCCAATAAGTTTCAAAAATCGGAAAGACCCTGTAACGAAACTCGCCGAGGACAAAAAAAGCGCGCCCCTTGGAAGGGGCGCGCTTTTTTACATCTGCCTAGGTTCTGTCTGACGAGTGACAGATAGAACGGTGCACCTGATCAGGCGGCGGCGTCTTTCAACTTCTTCAGCGGGCGAACCTTGACCTTGATGCTGGCCGGCTTTGCCGCAAACCACTGCTCTTCCTTGGTGAATGGGTTGATGCCCTTGCGCTTTGGCTTGGCAGGAACCTTGGTAGAGGTGATTTTGAGAATGCCGGGAAGCACAAAGGCACCTGCACCACGCTTGCTGACTGAACCGGCAATAGCAGTTTCCAGTGAAGCCATGACGGCACGAACATCCTTGGCAGCAACGCCGCTGTTTTCAGCGATGTTGGCGACCAGTGCGGATTTGCTCAGAACTTCCTTGATGGCCTTTGGCGCTTTGGGTGCAGGCTTTGCAACGGCTTTCTTCGATTTGGGCATGTGTGATCTCGTGTTAGTTGGAAGACGAAAATTTTTCCCCGAGCGTATGCCCGGAATGCGGAATGTAGGGCATGCGTTCTCACATGCCAAGCTCTGAGTCCTGCGAATACCCCTTGTTTGTCAGTCTTTTCCTGAATCCGCAGTTCGAATGCTTCTGAATTTCTGCTTTTTTAGTCTTGTCTTCTTGCCTTGCAGCGAGCAAATGCGCACAGAATAATCGGCAGAGTTCCGCTGGAAAGTCCCTTGTATCAAGGAGTTTCTTCACTTGTTTGAAACGATGCGGTGATTCGCGCGCGGTGATGATTGGGCAAAGGCTGCTCAGGAAAGCGGCATTGGCAAGGACACATGTCAGCGCAAGACCGCAATGTCTCAGCCTCGGTTTTTTTACTTTGATCGCTTGATTCAAGCCGTTCTGCGCAGCGCTTGCGCATTTGCACCAGTGGCGACCGTCGTGACGACACTGCGGTCGCGCTATATCCGCCCGCGTTCAAGGCGCCGGGCGTGGGACTGGGAATTGCCCTCGTCGGCCCGCGCGTAGTCGGAGCGCTTGATTTCGCCCGGCTTACGGACTTGGCGAAGCGAGCAACCATGGCGTTAAGAGGTGTGCAATCTGATCGTATAGGGCGCTGTCCTGACTTCGGCAGGTGACGCCGCTGCCCGTCCGTCATGACTGGGGCGATGTCGAATCTAGCGCGCCTCCGTGGCGTCCATTTCTTTCAGGTTTTGCTTCATCTTGCCTAGGATGGAAATCAATTGTGCCTGTTCCTGGGCTGAAATCCCTTGCATGATTTCCTGGTTTATCCCCGTGGCGATATGTTCGAGCTTTTTGATCAGAGTCTTGCCCTTGCGCGTCATCAGGACGCGCTTCGCCCTGCGGTCTTCGGCGTCGGCAACGCGTTCGACCAGGCCATGCTCCTCGAGTCGGTCAACTAGGCCGCCCAATGTCACCTTGCCCACATCCAGCAAGCGGGCCAGTTCGATCTGCGAAAAGCCACGGCTCCCACCACGCGAAAGATTGCCCAGAACCCACCACTGCGATCGTGTAATGCCGAGCGGTTTGAGTCTTTGATCAAAAACGGTGCGTCGCAGGCGGGAAGCATCGTGGATCAGGAAGCCCGCCCGGAATGGGGCTTTCTTTTCAGCCATGTGATTCGGTGTACTCGGCTCGTGCGTGTGATAACAGTATGTTACCGAACCATATCCTCCCTGCGGAAGTATTTTTCACTGAGGTTGGCTTATCGACATGAGAACATAATGTGAGCCCTCTCTTGTCTCGGCAAAAAAACTGCAATCGCCCGCTCCTGGGCCGCGAACAAGTCCGATTCGCGCAAGGGTCTCCAAGGGCAACGAGGTGTCATTAGGGCCGAAAAGCACCTTCTGAAACCGAGTCAGGTTCGCCAGGAGGCCTTTGCATCATTCGCTCGCAATGGATACACGCCACGCCACGACCGTCGTCCCGGCGTGGCGCGGGCCCGGCCGCTGGGACCGGGCGGCCACCGGGCAGTCAACGTCGATCGTGCCTGTTCAAATTCGTGATAGATGTGGTCCAGTGATATGGATAAATATCGTATGCTTGCACACCACAGTCGAAATTAGGCCCGCCCGGACAGTTATCCAGCCAGTGCGAGCCGGACTCTGACTCTAATTGCGATTCATGGAGATAGCGTGAGTAGCTTGAATACAACAGGTATCAAATCTTTCGGTGCATTCATCCCGCGCAGACGCCTCCAGCGCAGTGCCATTGCAGCTGCCCACGGCTGGGCTTTCCCCGCGCTCAAGGCGCAGGCCAAAGGTGAGCGAAGCATGTGCGGCTGGGACGAAGACGTGCTGACCATGGCGGTTGAGGCCGGGCGTGACTGCCTGCGTGGTGGTTCGGTCAGCAATCTGTCAGGGCTGTCCCTGGCAAGTACTACGGCGCCTTACGCGGATCTGAACAATGCCGTTTTTGTCGGCGCTGCCCTGCGCCTGCCCAGCCATGCGTCTGCCTCAGATACGGGTGGCAGCACGCGAGCCGGCCTGTCTGCCTTGATCGCGGCATGCGAGTCTGCAGCCGATGGCGAAAAAATGATAATCGCTTCTGAGCATCGCAAGGCGAAACCGGCTAGCGTTCAGGAGATGCAGTTCGGCAGCGGCGCGGGGGCACTTTCCGTCGGGGGTGGCGACGACTGCATCGCGCACTATCTGGGCAGTGAAACGGTGTCGGTTCCCTTTATTGATCATTTTCGAAAAGCGGGTGCCGATTTCGATTATTCCTGGGAAGAACGCTGGATACGCGATGAGGGCGTTGCCAAGATTGTTCCCGCTGCGATTAAACGCCTGCTGCAGCGTTTGCAGCTTGGCGGCGACAAAGTTGCGCACTTTGGCCTGTCTGGTGGTCCTAAGCGCAGTGATTCTTTTGTCGCCAAGCTGCTCAAGATTTCGCCTGAGTGTGTCTTGCCTGATCTCTCGGCTCAGGTGGGTGACACCGGCACGGCCAAGCCGTTTCTGCAGCTGATCGATGCACTTGAGAAGGCTAAAACAGGTGATGTCATTCTCGTCGCCTCGTTTGCACAGGGTGTCGAAGTTGTTGCCTTCGAAATGAAAAATCCCAAGGTTATAGCGGGCCGGCGCGGTCTGGCGGGCTCGGTGGCTGACCGCATCGAAGAAACGGCATATATGAAGTTGCTTTCAAACGACGACCAGATCGAACTCGACTGGGGCATGCGGGCGGAAACCGATCAGAAGACCGCGCTGACGCAGCTTTATCGGGCGTCGGATCAGATCTTTGGTTTTGTCGGTGGTCAGTGTAGAAAGTGTCAGGCCGTGCAGTTCCCACGCCTGCCTCACTGCGTAAATTGTGGCGAAGCCAGTACACAGGATCCGTATTCCCTATCGGACGAGCCGGCCAAGATCGCGACCTACAGCGCCGACTGGTTGATGTACTCCCCTTCCCCGCCTTTGTACCTAGGTCTGGTGCAGTTTGATAGTGGTGCGCGTCTGCTGATGGAAATTGTTGACGTCGGTGCAGACGGGATTGACGTCGGAACAGAAGTCACTATGACCTTCCGCAAAAAGGAACGTGACAAGTTGCGTGGCTGGGATCGCTACTTCTGGAAGGCGACGCCCAAATCCTGAGGCCCGGTTTTGCGAGCGGCAAATCCAATTTTGAAAGGTTAAGTACATGGCAAGCGGCATTAAAGACAAAGTAGCGATTCTCGGCATGGGCTGTTCCAAGTTTGGAGAGCGCTGGGATTGCGGCACTGAAGATCTGTTGAGCGAAGCGTTTCTTGAGGCTCTGGCTGATGCCGGCATCGAGCGCGAGCAGATCGACGCCGCCTGGTATGGTTCCGCGCTGGAGCGCGTCAACGTCGGTACGTCGGCCATTCCATTGTCGACAGCCTTGCGTCTGGATGGCATCCCGGTATCTCGTGTCGAGAACATGTGTGCAACCGGGACCGAGGCCCTGCGCGGTGCAGTCTATGCAGTCGCCTCCGGCGCGGTCGATATTGCACTGGCCATCGGTGCGGAGAAACTCAAGGACACCGGCTACGGCGGCTTGCCGATATCGCAAAAGGGAACCTTGAATGATCTGTGGATGCCCTATGCCTCTGCGCCTGCGGGCTTCGCACAGCTCGCGGCCGGATACCGCGCGAAATATGGCGTGTCCCGCGAAGAGCTGAAAAGGTCGATTGGGCGCGTGTCATGGAAGAGCCATCAGAACGGTGCGAAGAATCCGAAGGCGCATCTGCAGAAAACGGTTGATATGGAGACCATTCTGAATGCCGCGATCATTGCCGAACCGCTCGGCATTTTTGATTGCTGCGGTGTTTCTGACGGCGCAGCCTGTGCCATCGTCACGACGCCGGAAATCGCACGCAGTCTGGGCAAGAAAGACCTCGTGACGGTCAAGGCCTTGCAGCTTTCAGCCAGTTCGGGTCGGGAGCAGGGCACCCGCGACTGGGATGGTTCCTATGTTCAGAATACGCGCAATGCGGCCGGCGCCGCGTATCGGGAGGCGGGCATTACTCATCCACGTAAACAATTGTCCGCCCTGGAGGTGCACGACTGCTTTTCGATTACCGAACTGGTGACGATGGAGGATCTGGGTGTTTCCGAACCAGGCCAGGCCTGGAAGGACGTGATGGACGGTGTGTTCGATGCCGACGGTATTGTGCCCTGCCAGATCGATGGCGGGCTCAAATGCTTTGGTCACCCCATCGGGGCCTCCGGCTTGCGAATGGTCTACGAGCACTGGCTGCAGCTCAATGGTCGCGCTGGTGAGCGCCAGCTCAGAAATCCAACGATTGGCCTAGCCCATAATTTGGGCGGAGTGCCTTACAACGGCGTTTGCGCCATCAGCATCGTGGGGCTTGAAGGGGTCTGATTTAATCGGCCGCTGTCGGCGAGTCAGGCATGGCAATTCCAAAGATATTGCACAGATGTGTCGCCAGATCATGCCCCTCGATGACCAGATCGGGTTTGATTCTGGCGAGCGCGGCGGCCGGCATGCGCGGCGCGCTCGCTGCTTGAGGGTCCTGAACCAGGGTCATGCCGCCGTGTTCCTGAATGGTCTGAATGCCCTGGGCGCCGTCGGCGTTGGCGCCGGACAGGAGCACACCGATCAGGCGATTCTGATAGCAGGCCGCCGCGCTCTCGAACACCACATCTATCGATGGTCTTGAGTACTGGACCGGCGCGTCGATCGACAGACTGAAGCTACAGTCACGTTCGATCAATAAGTGGTAGCCGCCCGGCGCGATATAGGCATGGCCCGGTCGGGGGCGGATCTTCTCTTCTGCTTCGCTGATGAGCAGCGCACTGTAGGCAGAAAAATATTCCGTCATGGTTCGTGTTGTTCCGGCATCAGCATGAATGCAGACCATCATGGGAGCTGGAAAATCAGCCGGCAGCCTGCGAAAAAGAACGCTGAGCAGTTCGACTCCACCTGAAGAGGTGCCGACCACCACCGCGTCATATGGCCCGGAACAGTCGCGCCGGCTCATCAATGACATCAAACATTCGGCCGGCTTCCAACCAGCGCATGGACTCGCGGGCCCCCAAGCTCAGAAATCCCCGATGGCAAAGGCATTTTCTAAACAGGGACAGAACTCGATTCTGCAAAGGCTTGTCGAAATAAATCAGCACGTTCCGGCAAATAACAAATTGCATTTCGCCAAAATGTGAATCCGTCGCCAGGTTGTGCTGGCTAAATACGATGCGCTGTACCAGATGATCCGCCATCTTGGCGTGCCCGTACTGAGCCACGTAGTGGTCTGAGAGTTTCCCCTTGCCGCCCGCTTTCAGATAATTTTCCTGAGCATCTTCCAGATGCTTTACTGAATATACCGCCTGCTTGGCAATGTTCAGGGCGTCGGTGTTGATATCAGTGGCATAGATTTGGACTCGCCCAAGCAATCCCGCTTCATCCAGTAGTACCGCCAGCGAATAAGCCTCTTCGCCGGTTGCGCAGCCGGCAATCCAGATTTTCGCGAACGCAAAGCTTCTGAGCCAGGGAATGACGTGTCTTGAAACTGCAGACAATGCTTCGGGATCACGAAACGGCTCGGTAACCGACACTGAAATGCCATTGATGAGCGGGTCCAGTTGTTGTGGGTCGTGAAGAAGGGCTGGAATCAACTCTGCAATAGATCCGAAGCCCGTTCGCCGCGCGTACTCCCTGAGTCGCCGAAGTAGCGAGGCACGCGAGTAATCTTGGAAGTCGTAACCAAAGCGCCGAAGCAGAGCCTGGAGAAGTAGGTCGACCTCTATTTCCTCCAGATCAGGCTCGGTCATTCTCGACTCAGCCAGACTTTGAGCATGCCCATCAACTGCTCGTTGTCGATCGGTTTACTCAAATAATCGGACGCACCTGCATCAAGACACTTCCTACGATCTTCCGGCATTGCGCGCGCCGTCAGCGCGATAATCGGCAGATCTTTAAATCGTTCCTGTGCTCGAATCGTTCGGGTTGCCTCGAGCCCATCCATGACTGGCATCATGACGTCCATCAGCACGATTTCGATGTCGGGCGACGCCTGCAGACGCTCAATCGCGACCAGGCCATTGTCCGCCGTAACGATGTCAAAGCCACGCTTCTTCAGGATCGAGCCGATTGCGAAGGTGTTGCGCATATCGTCATCAACCAGCAGGACTTTTCGCCCGGCAAAGGCGTCAGGACCGCCGTGCAGTCGGGCGACGATCTGTCGCTGTTGCTCCGGCAATTGGGACTCGACGGAATGAAGAAACAGCACCACTTCATCCAATAGACGCTCGGGAGATGCCGCGCCCTTGATCACGACGCTCTGCGCAGCTTCCGACAGCGTCTGATGCTCTTCTTTACTCAGATCTCTGCCGGTATAAATGACGACAGGTGGATGTATCCCCGCGCCACCCGGGGCGCCCAGTTTGCGTAACTTCTTCAGGAACTCAATTCCGTCGGTGTCGGGCAGGCTCAAATCCAGAACAATGCAATCAATGCTTTCCTGCTGCAGGATGTCCAGCGCTTCTTCGCCAGTTTCCGCCGTCAGAACCCGTGTTTTGTCATTGCTCAGCAGGGCGCTGACCGCACGACGGCTGCCATGGTCATCCTCAATCAAAAGCACCACTCTTTGACGATCGCTGATCAGTGCCTCCAGTCGCGTAAGGACGTCGCTGATGCCTTCTTCCTGAAGGGGTTTGTGAGCGAACCCGATCGCGCCGCGTTTCAGGGGTTCCGTGCTGGGGTCCGACGCTGAAACGATGTGCACTGGAATATGCCGAGTGTTTGCCGCGCCCTTGAGGGACTCCAGCACGGTCAATCCGCCAATGTCCGGCAGGCCCAGATCAAGAATAATCGCGTCGGGTTTATGTTTCTTCGCCAGGCGCAGACCGCTCGCGCCGCTGAGGGCAATGATGCATTTAAAGCCCCGCTTGCGGATGCGCTTGAGCAGGATGGCGGCGAAATAAGCGTCATCTTCAACCACCAAGATCACACGATCGCCTTCATTCAGCGCATCTCGATCATCCTCCAGCGTGCGTTCAATCTCCTCTTCCGTCGGTGCGACCTCTGGCTCAGGCGCTGGCGTATGGAGCTTGGGCGGCACGGGCTGCTCTGGTGCTGGCACCGCTTCAATAGCATCGGTCTTGATAGGCCTGCGGATTGTTCCCTGAACGCCGGTCGACGACATTTTCTGCGGCAGGATCAGTGAAAATACGCTGCCCTTGCCGACTTCACTTTTGGCAATCAATTCGCCGCCGAGCAAGTGAGTCATCTGAAGCGCAATGGTCAGGCCAAGTCCGGTTCCACCATAGCGGCGGTTGGTCGCGCCGTCAGCCTGCTGAAACGCTTCGAAGACCAGGCTGAGCTTATCAGCCGGAATGCCGATGCCAGTATCCTGAACTCTAAATTCGATATGTGGCCCGCTCGCTTCCAGTTTTTTCGGGATTATCGCTGGATCGGGTCTGGATATGCGCAGTCGAACCTCGCCCGATTTGGTGAATTTCAATCCGTTGGAAATCAGATTGCGCAATATCTGCTCAATGCGTTGTCTGTCACCAATCATCTCAGGGGGTATTGCATCATCACACTCCGTGATCAGCAGTAGATTCTTCTCTGCTGCTACCGGTGCAAACTGGCGTTTCAAGTCATTGATGATGTCCGGAATTGAAATGTTCTCGCTTCGTATTGCGAGCATGCCAGCTTCGACTTTAGACAGATCGAGGATGTCATTGATAAGTCTCAGGAGGTCACGACCGCCCTGATAGATGATCTCCGTTGACTCCAGTTGTTCAGTGGTTAAATTTTTCTCATCGTTGTCTAGCAGCATTTTCGACAGAATGAGCATGCTGTTCAGCGGTGTGCGCAGTTCATGCGACATGTTCGCCAGAAATTCAGATTTGTAGCGAGTGGCCTGTGACAATTCAGCCGCGGTTTTCTCCAGCTGCGTGCGATGCTTTTGCAAGAGGTCCGCTTTCTCTTCCAATTCTTCGTTGCTGGCTTGCAGCTCCTCGCGCTGCGATTTCAATTCTTCTTCTGATTGGCGCAAGAGCTGAGTTTGAGATTCGAGTTCCTCGTTGCTTTGGCGTAACTCATCTTGCTGAGTTTGTAGCCGGGCAGCGAGCGCCTGCGTTTCGGTCAGCAAATCTTCGGTTCGCGCTCTGGCCTGAGACACGGTCAGGGCCAGACCCAGCGATGCAGAAAGGGAGTCAAGCAATTCAATCGAGTTTGCTGCGGGCGTGCCCGTCCAGCCCAGCTCGATGGCTCCGACGACCTCCCCTCGAGCCAATAAGGGCGTCAAGCTGACGGCCTGCGCTTTGGCCTCACCCAGAGCGCTCGCCAGTTTCAGATAGTTCCCTGGCAGCTTGTCGATAACGCGCGTCTGTTCTGTAACAGGCAAATGGTCGATGAGGCCGCCGTCCTGGATTGCCTGGCCAGCACGAACACCGCGCGAGCAAATTACCTGCATTCGATCCTTCTTCAGCTCGTAGAAAGCTGCAGAAAGTGCACCGGAAACGGGAAGCAAGGTGCCTAATGTTCTGTCTGCCAGATCCGGCACCAGATTGATCCCGCGCAAGGCTTCGAACACCTCGAGGCGCTTCTCATTAAGCCACTGTGATTTGAGCATGCCGACCTGCATTCGGCGCAAGGCGGCGGCCATCTCTGACAGCGAATGCGCCAGGTGATCGCGCTCGCTGCGTGGGGTGACCACCGTTTCGTAATTGCCTTCCGAAATGGCTTTTGCCTGCGCAACCACTTCAAGCGCACTGCCTGAAACCGCTCGCATGGCATGAGCCAGCCGATCGTCTGAGCTCAGCGGCTCCATGTGGCCACTGTAGTCACCTTCAGCCATCTTCTCCGCTTCATCTGACAATGCGCGAAGACGCGTGCCAATGGCAGAGACGGAAGCATTGATCTGAGCCAGCTCATCGTGTCCATCGATCAGTTGTGGGAGGGATATATCGCCGCTGCGCGCCGCATGTTCGAATTCGTTGACCAAGAGTCGGATGCCGCGATTCATTCGGCTTGATGTCCGCCAGCCCAAGAAGGCCAATAGCAGCAAAGTCAGGATCACCGAAAAAGTCGTAAGGGCTAGTGCGCGTGCGCTCTGGGCCGCAGCCTGACCCGCCTCCACCGAGAGCTGCGATGCGATTTGTGAGCGAGTCTGTTCCACGCTCAGATTCAGGGCGTCGGAAATCTCGATCCACTCCTCGGCGCTGATGCTCGTTCGGACAGAAGACAGGCGCGTCAGTGCCTCGATCGCGCTCTCATCGTCGACCCGAAGTCGTTGATCAATCTGGGCCGGCGCCTCACGTTTGTCCCACCCTTGCTTCACCGGCGCCAGTTGATCGTTCAATCGCTGGACTGCGGCGAGCATGGTCTTTGCATCGCTTCGCTCAGCAGCGCTCAAGCCGCTATTTTGTTCCAGTTCAGACAATAAGCCCAACGCGGCTGCCGCGCGCGCGCTGGCGAGGACGCGATAGCGCGGCTCGCCTCGCATTAGATAATCTTTGAAACTATGAATCAGCCCGCCAAAGCCCAGAGCTTGATTTAGCGCGTTCAATAGATCCAATCTGCCTGTGAAACCCTGCAGAGATGAGAGTACTGAACTGCGCCCGGACTCGTCGGCCAGTTTCATAGCGGCGTCAATTCTGTCCCCGCTGAGCCGGGTGCCAAATATTTCGACTAGTTCGTAGCGCCGTTTCTCCAGCTCACTCTGATTGGATGCAAATGCCCGTGCTATTTCGGGTGAAAAAGTATGCGTGATGATGGCGTGCCGAACGAATATTTTTTCCAAGGCCAACTGGTTCTGTAATCGTTCAGCAACAGCGAGTTCGCGCAGCCCCTTGATTCCTTTCCTGCTGTCACTGATGTTCGCTGCCGTGTCGCCGAAATGACCCAACAGCTGCAGTATTTCCTCATAGGGGGCGAGTGCCGAACGCAAATTGCTGTGACCGTTGCGTGGCGCGCTTATGGCGCGACGCGCGTTCACAATGCGCTCGATCGCGTGAGCGGTTGGAGTGTTCTGCTCGCCGCTGAAGTTGTCGACAAGTGCCTTCAAGGACGCATCAACATTTGAGTCCAGTTGCCGGGCGAGGTCATCCGCGTCGCTATTGGTGGCGGACAGGCCGCCCGCCATCAAGGCTTCCAGGCCGCGCGCATTGATGCTGGCAGTGCGAGACTCGTAGTCCCGTTTGGCGTAAAGCGCCTGGGCCAGCGCGTGCGCAGCATTTTCCGCCCGCACGAGTTGAACGATATTTTGCCTCTCATGTCGTAGCGACACTTCGCTATCGATTACCTTTACAGCCAGAGACAGCAGAACAGGCACCGGAAGCAGGGCAAGCAGCCAAAGGCGAGTGCGGATCAGCACTGAGGGTTCCCGCGCATCGCGACGCGCATCAGGCGGCTACTACCTTTGCCGCCGCTAATGGACCAGAAGGGCTTCATTCGCGCTAGTATCTCTCAGTCAGATCAACACTTGGAGTGGGGAGTGTCCCGAAGATGAGCTTAATTCGCCACTTGACGTCACATTATCGCCGACGCCCGCGATTCTTGCCTTTTTTGTTCGCATCGGCCTCGCTCGCATGTGCGGTATATCCTGCAACGGCCTCCGATGAGCTGTTGCAGATGAGCTTGGAAGACTTGATGTCCATGCAAGTCACGGGCGTCAATAAACGGGCTGAACCTCTGGGCAAGGCCGCCGCAGCGGTTTTCGTGCTCACTGCCGAAGATATTCGACGCTCGGGCGCGCGGACGATCGCGCAGGCCCTGCGATTAGTGCCTGGCCTGCATGTGGCACAAACCAACGCGCAGAGCTACTTGGTGGCTTCTCGCGGTTTTAACCAGTCTTCATCGGGCAAGCTGGAAGTCGTCATCGATGGACGCAGTGCCTATACACCGCTGAACGCGACCGTATTCTGGGACGTGTTAGACACCTATCTGCCGGATATCGAGCGCATTGAGGTGATACGTGGCCCCGGTGGAACGGTCTGGGGCGCAAATGCGGTTAATGGTGTGATCAATATTGTGACCCGATCCGCGAGTGAAACCGTAGGGCAGGTGCTGACCGTCGGTGGCGGCACGCAGGAGCGAGGCTTCGCTTCGTTCCGATCGGGTGCAAAAGTGGGTAAAAACGGTCATGTCCGTTTCTATGCCAAAGCCTTGGAAAGATCAGCCCTCGAGTTGGAGGGCGGTCGTCCGGCGAGCGATGGGCAGGTGCTGCGTCAGGGAGGGCTGCGCTCGGACTGGAACCTGAGCGATGGCGGGCAGATGACCGGCAGCGCAGATATCTATCAGGGCGATTCCAGCGATCAAAATGGTCCGACTGAGGTCAGGGGTGGCAACGCCGCTCTGGGCTGGAGTCGCAAATGGATGGAGGGCGCAAACACTAGTGCGCGCTTGAGCCTAGATACCTACGATCGGCAGATTCCCGGTGTTTACGGGGAGGAGCGTGAGACGCTCGACCTTGAATTGCAGCACAATCTGGCGGCGATCGGCCGCCATCAGCTCACAGTCGGTGCGGGCTTCAGGTTCACATCCGACGAAACCGCCGGGCCGCCCGCGGTGGTCATATTCGCTCCCCAGAATCGCAGCACGCGCAAATTCAGCGGCTTTGTTCAGGACCGGATCAGCTTTGCAGCGGGCCGCGGTACTTTGGACCTCGGCAGCAAAATCGAGCACAACGATTATTCGGGAACAGAATGGCAGCCCGGGCTGCGCCTGGGCTGGGAGTTCAACCAAAGCTGGTATGGCTGGGGCGCTATCGCGCGTGCCGTACGCACGCCGACCCGGCTTGATCACGATGTTGCACTTTTTTGCGCAGCCCAATTCGCCGCGATTCTGGGCTGCACCCCGGGGACAATTCTGCCTCTGGGGAGCCCTAATTTTGAATCCGAGACGCTGCTTGCTTACGAACTGGGGATTCGCGGCAATGCCACGGATGAGCTCTTGCTCGAGCTGGCCGTCTTCTTTAACGACTACTCCGACTTGCGCAGCCGGGAATCCGCAGGATTCACCAGCGGATTTGAAAATCGTTTTAAAGGCGTCGGCTACGGTGGTGAAACCAATCTCCGCTGGCGGCCGCACAAGAATTTCAGTCTGAACGCCTATTACAGCTACCTGGAAATCGATCTTGACCCCCCGCAAGGCAATGCTGATTTCACAACTGAAGGCACCGTTGAAGGCTCAAGCCCTGCACACCAAGCCGGTCTTGTTGCATCCTGGAACATTGCACCGCGCTGGCTGGCCACGAGTCAACTTCGATATGTAGACGAACTCGCGCACGGCTCTGTGCCGGCCTATACGGAGCTCGATCTTGGCCTGAGATGGCAGATGCGGCCCACCGTCGACCTCTTCCTGGCCGGCCAGAACCTGTTGGACAGCCGACACCCAGAGTTCGGTGAGTTGCCCGATCGTCCGGAGGTTGTCCGCGGGGTGTATGCCTCTCTCACCTGGCGGTGGGAGTAAAATCTGTCA
>JBFJJV010000046.1:0-19680 GCA_041635265.1 Panacagrimonas sp.
AAGAAAGTGGCGATCGCATCGTCATACTTGGACTGGCGATATTGCGACCAGCCCAGCATATATTGCGCAGTCTCAAAAAACGGCGTGCGGTCCTGGTAATCCATGACTTTGCTGAACTGCTCTTCGGCTTCGCCATATTTGCCTTGTCGATAGAGCAGGTCTGCACTGCGAAAATGGGCGTCACCGGCCAGCGGTGATTCCTTGTAGGTCTTGGTGAGTTTATCGAGCGTGGCGATCGCCTCGTCGGTGTTGCCCTGATTCTGCTGGGCGCGCGCCAACTGATAGAGCAGGCGATCATTGCGTGGATCAAGCGGGCGCTCCTGGAGGAGACGCTGGTACAGACTGACGGACTGATTCAAGCGGTTTTCACTTTCATCGGTTTCACCCTCCATGTCGTCGACCTGAACCTGCAAGTCGGCGATTCGGCGTCGTGCTTCAGCCTTGGTTTCCGGGTCAGCATTCAGGCCCAGGAGTTTGCGATAGTTCTCAAGCGCCTTGTCAGGATCCGCAGCAATGGGTTCTGAGGTGATGATGGGCAGTTTGTTGTCGTCAGGCTGCTTTTGGTTCTTGATGATGTCCCTGATCGGCGGAGCTTCCGGGTCCTTGTTTGGATTGCCGGAGCATGCGGCCAAAGAAGTCAGCAAGCAGACCGCGCTGACACGGCGCATAAATTGAGAGGAGGGCTGCGTCACTTGACCTCAAACTCCTCTTCTTCGAGTGCTTCAGCGCGCGTGGTCGGTGGCGGTCGGCGCTTCTGTAACTGCTCGGAAATGGACTGTTCCTTGTCGATTTCGAACTCGCCGCTCTGCAGGCGCGGCGTGCGGATCTGATTGCCCTCTGCGTCGATTTCAAACTCGTCCTGATCGGCGTCGGGAATGGCGCTGTCATACAGCCGAGCCAGCGCGAAGCGTGATTCAACCAGATAGTTGTCGATTTTTTTCTTCTGCGCGTCCAGTTCATCGATGGCCATCTTGCGCAGCCGGGCCGCAGCCGCCTGCGCTGCTGATTGCAAGGGGTCGATCAGGCTATCGCCTCGTTTGTTCAGGCTGATCAGACGCTCGTAAGCCCCGTCAAATTTTGAAGGCATATCGCTGAGCTTCAGGCCAGTGAGGGTCAGATTCAGCTTTCTCAGTGGTGCGGCATAGCTTCCGGGCGATGCCAGCAGCTGTGCCTGGCGCAGGGAGAGGTCCATTTTCTCTCTGCTCGGTTCATAGCCCTGCCGTGCCCTTTGAACCAGCTTGTCGGCGCTCACCGAGCGCCGATCAGACGCTTTGGACGATTCGTCGATCTGCTTCACCAAAGCGCGCAGCTCGCCCATGCTGGCGGAGACTTGGCGAATATCGCGATACTGTTTCAGCGTTTCAGCAAACCGGTGCTCAGCGAGCAGCGTCTGCAGGTAATAGGTTTCAGGTGCGTCGGGTAGATCGCGCAACTCCCACTCCCAGCCTGCTTCCCTGTCAATCTCGTTGACGATGATGGTTTCCACCATGCGACCGCCGCGAATGGATCGAATCGCTCTGAGCGTTCGTTTGTAGGCGTCTTCGAGGCGGCCGGCAGCCTGCTCGTAAAATTTAACGGCTTGGGTATGTGCCCCGAGCCGGTCCAGCGCAAACGGCACGGCGAGCCAGGCTTCCTGTACTGCTGGATCCTGAGGGTCTCGATCAATCAACTCGATCCAGGGCACCAATGCGCGACGCAGGCTGAGGCTGACATCGTCGGCCACCCTTGATCGGCGAAATCCGTGAATGCCGGCCCGGTCATAGGGGTCTTCGAGATAGCCTCGGCGCAATAGGACGCCAAGCGAGGAGACCGAACCGAAGGAATCGAGGCCCTCGTCATCTACGGCATTGCCACGAAGTTGTCGTTCACCTCTGGGAGCCAGTTCAGCCCATCCAAGTCCGAGCAGCGCCCGGTTGGCATAGGCACCTTCACTGCGAACGCGCATGAGAACGGGTTTTGCAGAGCCGCCCAGCTGCTGCTGCAGGAAATGCCATCCCAGAGTGACATTAGCGCGGTCTCGCAAGCTGCGAATGACGTCGCTGTCGCCGCCTGTCCGGCCGACGCGATCTAGCAGACTGCGCCCGGCGGGCAATTGACCGTTCTTGATCATGGCGACGCCGAGGTTGTAGCGCACAAACATCTCGGTTTCGGCGTCATCTCTGAATTCATCGAGCAGATCGATCACTTCATTGAACCGCCCCTGAGCCATCAGGATGCGTGAAAAAAGCTCTTTCCATTGGTTGTCCAGCGCTTTTGGCAGTCCTTCTTTTGCCCGCAGCATGGAAGAGCGCGCCAAATCCAGATAACCGCGCTGATATTCAAACTCGGACAGGCGCAGCTTGAACTTCGCATTCTTGACAGGATCAGGCTCCTCTCGATCAAGGACGATTTTGTAGGTTTTTTCGGCTCGGTCATGCAGACCGTAAGCGAGCTGGTAATTCGCCAGCATTTCCCAATATTCTTTGGGCGGTTTGAAGTCCTTTCCCGCTTCGCGCTGGACTTCCAGCAAGGTGGAGATCGCGCTGTAGTATTGCTGATTGGCGCCGTGATAGCGGGCCATGCGCATGCGCGGGTCCTCATTGGACCCACGGACATAGGTATCTGCTGCCAGTGCCGAACTCGACGTGCTCATTGCAGCAATGACGGTCGCAGCGAAAATCCAGGAGCGGCTAGATATCAATGCGCTCACTGTGGTGCTGCCGCCCATTCACGGAGCTTGAGGGTCGGCGGGCTCTTTCTGCCACCGGGCAGGATCTGTATTTCGAGTTCGCTGGCATCCAGACTTTTACCGAATGCGGCCTCGTATTTACCTGAGACCGGCTCCCCCTTGGTGTTCGTTCCCTTGTAAGTGAGGCGCAGTCGATGTGGCCCACTTTGGATATTGCGGTGTTCGATCCGCTGCAAAGCCCCTTTTTGGAGCAGCGCTCGTGAGGCGAGTTCGTCGTACACGTGCTTGGCCGCAACCGTGCCGTCGACGCTCAGAACAGTTTCCTCGATCAGTAGGCCGGGCACCTTGTTGCTCAAATACACTGAGAGGCGAGATTCTGGAGGATGAAGCAAGGCATCTCTTGCCAGGTCTGCGTCGCGTTGCAGGAGTGTGGCTTCTTCCTTGAGCACCTGAATGGCCTGGTCCAGCTCAATCCCTTCTTCGTCGGGTGGAGCGGGTTCCAGTGCAGGGGCACTCGTCACCACGCCGACCGTCAGGGCAAGGGCACAAAAAATTCTCAGGGCCCGAAAGCCGAGGTGAAGAGTCATCAATGATGGGTGGGGCAAATCAGAAGCGGGCGAGTTTAGCAAATGATTATGTGATCGTACGGCCAAACTCGATGCCGGCAGAATGACCATCAGAGCAGAGCGTCTTTCTGATCCGACAAGCGGAGTGGCCTTGAGTTCGCGGAATGCAAAACTAGAGCGCAGCGCCCTTGAAGTTATCTTTCCAGGCTCGAAGGCTGGCAAAGACGCCGACCGGCTCATGCAGTTCAGAATCCGCGTGCCGCGATGCCGCGGCGCGGACCGCCGGTTGGTCCACCCGCAAAAAAGGGTTTATCCGTAATTCCAGCTCCATCGATGTGGGCAGGCTGGGCAGGCCCCGGGCGCGCAGGCCCTTGACCTTCTGGATGTGCTGCGCGAGATCGTGATTCTCAGGCTCTACAGCGTGCGCGAAAGCGAGATTCGCCATGGTGTATTCATGGGTGCAATACACTTGAGTGGCGCCGGGTAGTTCGGCCAGTCGTTTGAGCGAAGCGTGCATCTGCTTTGGCGTGCCTTCGAATAATCGGCCACAGCCTGCGGAGAACAGGGTGTCTCCACAGAGCAGCATGGGCGAATCCAGATCGGTGCCTTTGGCAAAAAACGCGATGTGGCCCAGCGTATGGCCTGGGACTTCTATGACCTTGAAGGTCTTGCCCAGCACCTCAAGGGTGTCGCCTCCGACCAGTTCCACACTCAGTAACGGGATTGTTTTGCTTTCTGCCTTGGGACCGTAGACCGGCACAGAATGTTTTGAAAGGAGCGCGTCCAGGCCGCCGATATGGTCCGGATGGTGATGCGTGATCAGAATCGCGCTCAGTTTCAGTTGGCGCTTGCTCAGCTCTGCCTCGACAGGCCCGGCGTCACCCGGGTCCACTACGACGGCTTCATCACCACGGACGAGTAACCAGAAGTAATTATCCTGAAAAGCGGGGATTGGTGAAATAACTAGCGAATTGTCCATTTTGCGACTCTTTGAATTCAGGTTTCCCGACTGTCGCACGGATGATAGCGCCATGAGTAGAATGAGCCACGTATGAGAAGCGCGCGGTGTCGCGCAAGTCGAGGAATCCGCTATGAGCCGAAATCAGCAAAGCAGTGGCAGGCCGTTTAGCCATCAGTCGCTTGGCCAATGGCTGGACTCCTCTCGTGGGCAGCAATTGCTTGCGCTGGAGCGCCAGGAACTTGGGCGCGTGCTACCGGAGATATTTGGGCGGCATTTGTTGCAGATTGGCTCCTGGGGCAGGGAGGGAGAACTGCTGAGCAGCTGCGAGACGCGCCACCACGCGGTCATCGGCTCGGTTACCGGCTGCGGTGACTCCGCGCTGGCGCAAGCAGAGCATCTGCCGGTAGCCAATAAGACTGTCGATGCGGTTGTGCTCCCCCACTGTCTGGAGTTTTCACGCTCGCCGCACAATGTCCTGCGTGAGGCCAACCGAGTGCTCACCGATCGTGGCCGAATCTATGTGATGGGATTCAATCCCTGGGGTATCTGGGGAACGCGCGAGCGACTGGGTATGCGTTACCGGGCATTTCCTGACGGCGCGCGGTTTTACAGTGTGGGCCGTATCTGTGACTGGCTGGAATTGCTGGATCTGGAGGTCATCGAGATTCGCCGCTTCAGCATCGGTTTTCCATGGAACAAACCGCGCTCCGATGGCGATGCCTGGAATCTGGGCAGCCTGGCCAGACCTTTCTCTGAGGCTTATCTGGTGTCGGCCAAGAAGCGGGTGCTGCCGATGAATTTAATCGGCAAAGTTCAACGCGCGCAGGTACGACCCCTGGTCGGGGTGGCTACCCCGACAGCGCGTCGCGGCGGACCCTCTGATCCCGCCTCAGCGGCGTGAAGGAAGTGATTGCGTACACGGATGGCGCCTGCAAGGGCAATCCTGGTCCCGGCGGCTGGGGTGCTTGGCTGCGCTGGAATGGGCACGAGAAAAAGCTCTGCGGCGGAGAAGCAGATACCACGAACAACCGCATGGAATTGATGGCGGCGATCAGCGCGCTTGAGTCTTTGAGCCAGAGCTGTCAGGTCACCTTGTTTACTGATTCGACCTACGTCATGAAGGGCATCACAGAATGGATGCCCGGTTGGAAGCGAAAGGGCTGGAAGACGGCCAGTAAAAAACCAGTGAAGAATGTGGACCTGTGGCAGCGTCTGGATGCCGCGCGAGGTCGTCATCAAGTCGATTGGCGCTGGGTCAAGGGCCACGCCGGCGATGAAGGCAATGAGATGGCGGACACGCTGGCCAACCAGGGCATTGAGCAGCTGTAAGGGGCTGCGGTCGTTTCATGGCTAGCCGGATGGGCGAGGGGCCAGCTCAGTGCTGAGAAATCACTCTTCCGTATCCGGAGTCAGGTCCAGCGCCAGTCGACGATCCAGAAAATATGCCAGCGCGTTGACGTCTTCGTCAGACATGACGCTGCTCAGGGCGGGGCTGCTGCTGCGACCGCAGTCGTGCATCGCTTTTGCCAAGGCACTGCGTCGCTTAAAGTTTTTTAGCCCTGCAGAAGTTGTTCGGGTCAGCGTGATCAATTCACCGTCGACGTGGATACAGACGCTGAGATTTCGATGCGCTTTCACTTTTTTGGCCAGAAGTGCCTGCCCCTGATCGTAGGCATTGTCGTTCCCGCGTTTTTTCCTTTAGTCGCTGCCCGGGGCGGGCCGTCGCGCTTTCTCGCCAAGATCAGCGCTGCGCGCGTTTCTGTCGCCGCTGCTCCCAAAACCGCTGCCACTGCCGGTGCTCGAGGCGGCGCAGGACAGCAGGCTGACAAACAGGATTGCTTCTCCTAAGGACTTAAGCACGGGCTTTTCTTCTTGACTTCCGGGCTGCGCGACCGGCGGGATGAGCAGGTGAACCGATTGGCTCCCTCATTTTGATCCAGATTATTCAACGAGCACGCTGCAATCTACTTCGAGCTAAGATTCATATCAGCGTATGACATCAAGACGACGGCGAACTAAATGCGACAAATCGTGCTGGATACCGAGACCACCGGCCTTGCGGTAGAGCAGGGACATCGCATTATCGAAATCGGCTGCATTGAGTTGCTTAATCGGCGCCACAGCGGCAATCATTTCCACAGATTTGTGAATCCAGAACGCGAGATTGATCAGGGCGCAATCGATGTTCATGGCATTACCAACGAGTTTCTGGCAGACAAGCCGACTTTCGCCGAGGTGGCGCAGGATTTGTGGGAGTGGGTGGGCGGAGATGAGCTGATAATTCATAACGCCGCGTTTGACCTTGGCTTTCTGGACGCCGAATTCAAACGTTGCAACATAGGTCGCCCCTTGGCTAAGGCCTGCCGTATCACCGATACCGTGAAAATGGCGCGCAAACTTCATCCGGGGCAAAAAGCCAGCCTGGACGCACTTTGCAAGCGCTACGCGGTCGACAATTCGCACCGTGAAATGCACGGTGCGCTACTGGATGCGCAGCTTCTGGCCGACGTGTACCTGGCCATGACTGGCGGCCAGTCCGCGCTGACTCTGGACGCGCAGCAGGGCACCAGCGCGGGCGGCAAGCGATTTTCATGGTCGGAGCACTTCGGAGGCGAGCGCAAGCCCTTGCCGGTGTTGCGCGCAGATCAGAAAGAACTCGCCGCGCACATAGATCGGCTCAGGGTCATCGCGGGAAAGTCCGATTTGATCTGGAGCGCAGATTTGCCCGACAACTAATGCTTTATTTCGGTGCCCTGACCGCCATCGCCGAGATCACTTCAAAGTAAGGGGGGCGGCTCTCACGAGAAGTGACCCTGCACTCGCTGACGTCGAAGCCCGCATTGCCAAGCAGCGTGTTCAGCTCAGACTCCTCAAAGCCGAGATTCACATGATCAAACGCGCGCATGGTTTCCTGATGGTCATGCTTGCGCAACACCGCCAGCACCAGTCGACCGCCGGGACGGAGCAGGCGTCTGGCCTCATTGAGCAATTTGTCGGCCCTGCTGCTGAAACTGAGCGCATGCATGCCGAAGACGTGATCAAAGCTGGCATCAGCAAAGGGCAGTTCATGCATATCCCCTTCGTGGAAAGCGACGTTGCGGACCTGCGCCAGACGCGTCTGGGCGGCCTCGAGGACGGCCGGGCTGACATCAACGCAGGTGACGGTCTTTGCATGCGGGGCAATCAGACCGGCAAAAACGCCGTCGCCTGAAGCCAGATCCAGCACATCACCCAGGCTCAGCAGCGTCATCAGTGCACGGGAAGTTGCCTCCCAGCTACGGCCTGGTGAATAGTGCTGCTCCATATGCCCGGCCACGGATTCGGCCCAGGTACTGGATCGTGCGCGGCTGCGGACGACTTGATCGGCGCGTTCGCGGTCAAGCCGAACCTGTGCATCCTCCAGATTCGGGCGCAATAGGCCCCAGATAGCGCCCGCCGGGTCCAGCGCATCGGCGTCAGCTGAATACAGGGCTGCGCCGCCATTGCGTTGGTCGCGGATCAGGCCTGCTTTTTTGAGTCGGGTCAGGTGGGTGGACACCCGACTCTGCGCAAGGCCGGTAATTTCGGTCAGTTCGTTGGCCGAGAGGCTGTGTACTTCAAGCAGCAGAAGCAGCCGAAGCCGACTGGCATCGGCCAGCAGGCGACAGGCGTTGGTGCTGAGTTCGATCGAGAGTGGGATACCGGAAGCGGGCATAGAGCCGTGGGATCAGTCCTGTAAACGTAGATTGTGGTGGACGGCACCATAACCGCATTCCCCGAAAAACTGGAATGAGGCTTGATTCAGTGTGACTAGGTCTTTTTCCTTGCGGCAGCCCGTGCAGCTCTGGACGTCGATGAAGGACGGGAGGTGACCGTTTTTTTGACAATGCGGGGAGGCTTTACGTCGAGCACAGTGTCCAGACGCTTGCGCGTTTTCTTGACGGCCCTGCGAATCTCTTTGCCCCCTTCCTTAGCGGCTGACCTACCTTTGTTCTCGGCCGTGGCCAACTCTTTGTTCAGGTTTTTGCGGATCTCTCTGGCCGCCTTCGCTGCGGATTTCTGCGCTTTGCTGGCCGCAGCCTTCATTTCCTTGATCGCCTGCTGTGCGGGTTCGGTGACCTTGGCCAGCGCCCCGGCACTGGCGGGATGGCTCCCCTCGGCAGTGAGCCGATGGAGTTCCTCACGGGTTTCGCTGATGATGCTGAGCGAGTCTCTAGCGTGGCCGATCACGGTTTGCACCGTCTCCTGCAGAAGATCGATCTGCTGATTGGCCAAATCCTTGTAAGTTTTTGATCCTTTGTTGTTTTTCGCCGATTTTACGGCGCTCTTGTAGTAGTCGTTGAGCGCCTTGAGTTCCTGCTCAGCGAGTTTCTGAACGCCCTCGAGCACGATGCGGCTGGCACTGCTGACCACGTCTACGGAGTCGCGGCGAAGCCGTTCGACATGTGATTTGAGCTGTTCAAGCTTGACCTTGTTCGCCACTGGATTCCCCGGAAGTTTTTTCCTAGTCAATCGAGCATAGGTTGGGGTAGAAGTGCCTGTCAATTTAGTGACTTAAGGAAAATTCAAGTGCTTTCAGAGACGTCGGGGCCTGTCGGTCGGGATGTTTACCCGCTTCGGCTGGCGGCGCTATGATCGACACCGTTCTATACCGTATGCCGTCATCGCCGACGTGGGCGCTAGTCCGCAGCGCGCGGCGCATCCCGTTTTAAGCCGGAATCAATTGAGGAAGAGTCTTCATGTATCAAGGCAAGTCACTGAAAGTATCGATAAATAAAGAAGGGCAATACGCCGAGTTGATTTTTGACCGCGAAGGCATGCCGATCAACAAATTTGACGCTGCGACTGTTCAGGAGCTCAAGGACGCAGCGGCAGTGCTAGCCAAAGCTAAAAATATCAAGGGCTTACTGGTAAGTTCGGCTAAGAGCGTGTTCATTGTTGGTGCGGACATCACCGAGTTTGGTGCCATCTTCGACAAGCCTGAGGAAGAGATTGCCCAGTGGACTCTGGAGGCCAACCAGGCCTTCAATGCGATTGAGGATCTGCCCTATCCCACGGTGACGGCCATCAGTGGACTCGCGCTGGGCGGCGGATTCGAGATGTGCCTGGCGACGGATTATCGCGTGATGGCCTCGGAGGCTCAGGTGGGCTTTCCTGAGGTCAAGCTCGGCATCATTCCCGGCTTTGGCGGCACCGTGCGCTGCCCGCGTCTGATCGGTGCGGATAATGCGATCGAGTGGATTGCCGATGGCTCACCGCGCAAGTCTGATGCCGCACTAAAGGTGCATGCAGTTGACGCCGTAGTCGCATCTGACAAGCTGCGCGAAGTGGCGATTGGCTTGATCATGAAGGCCGATGCCGGTCGTTTTGACTGGAAAGCGCGTCGCGCGCAGAAGATGGGCCCGCTGCAACTGGGGCCGATGGAATCGATGATGGTGTTTGAAACTGCCAAGGGCTTCATCGCCGGCAAAGCCGGAAAGCACTATCCGGCACCGATTCTGGCCGTCAAGGCGATTCAGAAAGCCGCCTCCAAGTCGCGCGATGAGGCGCTCAAAATCGAAGGGCAGACCTTCGCAAAGCTGGCCAAGACCACCCAGGCAGATGCGCTGGTGGGGTTGTTTCTGAACGACCAGATTCTCAAGAAACTGGCCAAAGGTTATTCCAAGGCATCCAAACCGATCGAACAGGCCGCGGTTTTGGGTGCAGGTATCATGGGCGGCGGAATTGCCTTTGTCAGCGCGTCCAAAGGCACGCCGATCATCATGAAGGACATTGCCGAGGCGCAGTTGCAGCTCGGCATGGGTGAGGCCAACAAACTGCTGGCCAAAGATGTGTCACGCGGCAAGAAGACCCCTGAAAAGGCAGGCAAGGTGCTTGCTGCCATTCGCCCGACGCTCAATTACGGTGATTTCGGCGGTGTCGACTTGGTGGTCGAAGCGGTGGTCGAAAATCCGAAGATCAAGAAAAGCGTACTGGCCGAAGTAGAAGGGCTGGTCAAGCCGGAAGCCATCATTGCCTCCAACACCTCGTCGATCTCTATCGAGGAATTGTCCACCGTGATGAAGCGGCCGGAGAATTTCCTGGGAATGCATTTCTTCAACCCGGTCCATCGCATGCCGCTGGTCGAAGTGATCTACGGTCCCAAGACGTCCAAGGAAGCCATTGCCACCATCGCCAACTACGCCACCTCCATGGGCAAGACGCCCATCGTGGTGAAAAACTGCCCCGGCTTCCTGGTTAATCGCATCCTGTTTCCCTACTTCGCGGGCTGGGAGTTTGCGATCAATGCGGGCGCTGATTTCGTCAAGATGGACAAGGTGATGGAAGGCTTCGGTTGGCCCATGGGCCCGGCCTATCTGGAAGATGTGGTCGGCATCGACACCTCCCATCACGTCGGGGAGGTGCTCGCGGAGGGCTATCCGGATCGTATGGCGCGCACCAAGCGTACCGCGATCGACATCATGTATGAGGCCAAGCGCTTTGGTCAGAAGAATGGGGTGGGTTTCTACAAATATGAGACCGATCCCAAGGGCCGTCCCAAGAAGACACCCGATCCGCAGACCTACGAAATGCTGAAGGAAGTGCAGCCCAAGGGCACGCGCGATATGGACGAGGACGAAATCGTTGAGCGCATGATGCTGCCAATGATCATCGAAACCGCGCGCTGCATCGAGGATGGCATCGTGGCGTCGGCCAATGAGGCGGATATGGGCTTGATTCTGGGCATCGGTTTCCCGCCGTTCCGGGGTGGTGCGCTGAAATACTGCGACACGCTGGGCATGAAGAATGTGATCGAGGCCTGCCGGAAGTATGAGGCGCTCGGGAAATTGTATGAGCCCACAGACCGCATGAAAGAGATGGCAGCCAAAGGCGAGAAGTATTACGGCTGATCCGCTCGTACATAAACGATCAAACCCAATTCAGAAGTTAAAGCTGCAAGCCAATTTCGGAGATTCAAATGACTGACGCTGTCATTGTTGATGCAATCAGAAGTCCCATGGGCCGTTCCAGAGGCGGGGTCTTCCGCAATGTGCGCGCCGAGGTGCTTTCGGCGACCTTGATGAAGGAAATACTCAGACGCAATGGCGCCTTGAAGCCGGCCGACATTGAGGATGTGATCTGGGGCTGCGTGATTCAGACCCTCGAGCAGGGCTTCAACATCGCGCGTAATGCCGGTCTGCTGGCTGGCCTGCCGATCACGGTGCCGGGTCAAACGGTGAACCGTCTGTGTGGTTCCAGCATGACCGCTATCCACATTGCTGCTGCAAATATTCGGGCAGGTGACGGTGACGTATATCTGTGTGGCGGTGTCGAGCATATGGGGCACGTGCCAATGACCCACGGTTTTGACGGCGCACCGGAAATGTCGGTCAACACCGCCAAGGCTTCGGCGATGATGGGGCTGACGGCAGAGATGCTGACGCAGACGCATCAGATTGATCGCAAATCACAGGACGAGTTTGCGCTCGCATCACATCAGCGTTCGCGCGATGCTTACGACAGCGGTCAGTTCAAGAACGAGATGGTCGGTATTGAAGGTCACGACGCCGATGGTGCGCCGATTCTGGTGGACTTCGACGAGGTGGTTCGCCGCGATGCAAATATCGAGGATCTGGGCAAACTACGTCCGGCCTTTTCGCCGACAGGCTCGGTCACCGCGGGCAATAGCTCAGCGATCTCGGACGGTGCCAGCTGTGTGCTGGTCATGAGCGCCGACAAGGCCAAATCTCTGGGTCTCAAGCCGCTGGCCAGGATCGTCGCCACCGCAGCTTCGGGCTGCAATCCCGCAATCATGGGCATCGGCCCGGTGCCGGCGACGCAGAAAGTGCTGCAGAAAGCCGGGATGGACATCAAGGACATCGACTACTTCGAGCTCAATGAGGCCTTTGCTGCGCAATCACTGGCGGTGATCAAGGATCTCAAGCTGGGTGATCGCATGGATCGCATCAATATCAAGGGCGGCGCCATCTCATTAGGGCATCCCCTGGGCTGCTCCGGCGCGCGAATCACCGGTGCACTGGCCCACGTGCTCAACGAAAAAAATGCCCAGTTCGGTATCGCCACCATGTGCATCGGCATGGGGCAGGGTGTGGCCACGCTGCTGGAGCGCGTCCAATAGTCAGCCCTGTAGCAGTTTGATCTGAGGCGGGCTGATAGCCATATCAGCCCGCCTTTTTTGTTTCGACTGATCGCGGGCCTTCCAGCTGCTTGTGGCATCTTCTGATCCGGTATTATTCCCGCCCATTTTTATCGAGCGTTTGGAAAGCCTTTGTCTGATACTAGATAGACTGAGCGCTCGATCTAAAACAGAAATTGCAGATGAACAACGAGATGCTTTCGGAGGCCACGGTCTCCAGGAAGACCTTCGATCAGGTCATGGTCCCAAATTATTCGCCGCTGGACGTCGTGCCGGTACGCGGAGCGGGTGCCCGCATCTGGGATCAGCAGGGGCGGGAGTATCTCGATTTTGCCTGCGGCATTGCCGTCACGGGTCTGGGTCATTGTCATCCTGCACTGCTCGCCGCTCTCAATGAGCAGGCCAGCAAGCTCTGGCACGTTTCGAATGTGATGACGAACGAGCCGGCCTTGCGTCTTGCCAAGCGACTTACAGAGCTGACCTTTGCCGATCGCGTTTTTCTTGCAAACTCTGGCTCGGAGGCCAATGAGGCGGCGTTCAAGCTCGCCCGCAAACATGCCTCGCTACATTATCCGCAGGACAAGCGCGAGATTATTTCCTTCTACAACGGCTTCCACGGGCGAACCTTGTTCGCGGTCTGTGTCGGCGGTCAGGAAAAGTACACGCAGGGATTCGAGCCACTGCCTGGCGGCATCCGGCATGCACCGTTCAATG
The DNA here is from genome assembly GCA_041635265.1 of Panacagrimonas sp. Classification (GTDB taxonomy): domain Bacteria; phylum Pseudomonadota; class Gammaproteobacteria; order Nevskiales; family Nevskiaceae; genus Panacagrimonas. The sequence goes on from JBFJJV010000046.1 coordinate 13,026, forward strand.
ATCTGTCCGCCCTGGAATCGCTGATCTCCGACAGGACCTGCGCCGTCGTAATGGAGCCGGTGCAGGGTGAGGGTGGCGTCACCCCGGCGACACAGGAATTTGCCCGCGGCGTGCGAGCATTGTGCGACAAGCACAATGCATTGTTGATCTACGACGAAGTTCAGACCGGCAACGGTCGTAGCGGCACTTTCTTTGCTCATGAGCAGCTGGGTGTCACACCTGACATTCTCACCACGGCCAAGGGCCTCGGCGGCGGATTCCCGGTTGCCGCCATGCTCACGAGCGATGAGATCGCCTTGAGCCTGGGTTTTGGCACGCACGGCTCCACTTATGGCGGTAATGCCCTGGCCAGTTCAGTGGCGCTGGCGGCGGTCAACGAAATCTCCAAGCCGGAAACGCTGAAGAATGTCGCGCAACGGGGGGAACAAATTAGACAGGGGATTCACAGTATTTCGGAGCGGCATGGCGTGTTTGAGCAGGCGCGCGGAATGGGGCTTTTGCTCGGCGCGCCCATGAGCCCGGCTTGGCAGGGCAAGGCCCGCGATGTCATGGCAGCCTCCATGCGGCACGGTCTGTGGGTGCTGGTGGCGGGGCCGGATGTGATGCGTCTGGCACCCTCCTTGCTGCTCACCGAGGCTGAGGCAGCAGAGGGTCTGCGCTGCCTTGATGAGGCCTGCGCTGAGCTTTCGGCAGCTGGCCCGAATGCCAATAGCTGACCAGAAGTGACAAATTTTCAATGAAAATTAAACACCCCCACCAACTGCTGCCCGGCCTTTGCATTGCCTTGCTCATCGCCCATTTTCCGTTTGGCGCTGCGCAGGCGAAAATCCCCAAGGGTTATGACGACTCACCTATTCGCGTAATGCAGATCATGTCCGTCTACGGCGATGTGGGGGTGCTCCGTGACGGGAAAATCGAGACCCTGAGGTCCGGTATTGCCTTGCTGAGCAAGGAACGCTTGCTGGCGAAACAGAATGGCCGGGCGAGTCTGCGCTTGGGCCGCTTCGGCCACCTCGATTTTGTGTCCACGGGCCGCTATGGGGCTTTGGTCCTGGAAAAACTGCCGTCTTCAAGCTGGGCCGCTGATCTGAGTACCACCCTTCGGGTCAACAGCGGTGCGCTGCATCTGCGTTGGCAGCGCCCATCGCCGGCAACAAAGGATTGGCCGCTGCTTATCTCCGTAGGTGCGTGGACGGCTAATGTCAGCAGTGGAGAGCATCTCTTCAGAAGCCGGGGCCGGCGCGGCGCGGTGTGTAATGTTGTCGGCGAGATTGAGTTGAGCGGGGAGGGCTTCCGAAAAAGACTTGAACCGGGCCATTGTTTGATACTCCGCGCAGGCTACGCACCCGAGGTCGACAGCTTGAATGCGAAGCAGTGGTCCGCGCTGTTGCATAAGCGACCGAGCTCTGATGCCGAAATCGAATTGAGCCGAGGCAGTGCCACCCTAGTGGCGCAACCAGAAGAGCAGGCTTTGCTGAGACGGCCGACTAAGCTTGCTCCGAGCACGGCGCTGACAAGGATAGCCCCTGCCAAAGGGGGTGAGACAGGTGCCGTTCCAAGGACCGAAGCCTTCGGTGTGCCGACCAGGCCCTTTGTTCAGGGCGGATCTGAATGGATCATCAACGTCATGACGCTGTCGAACCGGGAGAATGCAAACAAGCACATGGAGCATCTCATTGCACAAGGGCATCCGGCGTCGATCCGCGCTGAGAAAGTGCGCGGTCGCATGTCTTACCGCATTGTTTTGGAAGGCATCGGCAGTGGTCGCGAGGCGCAGCATCTGGTTGGCGTCCTGAAGGCAGAAATGGGTTACGAGTCTGCCTGGGCACTGCAAAAGCGCTAGCTACTTGCGACAAACCCCTGGCTGCTATTCCGCAGCAGTTGTTCCAGAGCAGGATGAAGCTTCGGCGTCGCCGCCAGAATATTGCCAGTGTTGAGCACGTCTTTTCGACCGTGCACTTCTGTGATGAAACCACCTGCTTCTTCGACCAGTACCATGCCTGCGGCAATATCCCAAGGCTTGAGATCAAGTTCCCAGAAAGCATCGAGGCGACCGGAGGCGACATAGGCCAAATCCAGCGCAGCCGAGCCCGCACGGCGAATCCCGGCCGTATTGGCCACGATGTTCTTGAGCATGGGCGCGTAGGTTTCAAGAGTGCCCTCGCGCAGCGGTACGCCAGTGCCCACCAGGGATTCATCCATTTCTTTGCAGCCACTGACGCGGATTTTGCGATTGTTCAGGGTGGCGCCTACACCCCGGCTGCCGATATATAGATCCTGCGTGCAGGGGGCATAAACCACACCGTGTTCCATGCGTCCCTTGACCTGAATCCCGATCGATACCGCAAAGTGAGGCAGTTGATGCAAGAAATTGGTGGTGCCGTCCAGCGGATCAACAATCCAGACCACTTCATTTTCACCGATCATGCCGCCTTCCTCGCCCAGAATGGCGTGCTGAGGGTAGGCGCGATGGATGGTCTGGATGATCTCGCGCTCAGCAGCGAGATCGACCTGCGTGACAAAATCATTGCGACCCTTGCGGTCCACTTGAAGCTGCGGCACGCGGTCGAGGTTGCGCATGATGTGATTTCCCGCGCTGCGCGCAGCAGACACGGCAATATTGATTAATGGATGCATCCGGACAGTTTAATGCAGTGCGACAAATTCAGTTATGAGCAATAGAGAGAAAACAGGGAAGGAAGTGGGACTTAGCCGCATTCGCATCGTGCTGGTACGGACTTCGCACCCCGGAAATATCGGGGCCGTGGCGCGTGCCATGCTCAATATGGGCCTGACCAGGCTCACTTTGGTGGCGCCGCGCCTTTTCCCGGATGAACAGGCAACTTCGCGCGCCGTGGGCGCGGAAAGCGTGCTCGAATCGGCCGTCGTGGTGGATACCCTGGCGCAGGCGGTCTCTGATTGCGGGCGCGTTTTTGCCACCTCGGCCAGACCACGTCATCTGGGCGACGAGCCACTCCCACCGCCCGAGGCAGCAGCGAATTTGATCGAGTCTGCACATAGTGCAGAAGTTGCTCTGGTTTTCGGCAATGAACGCACCGGGCTGAGCAATGACGAACTGGAGCTATGTCATGTCCACACCATGATTCCATCCAGTGCGCAGTACAGCTCGCTGAATCTGGCAGCCGCGGTCCAGATCTATGCCTGGGAGTTGCGCAAGATTGTGGTGTCGCCGCCACGGGTATCGGCCAAAGAAGGGAATCCCAGATTTGTCGTGCCGACCCACCAGCAGGGCGAGGACTTTTACGAGCATCTCGAACGCGTCTTGCTTGAAACGGGTTTCCTTGACCCGAATAACCCACGCCTGCTGATGCGTCGCCTGCGCCAATTAGTCAGCCGCGCCAACCCGGATCTCAATGAGTTGAATATTCTTCGTGGCATTCTCAGTTCGGTGGAAGCACCCAAGCGCCGCGACAAGCGCACCAAATCATCGAGTTAAACGACCATGAACACTGTCATCGCCATCATTTTGACAATCAATCTGGGCTTGCTCGCGGCCCTGTCATGGCGTGCTGTGCTGATGCGTCGCGAAATGGCAGAGTTGAGGGCGCGATGCCATGAACTAGACAGCGCGCCACCGGTCCCCTACAGCCTGCGACAGCAAGCACAGGAGGGCACCGTGCTGATTTCGCTGCACATCCTCAATCCCATGCAGTTGGCGATCAACAAAGTATGGCTGGCTGGCATCGCCGGCCGCATCACGCCATCAACGATTCGTCGCATTGTCGCTCGCGAAGCGGTCAAACAGATCCAGCGGGAGTTAAAGAATTACGGCGTCGTGGCAGAACTCAAGGCCTACTAGGTGGCTTCATTCCTGACCGTCACGCTATTTTTTCTTTTGGTCTCCTTGGGCCTGACTTGGTATAGCGTCCTGGCCGAGCTGCGCCTTCGCGCGATGCGTGAACGGCTCTTGCACATTGAAACCAATATGGCAGAGGCAAGGCGGCTGGATCGCGCTGACCGTCATATCGAGGGGATCCAGAGAATTTCTCGCAACGCTTATGGTTTCGGTAAAGGTGTGGCGCGCTCGGTGCGCCATGGCCTGGAGAAATTCTCGAGCAAAAACAAAACACCGCTGGTTTCGGAAGCCATCCAGAGTTCCCATCCGATAGAGTTTGCTCATACGGAAACGTCTGCAGATGAAGGCCTTGTGCTGACAGCTGAAGGGATCGACTCTGCAGCCATTGACCGGCCCGACTCACAGGAGAAAATCGGGGAAACGGAAAGGATCGCTGCCCAAAAAATTTCTGCAGAGCCGAAGGTAGGTAATTAGCTGGCTTGGCAATTCACTCGGATTTAGTTCGATACGACTCGTCTCGAGGTAGTGCGGGTGCAAACTCGCCTTTGTCGCAAAGCACTGGCGCAAGCGGCAGGTCTTGATTTACGCGGATATGCGTTTGAACAGACACAGAAGTTCGTTTGATAATTTTTTTAACAGTTGGAGTCACAATGAGAAATCGCCCTGCCTTCAAGACCGCCCTTGGCGGATTGTTCGCGGTTCTGTCCAGCACCGTCGCCTGGGCACAGCATTCACATTCCTCGGTTCGGCCTGATCGTCATGCCCCGGCGGGCGTCATGGCGGATCATATTCACCAGACCGGCGAGTGGATGACGTCCTATCGCTACATGAACATGCTGATGCAGGGCAACCTGATCGGGGAAGGCCATGTCTCGCCCGAGGCGATTGCCACCACCGTGCCGAATCGTTTTGCGGGGCAACCGATGCAGCCACCGACGCTGCGCGTGGTCCCCACTGATATGCGTATGGAGATGCATATGCTGGGTGGCATGTATGCCCCTAACAATCATTTCACCCTGATGCTGATGGTGCCCTATGCCACACGCACAATGAATCACATCACTTTTCAGGGCGGGACAGGAAGCGCGCGGCTCGGCACATTCCAGACACAGTCCAGCGGCCTGGGAGATATCACGGTACGAGGCTTGTTTGCATTGGATCACGCTCCGGGGCGCAGCACGCACGCAAGCTTCGGCATGAGCCTGCCAACAGGCTCCATTCAGAGAAAAGACCAGATACTGACCCCCATGGGTACGACACCGACTCCGCGCCTGCCCTATCCCATGCAGATCGGAAGCGGCACCTATGATCTGCTGCCGGGGCTGACCTATGTGGGTCATACAGGTCGCTGGGGCTGGGGCGCCCAGTACGCGGGACAGATTCGACTGGGGCGCAATAATGAGGACTATTCACAAGGTGATCTGCACGCAGTCAGTGTCTGGGGCAGCGTTCAGCCGCTCTCCTTCGCCAGCTTCTCGCTGCGCGTTCGGGGTGAGAACAAGGCCGGAATAGATGGTGCCGATGATCTGATCCGGCTCCCGGTGCAGACCGCAGATCCCGGCCGGCAGGGCGGCGAACGCGTCGATGTGGGCCTCGGCATCAATCTGGCGGCCTCAGGTGCCATGCAGGGACACCGGCTGTCTATCGAGTGGCTGGAGCCGGTCTATCAGAACCTCGATGGACCTCAGCTCGAAGTTCAGCAGACACTCAATGCGAGTTACCAATACGCTTTTTGATCTGAGGGAAAGTGCCGTCTCTCCGCCCCGGAGGGGTGTTTGCAGTGAGGGCCTGAAGTCATCAGGATTCAGCCCGCTCAACCTCATCCGGAGTGCTCCAGAGACGTCCTGACGCCATAAATCCCGGGCGCGCTAAAATGGCCCGCATATTTATCCAGGCCAGAGCCATGTTGTCGCGAATTCGTGAAGACATCCGTAGCGTATTTGCCCGCGACCCTGCGGCGCGGACTGTGTGGGAAGTGCTCACCTGCTACCCAGGATTGCACGCGGTATGGGGTCATCGCATCAGTCATTGGTTGTGGAATCAAAACCTGCGTTGGCTCGCGCGCCTGAACTCCCATCTGGCGCGCTGGATCACCGGAATCGAGATTCACCCCGGTGCCCGTATCGGTCGTCGACTCTTCATCGACCACGGCATGGGTGTGGTGATCGGCGAGACAGCCGAAATCGGTGATGACGTCACCCTCTACCACGGCGTGACACTCGGCGGTGTCGCCTGGGACAAGGGCAAGCGGCATCCCACACTAGGCGACAACGTGGTTGTTGGTGCCGGTGCCAAAGTGCTCGGACCATTTCTAGTCGGCGAGGGCGCCCGAGTCGGTTCAAACTCGGTAGTGGTAAAAGAAGTTCCGGCGGGTGCCACTGTCGTCGGTGTTCCTGCCCGCGTGGTGGCCACGGAGCCCAGGGAGCCCTCACCAGCACTCAGCGCTGCGGCCAAGAAACTGGGCTTCGATGCCTACGGTCTGTCTCGCGACATGAGCGACCCCGTCGCCAATGCCTTTGCCGGATTGGCAGAGCACATCGACAAACTCGATGAACGCCTGGTGCAGGTCTGCAAGGTCTTGCACGCCATGGACGAGCGGATGCCGGAGATGGAAACCATGAAGTATGAGTTGCCCGAGTTCTGCAAGGAAGGAAAGGTGCTGGACTCGCTGGCCGCAGGCGAAGCCAAGCCTGGCAAGGACAATGAGCGACGCGAGCCATAGTCAGAGTCGATAGGTGAACGTGCAATTGTCCGCGACTCAGCTCAGCTCGGACCGGGAAATTGCGCAACGCATTCTCGAGCATCTGGCCAAGGGCACCACGGACAGCTGGAATGGTG
>JBFJJV010000047.1:0-19641 GCA_041635265.1 Panacagrimonas sp.
CTGGCTTGGATTGCCGTGGCAGTACTGTTCTTCGGCCCGGTCTATATCCCCGATACGGTGCCCAAGATCCTGCCGCTGCAGGTTACTCCGCTGTTGCTGATCGACAATTACGCACTCTTTTATTGCGGAATCATCAGCGTGTGCACGCTGGCCTGCGCCACGCTTTCGCATGGCTATCTGGAGGGATACAAGGGCAACAAAGAAGAGATGTATCTCCTTCTCGGCCTTGCTGCCTTAGGTGGCATGGTGATGGTTTCCAGTTGCCACTTTGCGAGCTTCTTCATCGGACTTGAGCTGTTGTCGATTCCGCTCTACGCCATGATCGCTTACCCTACCCAGTCTCGGGGTGCACTCGAAGGCGGGCTCAAGTATCTGATTCTGTCTGCTGCCGCCTCCGCCTTCCTACTGTTTGGCATGGCACTGATCTACTCCCAGGTCGGTGATATGGGCTTTACCAAGATCGGCCAGCATTTTGCCCAGGCTGGAAATGCCAACGGCATCATGGGACTAGGCGCAGCGATGATCGTGGTCGCCATCGGTTTCAAACTCTCAGTGGTGCCATTCCACCTGTGGACGCCGGATGTGTATCAGGCTGCCCCAGCGCCGGTGACCTCCTTCCTGGCCACGGCCAGCAAGACTGCCGTGTTTGCCGTCCTGCTGCGATTCTTCATCGAGGGCCAAGTCTACGAAAGCACAAATCTGATCATGGTGCTCTCGGTGCTGGCGGCCCTATCGATGGTGGTCGGCAATATCCTGGCGCTGCTCCAGAACAACGTGAAGCGCATGCTGGCGTATTCATCCATCGCACACTTTGGCTACTGCCTGGTGGCGCTCATTTCGGCAGGCGCGTTTGCGGTTGAGGCCGTCGGGGTATACATCCTGACCTACGTGGTGACCACCCTCGGCGTGCTCGGGGTTGTGACCCTCTTGTCCAGCCCCTTCAATAACGAAGGTGACGCCGATCAGCTTGAAGATTATCGGGGCTTGTTCTGGCGGCGACCCTACATCAGCTCCATTCTCACTGCGATGCTGCTCTCATTGGCCGGCATCCCCGCTACGGCAGGCTTTATCGGGAAGTTTTACGTGATCTTGGCCGGCGTTGAAGCAGAGCAATGGTGGCTTCTTGGCGCAGTCGTGCTCGGCAGTGCCATCGGTCTTTTCTATTACCTGCGACTGATGATCATGATGTTCATGGACCGGGATAAGCAGGAACGCTTTGAGGTTCCGGTGAATTGGGGGCTGCAGACCGGCGGCGCAGTCGTCCTGGCAGTGACTGTGGCCAGTTTCGTCCTCGGCCTGTATCCACAGCCCTTCCTCGAGATTATCCAACTGGCACCATTGCTTGCGCCATGATTCCCGCCCGGCCTTAATGTCGGACTGAGTGAGGCGCCCCGTGAGTGCCGAGCAAGTTCATGGGCGCGCATCATCCAATAATTCGGGCGTAGCACCCGACGCCGGGATTTAATCGATGCGCTGAGCGCAGATGGTGAGCAGACACAGGCCGTGCTTGCGCCAAGTGATACGAGGCCTGATCCCTCGTCTCGCAAATGAAATTACTGTTCCTCTCCCCGCACTACAGTCCGCTCGGCCACCGCAGGTCCAGCGTGCACGGAAAATCGGGGTTGGCTGCTTCGTTTACTGGGACATAAATTCCCGGTGTATGGCCGTTACCTTCAAAGCGTGACAGGCGGCGCGCCTCAGCTTCGTAGCTATTTACCGGAAAGCTCTCATAATTGCGGCCGGCTGGATGCATCACGTGATAAACGCAACCTGCCACGGCTCGCTGATACTGGGCGTCGTATAAATCAAAACCCAGCGGTGTATGCACATCGATTGTCGGATGCAGGGCGGAAACCGGCTTCCACGCGCGGTAACGCAGGCCGCAGACGTACTCGTCCCGTACACCGGTGGCACGCAGAGGCAAGCGCCGGCCGCCTACGGTGACAAAGTGACGGCCGGGTATCAGCCCACGTGTCTTGATTTGCATGCGCTCCAGGCTTGAGTCGACGAAGCGTGTCGTGGCGCCACCGGCTTCCTCCTCGCCCAGGACGGGCCAGGGCTCGAGGGCATGACGCAATTCAATTTCGATGCCCTCGTGCGTGATCGAGCCGTGCTTGGGGAAGCGGAACTCCAGGTGCGGCTCAAACCATTCGGTAGAGAAGTCGAAACCCCACTGCCTGAGTTGCCGCAGTACATCGCCGAAATCCTGACGAACATAGTGTGGAAGCATGAATTCGTCATGCAGCCGCGTTCCCCAGCGAATCAAAGGCGCCTGATAGGGCTGCTTCCAGAAGGACACGAGCAGGGCGCGCACCAGTAGCTGCTGGACCAGGGACATGCGCGCGTGGGGCGGCATTTCGAAGCTGCGAATCTCAACGAGCCCCAGTCGACCTGTCGGTCCGTCCGGCGAATACAGTTTGTCGATGGAAATTTCGGTGCGGTGCGTGTTTCCGCTGACATCGATCAACAGGTTCCGGAACAGGCGGTCAACCCACCATAGGGGGAACTGGCTTGTCTGGTCGATGATTTTGCCCGCCTCGGGCAACTGAGCCAGAGCAATTTCCAACTCATAAATCGCTGCGTCACGGCCTTCATCAGGCCGCGGATGCTGCGAGGTGGGCCCTATGAACAAGCCGGAGAACAAATAGCTCAGCGAGGGGTGGTTCTGCCAGAAACGCAGCATGCTGGCCAGCAAGTCGGGTCGTCTGAGGAAGGGAGAATCCTCAGGCTTCGCTGCGCCCACCACGATGTGATTGCCGCCGCCAGTGCCTGTTGCGCGCCCGTCGATAAGGAATTTCTCCGTAGCCAGACGGCCGAGCCGAGCTTCCTCATACAGGCCGAGTGTGACGTCCCTCAGCTGTTCCCAGGAATGGGAGGGATGAATATTGACCTCAATTACGCCGGGGTCGGGCGTGACTCGCAGAACGTTGATGCGCCGATCGATGGGGGCCGCATAGCCCTCGACTCGAACCGGCACGTCCAGCGCATTCGCCGCGTGTTCGACGGCAGAAATCAGTTCCAGAAAATCCTCGACGCGCTCTACCGGCGGCAGAAAGATGCAGAGCGTCTCCTTGCGAGCCTGCACGGCCAGAGCCGAGCGCGGATTGCCATCCTGCCCGTCCACCGGCGATGAGGCGGCGCCGACCGATGGCGGAGTTATCGGGCCGTGCCCCTCCGGCAAAGGATCGCGCGGCGCAAATGGATCCATCGGAATGATCTGCGGATGCTGCTCCTTCTCAATCCACGGCAGCGAGTCCAGCGGCAAACGCAGGCCCATCGGGGAGTCGCCAGGAATCAGGAACATTCTGCCCGTACGGAACGTCCATCTCGCCGATTTCCAGCAGCGATGAACCACGCTCTTATGAATCGGGAGCACATAGCCCACCACATCATCGAGACCTTCGGAAAGCGCTGTGGCGATCTTTTTGCGTTGGTCAGCATCCTTGAGCTTCTTCGCCTCAGGAGTCAGGTCGTCCGGCAGGCGTTGCTCCCGGTGCACGGAATAAAAGGCATCCTCAAAACCTGGGACAGCCAAATCAGGACTCACGCCCAGTTGTTCGGCCAGCATTGTGACAAAGGCTTTCGCCGAATCTGCATCCGCCTTGTTTGCGCCGGCCCTTAAGTCGCGTGTCAGGATGGGCTGGCCGTCTTCACGCCAATACAGGGCATTCGCCCAACGCGGGAGCGGTTCGCCGGGGTACCACTTGCCCTGACCGAATGTGAGCAAGCCGCCGGGCGCAAAGCGCTCGCGCAGCCCGTGAATCAGCTTGTCAGCCAGGTCTTCTTTCATCGGACCGAGCGCCGCTGTGTTCCATTCCGCGCCCTGCATGTCGTCGATGGAAATGAAGGTCGGTTCTCCGCCCATGGTCAGGCGCATGTCGCCCGCCTCAATCTCCTGGTCGACTTCGTGTCCGAGCGTGTCGATCGCCTGCCACTGAGCGTCGCTGTAAGGCTTGGTCACCCGAGCGGTCTCTACCAGCCGGGTCACTTTCATTTCGTGCGCAAATTCGGTTTCGATCTTGCCCCCCTTGGGGGTGCTCATCGATCCGCTAATCGGCGCGGCGCTTGAAGGCTCGGGTGTTGCGCAAAGGGGGATATGACCTTCGCCGGTCATCAGGCCAGAGGTCGGGTCAAATCCGATCCAGCCCGCCCCCGGCAGGAATACCTCACACCAGGCATGCAGATCGGTGAAGTCGACTTCGGTGCCACTAGGGCCATCCAGTGATTTGACGTCCGGAGTGAGCTGAATCAGATAGCCAGATACAAAGCGTGCGGCCAGCCCCATATGCCTGAGCATCTGCACCATGAGCCAGGCTGAATCCCGGCAGGAGCCAGAAGCCTTGCTCAGCGTTTCTTCCGGCGTCTGCACGCCCGGCTCCATACGAATCAGGTATCTGACTTTTGTCCGCAGGCTCTGGTTCAGGCCCATCAAAAAATCAACCGACCTTTGCGGCTCTCGAGATACCGCTGCCAGTTGCTTTGCCAAAAGCGGGGTCACCGGGTCGCAGCGCAGATAGGGTTCCAGATCGCGCTTGAGCATCTCCGTGTACTGAAAAGGGAAGTGCTCGGCGCTGGGCTCGATGAAAAAGTCGAAGGGGTTGTAGACCGCCATGTCCGCAACCAGATCAACGTGTACCGAAAAATGCTCGACCGGCTCAGGAAAGACAGCGCGAGCTTGCCAATTGGCGTACGCATCCTGCTGCCAGTTAATGAAGTTTGGTGTTGGCTCCACGCGCAGCGCGTAACTCATCACTCGAGTCCGCGAATGGGGGGCAGGGCGCAGGCGAATGATCTGGGGCGAAAGTGTGACGCGCCTGTCATAGCGATAATCGGTTTTGTGGCTAAGCGCAGCGTGCAGCGGCATAAACAAAACTTCCCACCTGAAATCGAATCCTGATCATACGCAATTGACAGCGCTAATCAGCTGAATCAGACCTCAATTCCCTGCCAATACTTTTTAAGGGATTAACTGTCCAAGCTTCACAGCACATCTTTTGCTGAGCTTGACTATGATGCGGCCAATTCAATCAGGGCTTTTCCCATGAGCGTATTTGATCACCCCGAGTTCGACGACCACGAGCAGATCGTCTATGGATTTGATGCCGATTCGGGCCTGCGCGCGATTATTGCCGTGCACAATACTGCGCTCGGCCCGGGATTGGGCGGCTGCCGGGTGTTTGCATATCCAGACGATGCCGACGCCTTGACCGATGTGCTGAGACTATCGCGCGGGATGACCTACAAGGCAGCATTGGCCGATATGCAGCAGGGCGGCGGAAAAAGTGTCGTCCTGGCAGATCCACGTCGATCAAAGACACCACAGATGATGCAGGCCATGGGGAGACTGATTCAATCTCTGGGTGGCTCCTACCTCGTTGCAGAGGATTCCGGCTCTAATGAGGCCGACATGCGCGAGATGGTGAAACAGACCGCGTTTGTCGCCGGCGGCGCCGCGCCCATTAATCCGGACGATCCCGGAGACCGCGATACTTCGGCAGCCACAGCCCTGGGGGTCTTCGTCGGCATTCAGGCGGCGGTAAAATTCAAACTGGGGCTCGATGATCTCAAGGGTTTGCGGGTTGCCCTTCAGGGTGCTGGAAAAGTTGGGCAAGTGCTGGCTGCGCATCTGCACCAGGCAGGTGCCAGATTATGGGTCAGCGACAGCTATGCGCCCGCGGTTGATTTTTGCGTCGAGAAATTTGCGGCCAAAGCCGTTGCTCCTGAAGATATCGCTGGACTGGATGTCGACATATTCTCGCCCTGCGCGCTGGGTGCAGTGCTCAATGAGCAAAGCATTGCGCTCATGAAGGCAAAAATCATTGCAGGCGCCGCCAACAATCAGTTGGCTGAGCCGCATCATGGCCTGAATTTGCTGGAACGCGAGGTGCTCTACGCGCCTGACTATGCGATCAATGCCGGCGGCATCATCAATCTTTACTACAGCGGAACGCGTCGACGCTGGGCCGACATTGAGGCGCATATTCGGCGCATCGGCCCTACTTTGGAGGAAATATTCAAGCGGTCCAGCGAGGCTGGAAAGCCAACGAGCGAAATCGCCGACCAAATGGCTGAGGCGCGCTTCAAGAAGAAGTAGTCGGTGGCAGCTTGGCTTCCCTTGCTGCGTCTGGTGCCGATTCAGGCTCCTCCACATCTGGTTTTTCGACCGGCAGTTGCAGCAGCTCCCCGGCCAGAGACTTGGACAGGGTGTAGCGCAGCTTCAGATCAGGGCGCGACAGGATCAGCTGCGGCTCGCGCGCATGCACGACTAGATGGATCGCTTCGCCACTCTTCAACGTGAGTTGAACGGTCTCGGCGTCGCTTTCAGGGTTGTCTTCGGTCTCCGCTGCGTTCCACATGGCGCGGGCGTTGCGCCAGGACTCGGCTAATTTCGCGAGTTGCTCCGGCCTGGCATCGCCTGCGTCCACGCGGATCCACTTGCCGTCGCCGTCGCGTTCCAGGCTCAGCTTCCCGGGTAAGGCGATGCGTGCCAACTCTGCGCCCTCTGGCACGATGTTCTTGGCGATCAGATCCGAATAATCCTCATCCAACGCCGCGCTTGGCGGGTCATCAATCAGGCCAAGCACGTCGCCGCTGGAGAAGTAGCGGCGAAATTTAATCGGCTCGGTGCCGCCCAGATCGATGCGCGTATCGTTGAGCGTGACGCTGTACTCGGGCGGTGCCAGACCCAGCTCGGCCAGGTTCACCTCGCTGGTAAATCGCGATGCCACTTCCAAGTCGGCCAAGGCAAGAATGCCATTGACCTCAAACTTGTCGGCGGGTGCTCGTACCGGCGCAGTGAGATGCCAATGACCGGCCTTTTTTTCAAGCCTGAGTTCAGGCTTGCCCTGATGCTGAATGCGGATGCGGCTGACATCGCTTTGCTTCAGCGCGGTCAGCGGCGGGCCTTTGATTTCCTTTTCCTGTGCCAGCCACACAGCGGCACCCAAAGCGCAGAGGGCGAGCAACAGGGCCAGGTTTAGATACAGGCGTTTCATGGGTGCTCCACTTATTCCTGAGCGTGCAAACTATCGGCGGCGTCGAATGATCCAGCGTGTCACACCGATCCCGATCAGCAGCAGGGGCAGGACGATCACAAATCCGACACTGAGCAGGATGACCGCCCAGCCCGGCAGGAACAGATTGGCATCTGGAGCCTTGGGGACGTCGATATTGAGTTGCTCGTCACGGCTGGCCAGCCACTGAATGATATTCAGACCCAGCTGCTGATTGCCGAGCTGGCCCAGAGAGCTATTGGACAGGAAGTCCGCATCGCCGATCAACACCACGCGCTGTTGTTTCTGCAAGTCAGACTTTGCGTCGTTGGTGCCATCCTCGACTTCCGAGTCTGCTTCCTCGGCGGTCGGCACTTCGATGTCCGTATCGACATTGCGCGTCAGGCTCATGCCGATGGTCAGTGGCCCGGCAATATCGCCCTTGTCCTCATCCAGTAAGACGCCGGCGCTATCGATGGGCTGGGTTTCCAGCCAGGCTGCCGGGCTGGTGGTCAGCATCGGCTGAGCCAGCCATTCACCGTCTTTTATCGCGGTCAGCGAGCGCACAAGAGGGAACAGGGTGATCTGGTCAACGCCCTGGGTGACCGGTCCGGGAGGGTAGTCCAGCGCTGCGAAAATCCCTGGGTGGCCGGTTCCGAGCAATTCGTACTCGGGAAAGACGGCATAGCCATCTTGCCAGCTAATACCCAAGGTGTCGGCCAAGGGCTGCAGGCCCGGTGGATGATCGGGATCAGCCAACCACAGCAAATTGCCGCCGCGTTTCACATAGGCATCGATCAGTTTAATTTCACCTTCCAGCAGCTGACTCCGAGGACTGGCGACGACCAATACAGCCGTGTTGTCGGGAATGCTGGGCGTGCTTGCAAGATTCAGTGGTTGAATCTTCAGGCCTTTGTTCTTGAGCACTTCTGCGAACTGCGTAAACGAAGCCTGACTCTCTTGCGGGTCGATGGCTGCGCGCTCGCCGTGACCTTCAAGAAACACGACGTACTTGTCGCCGGAATAGCTCAGCCTTTGCAGTGCGGCGGTGACGATCTGCTCAGACATGCTGCGCAGGGTTTCGCGCCGCCCCTGATATTCCACGACGACCTCACCCGCAAAAGAGATGCCGTACTCTTTGACTTTCAGCGGCTGAGTGCTGGGGTCCACAAATTCAAGCTCGAAGTCTTTCTTGAATCGCGCATACTGGTCAACGTAATACTTGATCGAATCCCGCTCAGGTGCCCCCGGATAGGCGAAGGCGATGATGCGCACAGGATCCTGCATGGACGCCAGTTGTTTCTGACTGGCTTCGGAAATCGTATTGCGATTGTTGTACGTCCAGTCCTGCTTGAAGTTGTAACGAAGTGATAGCCAGCCAAGCGCGATGATGATGCCGAGGATTAGCACGCCACTTGTGATTTGCTGGGCCAGATTCTGGGTTTTTTGTTTCATGGTGATATTGCTGGAATGTTCTTTGGTCCTTTCAATTGCGCTCGCCTCAATTGCGTTCCATGTCCAAACGGATCACGGTCAGCCAAAGGAACAGGGCAGTGAAGAGCAAGTAGTAAGCAACATCGGACGAATCAAAAAGTCCGGTAATCAGATTCTGGTAGTGACTGATCAAGGACAGGTAATCGAACAGGGACGCAAACGGCGTATCGAAATTCGCCGGCATTTTCAGCAGCCAGATCAGCAGCAGTGCTGCGAACGTGCCGACGGCGGCAATGGTCGGTTCGCGTGTCAGCGAAGAGATGAACAAGCCGCAGGATGCGAAGGCCATCGTCAGGAGCAGAATGCCCAGCAGGCCTGCAGCTAGACGCCCGAGATCCAGGCTTACAGCGGGCAACAGTGCCGCAGGCATGAGGGCCAAGAGTCCGAGCATGGCGCTTACAAAAACCATCACGCCGAGAAATTTTCCAAGCACGATCTCGATGAGTGTCACCGGCGCAGAAAATAACAGCGTCAGCGTGCCGGATTTTCTTTCTTCGGAAAACAGGCGCATGGTCATCAACGGCATGATCAACAACAGAATGATCGTGGCCGAGCCGTAGAGGCCGGTGCCGACATAGTCCGAGACGCCAACCGACTGGTTGGCCGTATCCGTGTTGCGAAGATACTGAATGACGGCGCCGGCATAGATATAGCCAAATATCGCCTGGCTGATCCCGAGAATAGACCAGGCCAGTGGCGATACAAATATACGGCGTGTTTCGTGGTCGGCAATGGCAAAGATATTCTTCATCAGGCCGCCTCCTCGTAACGCATTTGTTGCTCGGCTGCCGCCGCTTCACCCGACGTCAATTCCACAAATATTTCTTCCAGGGTTTTACTCTGCAAGCGCAGTTCCAGCAGGCCCCAGTCCTGATCGACCGCACGATTGACGAGCGCCTCGCGTGGGTCGGCCCCCTTGTCCAGGCTGAGCACCATCTGCCCATTCGCCTGCACGCTTACTTTTGATACACCGCCAATGCTGGAGAGTTCTGCGCTGTCCGGCGGACGGGCGAAGCCGACGATGAGGGTGCTCTCCTTGCCAAGTTCATCGATCGCGGCGTCGTAGACCAACTTGCCGCGACTGATGATGGCCACCCGGCCGCAGACGGCCTGAATCTCGGGAAGAATGTGACTCGACAAAATCACACTGTGGTTCGCGCGCAGATCCCGGATCAGCTTGCGGATCTCTCGAATCTGGATCGGATCAAGGCCGACGGTAGGCTCGTCCAGAACCACGACGGACGGTCGGTGAATGATCGCCTGTGCCAGCCCGACGCGCTGCTGAAAGCCCTTGGATAGATTGCCGATCACGCGTGGGCCGACATCACTCAGGCCGCAATCCCGTTTGGCTGATTCCATCGCCGCTGCGCGATCCCTGCCCCGGATGCCGTGCAGGCCGGCGCAGTAGCGCAGGTATTCATCCACGCTCAGTTCCGGATACAGCGGGGGCTGTTCTGGCAGATAGCCCATGTGCTGCTTGGCCCTGACCTCGTGGTCGCGCAGCGACTGGCCATGAATCAGCACCTCGCCCTCGCTCGGGGCCAGATTGCCTGTCAGCATTTTCATGGTGGTCGATTTGCCGGCTCCATTGGGTCCGAGCAAGCCAAGAATTTCGCCCTGAGCGAGCTTGAAGCTGAGATTGTCGACCGCCAGATTGGGGCCAAAACGTCTTGTGAGGCCACGCGCCTCGATCAAACTGTTGGAGTTCGCCATCTGCCGCGTATTTGTTTTATGGAGGCCTGATTGAGAATCATCAGACGAGGAATATCGGGACGGATCATGGACCTCCTGACGGGCCGCAGGTTCCGCCGCAGCATAATTTTACGCATCACGGACTTGCCGACAAGGGCGCCGTATTTGCTAATGTTGCACACTATGGCATCTCTGCCGCACTTTGATACTCAACCCAAATTTAGAACTCTGAGCCCGTGAATCCAACAACGATCCAGATTGTGGCGGCGGTAATTTTCGGCATTGCGCTGATCCATACCTTTTCGACCAAGTATTTCGAGCATCTTGCGCATACCAATCCTGCGCACGAAGGCATTTTCCATCTTCTGGGCGAGGTGGAAGTCGTGTTCGGCTTCTGGGCCATGGTGCTGATCCTGTTGATGTTCGCCCTGGAGGGCAATGACAGTGCCGTGAGTTATATCGACGGCCGAAATTTCACTGAGCCCATGTTCGTCTTCGCCATCATGATCGTGGCCGGTAGCCGACCGATTCTGGATCTGGCCTCCATGATGGTGGCCAATGTCGCCAAGGTCGTGCCCCTGCCCATCGGGCCAGCGACATTCTTTACCATTTTGTTCTTTGTACCCTTGCTCGGTTCATTCATTACCGAGCCCGCGGCCATGACCCTGGGCGCGCTGATGCTGCGTGACCGCTTCCTGCACCACGAAAATCTCAGCAAGAAATTTAAGTACGCCACCGTCGGCGTGCTCTTCGTCAACGTTTCGATCGGCGGCGTCCTCACGCCGTTTGCAGCGCCACCGGTGTTGATGGTGGCGGCCAAGTGGGATTGGGACATCGTTTTCATGATTAGCAATTTCGGCTGGAAGGCAGCGATTGCCGTCTTCGTCAACGCAACATTGCTTTCTCTGGTCTTCGCCAAGGAGTTGCGCGGCATGCCTGCGGCGCCGATTTCCATGCGGGAAGCCGTGCCTTATCCGATCATGTTCGTCAACGTCGTCATCTTGGTTGGCGTGGTGGTATTCGCCCATCACCCGGCCCTGTTTCTCGGCCTGTTGCTCTTCTTCATGGGATTTGCCACCGCCTATCAGCGCTATCAGGGCCGCTTGATTGTGCGTGAAGGCTTGTTGGTCGCCTTCTTCCTGGCTGGCCTGGTGGTTTTGGGCGGCCAACAGCAGTGGTGGCTGCAGCCTCTGCTCGTGAGCATGAGTCCGGACGCGGTCTTCTTCGGTGCCACGGCTCTGACGGCCATCACCGACAATGCGGCGTTGACGTATCTGGGCTCTCTGGTTGAGGGTTTGAGCGATCAGTTCAAATACATGCTGGTGGCCGGTGCAGTTACCGGTGGTGGTTTGACCGTGATAGCCAATGCGCCCAACCCGGCCGGTTTTTCTATCCTCAAAGTGCGGTTTGAAGATGAGGCAATCAGCCCCCTGAACCTTTTGTTCGCTGCGATCCCGCCGACTCTGGTGGCCATGGCGGCGATGTACCTCTTGTAAGGGCGGCGGTCAGAAATGAAGGAGACCCGCGGCATCGAGGAACTGGCAGAGCGGCTCGCAGCCATTCTGCCGCCGGGCGTTCGCGGCCTGCGGGCGGAACTGGAAGATAATTTCCGCGCCGTGCTGCGCGCCAACCTTGAGCGCTGGGATCTGGTGTCGCGCGAACGATTCGATGTGCAGGCCGAGGTTCTGGCACGCACGCAGAAACGTTTGAAGGAAATGGAGGCCCGTGTCGCCAAGCTGGAGCAAGCGAGAGCGGACGTGGGCAAGGGTCCGTCATGAGCTTTCTGACTGAGCCGGCCTGAGAGGGTCGGTAAAAGCACACTTTCGCGCCCCGAAATTCAATGTCACTCGCCACCGTCCTGTCCCGCGCTCAGAACGGTCTGGCAGCCGATCTGGTGACGGTCGAAGTGCATCTGGCGCCGGGACTCCCAGGGCTGAATATCGTCGGGCTGCCGGAAGCCGCGGTGCGCGAAGCCAAGGATCGGGTGAAGGCCGCGCTACAGACCTGTGGCTATGAGTTTCCGAATCGGCGCATGACCTGCAATCTGGCGCCTGCCGACGTGCCCAAAGAGGGCGCCCGCTTCGATCTGGCTATCGCTCTGGGCATTCTGCTGGCTTCGGGGCAACTGCCGGAGACAGCGCTGAAGGATTGGGAGGTTCTGGGCGAATTGTCCCTGTCGGGCGAAATTCGCCCGGTACGGGGCGCGCTGCCGGCAGCGCTCAAGGCGGCTCAGGAGGCTCGAAAGTTATTGGTGCCGGCCGATAATGCCGCGGAAGCAGCGCTTGCCAGTGACGCAAAAATCTTTACGGCGAAGCATCTGAGCGAGCTGTGCGGTCAGCTACATGCGGGGGAGGTCAGCGCGGCAGCCGCAGCGGAAACCATCACAGGTCTGTATGCCGCGCCGGACCTGTCTGAAGTTCGTGGCCAGCACCAAGCCAAGCGCGCACTGGAGATAGCGGCAGCCGGGGGGCACTCTCTGCTCATGCTTGGCCCTCCGGGGTCTGGAAAGAGCATGCTCGCGGCGCGCATGCCGGGCCTGCTGCCGCCCCTGTCTGAGCAGGAGGCCATTGAGGTCGCGGCGATTGCCTCAGTCGGGCAGGGCGGATTCGATGTCAGCCGCTGGGGCCAGCGACCCTACAGAGCGCCGCATCACACAGCCTCAGCTGTCGCCCTGGTGGGCGGCGGCGCGGTGCCGCGACCCGGTGAAATTACGCTCGCGCACCTGGGTATTCTGTTTCTTGACGAGTTGCCAGAGTTCGCCCGCAGCGTGCTCGAAGTCCTGCGCGAGCCTCTAGAATCCGGTCAGATAACGGTCTCCCGCGCCGCGCGGCAGTCAGATTTCCCTGCGCGGTTTCAGCTGCTTGCAGCCATGAACCCCTGTCCCTGCGGCTATCTGGGCGACAGTTCCGGCAAATGTCGATGCACCCCTGATCAGGTCAGCCGCTACCGAAGCAAGATATCCGGGCCGCTGCTGGATCGCATAGATCTGCAGCTGTTTGTGCCGCGAGTCGAGCGCGCAGCCTTGACCGCCAGCCCTGAGAATTTTTCGCTGGACAGGAGTTCGGCGGTCAGAGCGCGGGTGATTGCGGCGCGGCAGCGGCAGACGGATCGCGCCGGCAAGGTCAATGCCCGCCTCAGCCCCGCAGAAATAGATCGGGATTGCGCGCTGGGAGTGCAATCCAAAAAGCTGCTGGAGGCGGCGATGGCCAAGATGGGCCTGTCCGCCCGGGCCTATCATCGGGTGCTGAAAGTGTCACGTACGATCGCCGATCTGGCTGGTGCAGAGCGGATCGCCAGTTCGCATATTGCCGAGGCCATTCGTCTGCGGGAGATGGACCGGAACGTGGCCTGAGCGAGAGAGCCTCGAGGCAATCTTGGCAGCGCATCAAAAAGGGGCCTTTCGGCCCCTTTTTGATGCAGCAGATAAATTTGAAAGTTTAGAGATCAAAGGCCTTGCTGAAGCCCACGACGGCCTGAAGATCGTCGTCGACGCCACCTACTTCGATATCGGTATCAATCAGCTGGAAGGTGAAGCCGAAGCCGCCGTCCAGTGACTTGGAGAGACCGATGCTGTAATCGATATAGCTGTCCTCGGTCACCAGAAAGCGCTCAATCTCGTCACCGGAGTAATGACCAAAGCTCGCAGTAAAGGCCAGTGAATCGGTGATTGGCAATTCAAGGCCGAAGGAAACATAGGCGGCTTCCTGGGCGTTGCCATCGCCGACAAAGAAATTGCACTCGTCAGCGTAGTAATAAGCCAGGCTGAACGGGCCATAGGCAAAGCCGCCGTAGACTTCCAGCGTGCTCAGCTCGTCGCCGCCAGCGCCGTTCTCATCTTCAGATGGGTACCAGTAGTACAGGGCGCCGAGATCAACGGTAAAGCCGCCGCCGATGTCTTTGGACCAACCGGCATAAATATCCATCTCGGAACCGCCATCCGCGCCGCCGAAGCCGACATTGGATGCCCAGGTGCCAGCGTAAAGCCCGGTTTTGTCGTGAGTATAGTCAAGACCACCCTGGACCGAGGCATCGGTTCCGGTCTGAGCGATGCCACGGAAAAGATATTTGCTGGTGGCGCCGACATTGCCGGTCCAGTTTGCAAAGGCGGAAGGTGCTGCAAGCAAGCTTGCGCCGATGAGTGAGCCCGAAATGACTGTCTTTAAATTCATTGTTGTAAACCTCTCCTGAGGAAGTTGTGTGAATCGATCCAAGACGGCAATGTTTCAGCATGGTGACCGTCCCCGAAGCGCTTACCGCAAAGCTCGTGCCGTTTCCATAAGGCCAATGAAAACAGTTAGATGCATTTTGGGCCTCGACAGCGCCCAAAATGGCGCATGCCTGTGCACCAATTGAGTGCGAATTCCAAAAGAAAAAGGCCGCATAAATGCGGCCTCTGTCTTGAAGGGCTTCAAGAATGGAAGCCCGAATTTCAGTCTCAGAACGTGAACAGGGCGCGGATCGCGCCAACGGTCTGGCTATCTTCCATATCGGCACCATCGGTGAACGGCGTGCCGTCGTCGGCATTGTCGATGCGGCCTTCAAGCTGGAGCTCGAAGTTCGGCATCGGGCGATAGCCGAAGGTCAGCGTGACCTCATTGACGTCCTGGTCAGGAGCACCGTTGTCAAATTCCATGGTGACGAATTCGCCGCGCAGGGAGGCCCGCAGTTGCTCGCAGAACTGGTAGTTGACGTAGGCTGCGAATCCGGAAATTTCAGAACTGTCTTCGAAATCTGCGAAGTCGTAGTTCAGGACTAATTCGAGCGCCTTGTTGACCTGCACGCTGCCGACGACATCGATGAAGCGGACGCTGAGATTCTCCATGCCGTTGTTGCTTTCAACGCCATCGTAATAGCTGACGGCAAGATTGCTATTGCTGCTAGGCTGAATGCCGAGACCTACTTCCACGGTCTTTTGCTCGTTATTGTCGTCCGCCGCGCCAGCGACAGCGCTGTTATTCACGCCTAAGTGTGCAGTGAGCATGTCGCTGACGGCATAAGAGGCGCGAACACCGGTATGGACCGAGGGCTGTGCCATGGTAAACAGCAGGGAGCGCGAAATATTGCTGTTGCCCCGATCTTCGATGACTTCGGCGCCAGCCAATGTGACAAAGCGGCCGCCGATAATGCTCAGCGGGCCGCGGCCATAATGAATAAAGCCTTCGAGCATCGAAAATTTGCTGACTGAATCATCGCCATAGGCGCCGTTGATGGCCTGGGAGTCTTCGCCGTAGATGAAGTGGGCGCGTCCACCGAAACCGTTCTCAGGCAGCGAGGAGATGCGAATCGCAGCCTGATTGAGCTGGAAGGAATCCGCCTCACTGTTGTAGGGGCGCCACTGGATTCCCGCTGGATCGTCGTTAAAGTTGTAGTTGTAGCCGCCGGACATGTAACCGTCGAGTTCTGCGCCGGAGGCCTTGATAACGTCCGAAAGCGTGGGCTGGGCCATCGCCGAGGCACTGGCAAAGGCGGCGGCAACAGCGGTTGAGCCAATCAAAGCTTTTTTTAAGTTCATGTTGAATCTCCCAAAGTGAGGTAGAAACTTCCCCGATCAGGTGACGACAGCACGACCTGAGACAGCGCCGACTGCCTTCCCCTCCCAAAAAGGGAAGAACCATTGAATCATGCACTTAAATGAACTACCTGACAACACTTCGAGTTTTGCGCCATAAAGGTGCGTTGCCCACAGAACACGACACGGTGCCGGGCCTGGAGACGCGCGGACACCGGAACTTTGGCCCACAGAGCGCCAAAATTCAGGTTAATCAGATGGTTGGAGGCGTCTGCCGGGCAGCTTCAGACGCTAGATGCAAGGCTTATGGCCATCACCCGGTGCAACGCCCCCTTACTTCATCATCAGCGCAATGGCGGCTGTCAGTTCTTCGTCTGACAGATCCGGCAGCCCGCCGCGTGGCGGCATGGTGTTTTTGCCCTTGATGGCCGAAGCCAGCAAGCCATCGATACCGCCCGCTTGTTCAGATCGAGCGCTCCAGGCCGCCGCGTCACCGTTCTTCGGCGCATCCAGCACACCGGTCTGGTGGCAGGCGTTGCAGGCCTTGGCCAGCACTTCTTCACCCGTATAAGGCGCGCGCGCCGATTTGGCAGAAACCTTGACCAGCATGGAAGGATCGGTCACCACTTTGGCCACGGGCGCAATGCGGTCTTCGAGCATGGCCATGGCTTGTGGATCAGGCTGCAGATCCGGAACCAGGAGTCGTGCGGCGACGATGCACACAACAAAGATGGCACCGAGTGCAGCGAGCACTGCCCCAAAATTGACAATAAAAACTTTGTCGTGGTCTTCGTGTTCCAAGCCCAGCTCCCTTGAATGCGTTCACATTTTAAAAACGGTGCCAAGTATAAGCGTTTGCCCCCCGAGTTCGCGAGGGATCCGCACCGATCGATGCCGACTTATCGCTTCCTAAGCTACATGCCGCCGCTCTGGAAGTGTTGACCTGATAAAAATGCCGCTGGTCGATCTGGCGCGATTCCAGCGCGCATACAACCCTGCTTCTGCGCTCATCATCCGTACGGCAATTGCCGCCAACATTGGCGCCCGGTCGAGCCCGCGCTTCCGGGTCTTAATCAGTATTCGGGAACGCTATCCGATCTGCTTCTCCGGCTGGTTCCTGGCACTCGCCGCGCATCCGATAACTCAGCCGACCCAGATCCGCTTTCAAAAGCAAGTAGCCCTCGCGGCAGTACTTCGTTTCCTCCAGGCTGCGCTCAAGTTGCTCCATGCTCATCACATGAAAGGACTTGAGGCTGATCGTTCGCCCTTCGCCGGGCGATGGCAGATCCTGTCTTTCAATGCCGATATTCCCGCTGCGCTGCACTTTGTCGTTCTCAAAGTATTGGCGCGCAAATTCTGGTGAGTCGCTGTAGGTGACGAAGTCAAAAATTTTCAGATCGTTGCTGGTGATCGTCGTTTGAAACGTCTGCCTTAGCGGAGGCACTTTCTCGGTCCTTAATGCGCAGGCTTCCATCATCAGGACGAGAGACAGGATCGGCCCAAATGTGGCGAACGAGTGTGTCACAAGCTTGCTGCCGCCTTGCGGCGTAATACAAAGAAGAAAGGCTTTTTGAGCCCCTTCAAGTCCATGATGCCGAGAACGGTGTCCGCATCCATTTTGCGGAATACATCATGGATGGGCAGATTGTCGTAGACCATGGTGGCGCTCACTTTGCCCCGATGACGGGTCATGCGCAGCCTCGCCCTGCCGCACCGAGTTGAAAACAAGGGCAGCAATGCACGAAACAAATTTCCCAGCCAAGGCCACTTGGGCACCTTGTCTGATCTCAGTAAGCCAAGCAGTGGAAGAGCCCAGAGCGGATGCACGCGCCACATACGATCCGAGCGTGAGGCGAAGATCAGTGGGTGAACCTCCTCGTCAGAATCAAATCGTTTCCCATGCCAGTGAAAGGCTTCCAGGACTCCGTCGAGCGGGTGATCCGTTGCATAGCCTTCACCTCGCCATGCCCCATGCAGGAAGCCGGTGTCTATTGCATCCAGCGAGTCGAAAAGCGCGAGCGCATCTTCGCTTGTGTATGGCGGGTGTTGCTCGCCGTCTCTTACCTTGTTCAATCCTCTGCTCTTTCGTGGATGAAAAACCTCTGGCCCAGCAGGCAAAACAGTTCAAAACTTCCAACGCGACTCCTCGGCAGGATTCGCAAAAGGCTGCAATTGTGTTTGAAGTGTGCGCTTGCCTAGATGTCGCCGTAAACCGCCGTGAGCGGATAACGGCGCTCTCTGCCGAAGGCGTGGCGCGTGATCTTGGGCCCCGGCGGCGCCTGCCGTCGCTTGTATTCCGAGCGGCGAATCAGGCCGGCGATGCGTTTGACAGTTTCAGCTTCAAAACCCATGGCGATGATGTCGGGAATTGAGCGGCTGTCTTCGATATAGGCCTCGAGGATGGGGTCGAGAATATCGTAGGGCGGCAGTGAATCCGAATCCTTCTGATCCGGGCGCAGCTCAGCGCTGGGCGGGCGTTCGATGACGCGCTCGGGAATGACCGGTGAAATCGTATTGCGATAGCGCGCCAAATCGTAGACGACCGTCTTGTAGGCATCCTTGATCGGCGCAAAGCCGCCGCACATATCGCCATACAAGGTCGCATAGCCGACGGCCATTTCAGATTTGTTGCCGGTGGTCAGCACCAAATGGCCAAATTTATTGGAAAGAGCCATCAGCAGCATGCCGCGTGTGCGTGACTGAATATTCTCTTCGGTTATATCAAGTTCGCGGTCGGCAAAGGTCTCGGCCAGCGTTTGATCGAATGCCTTGATGCAGGGTTCGATCGGCAATACCGAATATTTGATCCCGAGTGCTTCTGCCTCGATGCGGGCGTCGTCGTTTGACATGTCCATGGTGTAGCGCGAGGGCATGGAGACACCCCAGACGCGGTCCGCGCCCAAGGCGTCAACCGCGATGGCGGCAACCAGCGCCGAATCAATGCCACCAGACAAGCCGATCAGTGCGCCGGGGAAGCCGTTGCGATTGCTGTAATCCTTGACCGCCTGCACTAGTCCCTTGTAGACGGTGGCTTCATACGATTCAGACGCGGAAATGCTGCCGCTGACAAGGCCGTCTGCGAAATCGATCGGGTATAGATCTTCTTCGAAAGCCGGCGCGCGGAAACCGATCTGGCCGTTCGCGTTCATTGCCACCGAATCGCCATCGAATAACAAATCGTCCTGACCGCCCACCATATTCACGTACAGCATCGGCAGCCGGGATTCCTCCGTACGCGCTTTGAGAACGGCCTCGCGTCGTGGCGACTTGCTCTTGGCATAGGGAGAGGCGTTGATGCTGATGATCAGGCGCGCGCCCTGATCACGGCACTCATCAACCGGTTCCGGGCTCCAAACGTCTTCGCAGATGCAAAGGCCCAAGGGCACGCCATTGAGATCAAAGACGCAGGCGCTGCTGCCGGCAGAGAAATGTCGCTTCTCATCAAACACGCCGTAGTTGGGTAGCAGGCGCTTGCGATGGCGGCGCACGATCTGGCCGTCACGAAATACGGTTGCGGCGTTGTAGCGCGCCTCAGAGGTGTACTCCGGGTGGCCCACGACCATGTGGATGCCCTGCACGCTCGACTGAATCTTGCGCAGACCTGACTCGATGAGAACGGGCAGGCCCGAGCGCAGCAAGAGATCGTCGGGCGGATAACCCAGCAGGGCAAGTTCGGGGTAGACGATCAAGTCCGCGCCCAGCTCATCGCGAGCACGGTGCGCGGCCTGAATGATCTTGTCAGCGTTGCCATCAATATCGCCGACCCAGACGTTCATCTGGGCGGCAACAATCCGCAGCCGATTGCTCATGCTGTGCGCTTGTCTTTCAGCGACGTCACCGCCGCCTCAAAAAACAATGAATGCCGAACGCTCAGGACAGCAGCGATTTCATCGCTGCGCCCAGATCCGCGGGCGAACGTACCGTTTTCACGCCTGCTGCCTCCAGCGCAGCAAA
>JBFJJV010000048.1:0-18804 GCA_041635265.1 Panacagrimonas sp.
GCAAGGAGAACCGAGAAGGAAACTAGGGCCGGGAACAAAAAACGCACTGGGGAAATCCTCTTCAAAGTCGATGGCTGCACGCAGTATCCGCGCAAGCCCGCAATATTACCGCAGGGCAGCTGAATAGCGGCAGTGGGCTGCTCTGCGGCGTAGACTTGGGCGATCAGATAGGGGGAAGCATGGGAATTTATATTTTTCTGGCGCTGGTGGGCGCGCTATTGATCTACGCGATCATCATTTACAACGGCTTGGTGGCGCTCAAGCACAACATCAGCAAATCCTGGAGCAATATTGACGTCCTGCTCAAGCAGCGCCACGACGAACTGCCGAAACTGGTGGAAGTTTGCAAGCAGCATATGGAATTCGAGGCCGGCGCGCTTGAAAAAGTCATGCGAGCGCGTAGCGGTGCCAAGGCTGCGCTGGACAAGGGCGACGTCAAGGGCGTCGGAATTGCCGAGACCATGATGCGCTCGGGACTGGGCAATATTACCGCCACGGTGGAAGCCTATCCGGAACTGCGTGCCAACGAGTCCCTGCAGACGCTGTTGGGGCGGATTACGGGCCTGGAAAACGCCATCGCGGACCGCCGCGAGTTCTATAACGAGAGCGTCAATCTCAACAATGTGCGGATCGAGCAATTCCCGGATGTCCTGGTCGCCCGTATGGGGACTTTCCCGGCGGCCGAGCTGCTTGAATTTCAGGACGGAGAGATTGCAGACGTCGACGTCAAGCAACTGTTTGCATCCTAGGGAGAGCAATCATGGTGGCGACCATTGCTATCAGCGTCCTGTGCACCTCACTGTTGTCCGCGCTTCTGACTTGGGCGCTGGCCTATTGGTTTTTCCAGCGGCAGATCTCGGGCCGCTTCGAGGCGCGTTTGCAGCAGATTCAGGATGAATTCGAGGCGCGCGTCAAACGTGGCGTATTAGCGGCCGGGGAAGAGCTGATGCCGGACCTGCGCGAGCAGGTGAGTCTGGGCTTTCAGGACGCACTAAGGGGTTCGGAAACCGGTGAGATGGTCGAATCTTATGCCGGTGCGGTGAATCGCGGCGCCGATCTGATCAGCAGTCGTATCGAAACCCTGTTTGGCTTCAAGCCTAAAAAGAAGTAGCCATCTGCATGGACTCGCTGGCTTTTTGGGCCGGTCTGATTGCTCAGGCCGAGCCCGGTAAATTCTGGTTCGGCACATTGGGCGCCTGTCTCGCTGCGATCGCACTGGTGGGTTACGGCTTCCTGCGTCTGCAGCGCGCGCGTTTGCTGGAAGACACACCGACCTCGCGTATTCGCTCGGCAGCACAGGGCTATGTGGAGTTGCACGGCTACGCGCGCACGCTGCCAGGCCCTGAAATTGCCTCGCCGCTGTCGGGCCAGCGATGCTGTTGGTGGGATTATCGGGTGGAACAGCGCCGCCGCAAACACGGCAGTCGCGGCGGCTCCAGCTGGGTCACGATTGATCGCGGCCGGTCGGATGATTTGTTCACCATTGAAGACGCCACCGGTAAATGCATAGTGGATCCGGTGGGTGCCACGGTGGTTCCCGATCTATCGCGCAAATGGCGCGGTAGCCAGCCCAGGCCACGCGGCTTTCCAAGCAAGAGTCCGCTGTGGGGATTTGGCGAATATCGCTACAGCGAACGAATGATCAATTACGGCACGGCAATGTACGCCTTGGGCCAATTCCAGACCCAGATCGCGTTTCGAGCCGATGATGAAGCCCTGGAGCTCAGTGAATTACTCTCCATATGGAAACAGGACAAGCGCGCGCTGCTGAGGCGTTTCGACGCCAATCAGGATGGCGAAATTGATCTGGAGGAATGGGAAGTAGCGCGACGCGAGGCGATCAGGTCGGTCCGCGCCGATCACGTCAAGCGTTCGGTGCAGCCGGATTTGAATATTCTGAACAAGCCCAAGGGGCAGCGCCCCTACATTCTCTCGACCAAAACCGAGCAGGAGCTGACGCGCGCTTGGCGTTGGTCTGGCCTGGCGGGTCTGCTAACGGGCGGTGTTTTGGGTGCGGGTGTGGTTTTTGCCCTGATTGCGCGCGGGCTAATTTAGTTTGGGGCAGGGTAGCTCAGCTGCTTTGGTGGACTTGAGTGAGACTGATCTCCCTATCCGTTTTCCGCGTATTTCGCTCATGGCGCTCAAGCCTTCACAATAGAGGGCCCAATTTCGTCTCACTCAAGAATCTATTTCCAGATGAGCAATGCGCTTCTGGCCGAAAGGCCACTCAATGTTCTGCCGCCGTTTGCGGAGATTTCTGCCGATCAGGCCGGGGAGGCGCTGGCCGCCGTTCTGGAGCGTAATCGCCAACAGCTGGCGCGGGTTCTGCAGGCCGCAGGCGAGCCTGACTGGGACAGCTTGATCACGCCTCTGGATGAGATGAGTGAGCGGCTGTCGGCAGTCTGGGGGCCCATATCGCATTTGTTCAGCGTCTGCTCCACCGATGAATGGCGCGCGGCCTATAACGCCGGATTGCCGCTGCTGACCGAGTACAGCCTGGAAATGTCTCAGTCGGAGCCGCTGTATCACGCTTACAAAGCCCTGTCCGAGTCAGAAACGTTTGCGACGTCGCTCAGCGCGGTGCAGCAAAAGGTGATCAAAGACGCCCTCCGCGATTTCCGCCTGTCCGGCATCGGCCTGCCTGAAGACAAAAAAACGCGATTCAAGGAAATCGCGATGCGCCTGTCTGAATTGCACACCAAGTTTGAAGAGAATGTGATGGACGCTATTCAGGCTTGGTCTCTGCACATCAGCGATGCTGGGCGACTGCAGGGTATGTCTGCCGCCGCTCTGGAGCAGGCGGCAGTCAAAGCCAGGGAAAAGCAACTGCAAGGTTGGTTGTTGACCTTGGATTTTCCCAGTTTTGACGCTGTTATTTCCTATGCGGATGATCGCGCGCTGCGCCAGGAGGTTTACACCGCTTTCGCGACCCGCGCGTCCGATCGGGGGCCGCAGGCGGGGGAGTTTGATAACTCTGCCCTGATGGACGAAATTCTCAAGCTGCGGCACGAGGAATCCCAGCTGCTTGGCTTCAGCAATTACGCCGAGCTGTCGCTGGAAACCAAGATGGCGGAAACGCCGGATGCGGTTGAGGAATTTCTGCTCGATCTCGCCCGGCGCGCGAAAGAGGCGGCCTCGGCGGAACTTGAGACCCTGCGCGAATTTTCCAAAAGCATGGGTGGACCGGACAGGATCGAGTCCTGGGATCTGGCTTATTACTCAGAGAAGCTCAAGGAGCAGCAGCTGGGTCTGAACGAAGAGGCTTTGCGTCCTTACTTCCCATTGCCTGCCGTGTTGCAAGGTCTGTTCGACCTGATAAAGGCGCTTTACGACGTGACCGTGGTCGAGCAAAAAGGGGCATCGACCTGGCATCCCTCGGTGCAGCTTTTCGATCTGCAGGATGCATCGGGCAATGTCTTTGGCCATTTCTATCTTGACCTCTATGCTCGCGACAAAAAACGTGGCGGTGCCTGGATGGATGAATGCGCTGGTCGACGCAGGACCGCGCAAGGCCAGCAGCGTCCAGTGGCTTATCTTGTGTGCAATTTCAGACCGCCACTGGACGAGCAGCCGGGCTTGCTTACGCACGATGAATTGCTCACGCTCTATCACGAGTGCGGACACGGGCTGCACTTATTGATGACCCAGGTCGAGGAGTCTGCGCTGTCGGGTATCAATGGCGTCGAATGGGATGCGGTGGAGCTGCCAAGCCAGTTCATGGAGAACTGGTGCTATGAGCCTTCGCTTCTCAAGTCTTACGCCCGACATTGGCAGACCGGGGCGGCACTGCCGGATGATCAGATCGCAAAATTGCGCGAGTCACGCTGCTTTCAGGCCGGACTTGGCACCGTGCGCCAGATCGAGTTTTCGCTGTTCGATTTGCGTTTGCACCGCGATTTCGACCCGGACAAGGGTGCGCAGGTCTTGCCCTTGATGGAGGCGGTGCGCGCTGAGGTGGCGGTACTGCATCCGCCGGCGTTCAACCGCATGCCCTGGAGCTTCAGCCATATTTTTGCCGGCGGTTACGCAGCGGGTTACTACAGTTACAAATGGGCTGAAGTTTTGTCCGCTGACGCATTTTCAGCGTTTGAAGAAGCCGGGCTGGAGCCGCAACAGTTGCGTGAAACCGGAAGAAAATTTCTTGAAAACCTGCTGTCACGTGGCGGCTCGCAGCAAGCGGCCAAACTGTTTCGGGACTTCCGCGGTCGTGAGCCCAGCATTGACCCGCTACTGCGCCACAACGGCCTGCTCGATGCAGCCGGCGCAGGCATCAGGGCTTAAATCGGCAAGCTCGCCGTGATGAATTTCGCAACATTCGAATCCAGAGATATTTGCTAATGGCTGCACCCACTGCTTTTCCTCTTATCCGCAACGTTCGTGGTCTGCAGGATGAATTCGACCTGCTCGTCATCGGCGGTGGCATATACGGCGCATGGACAGCCTATGACGCGGCGCTGCGCGGACTGAGTGTGGCCCTGATCGAGAAGAACGACTGGGCCAGTGGCACCTCTTCGGCTTCGAGCAAGCTGATACATGGGGGGCTGCGTTATCTCGAGCATTACGAATTCGCGCTGGTGCGCCATGCACTCAAGGAGCGGCGAACGCTTTCGCGCATCGCAGCCCATCTGGTGCGACCACTGGACTTCATCATGCCGGTGTGGAAAGGGCCGCGCGCGAGTCCCCTGAAGCTGTCCGCCGGGTTGACCCTTTACGACGCGCTGGCCTTTGGCAGCGGCCCGGTTAAGCCGCACAAGCATTTTCGACCCAAGGCTTTGCTCAAGCATTATCACTATGTGGATCCGGCCAATCTGATGGGTGGATTTCGCTACGGTGACTGCCAGGAAGATGATGCGCGCATGACCATGACCGTGGTGGCTGCCGCGCAGTCTGCCGGCGCGGTCTGCGTCAATCGCGTCAAGGCAGATAAAGTATTGCGCGATAGCACGGGCATCAGTGGCGCTCTGGTAAGCGACAGTGAAAGTGGCGAATCTTTCCCGGTGAAAGCACGCTGCATCGTGAATTCGGCCGGCCCCTGGGCGCGCTCTCTGCTCGGACCAGAGGCGCCAGCGGTGAAGTTGATCAAGGGCACCCATCTTTTGCTGCCAGCCATCCCGGGTTGCACCGAAGCCTTTCTGCTGACGGCAGCCGACGGCCGCGTCTTTTTCGTCATTCCTTGGTATGGCAAAACCTTGGTCGGCACCACCGAGTCTGAGGTGGACTCACCCGACGAGGCGCTACCCACGGATGAAGAAACCAGTTATCTGATTGATGGCGTACGTCGCGGGCTACCGGGTCTGGGCTGGACCGAGAGCGATGTGATCACGCGCTATTCCGGCGTGCGCTCGCTGCAGGCCGAAGATGCCGCCAGCCTGGCCGCCGTGTCGCGCGAGTTCGAGATCGCACAACCCGAACCGCGCCTGGTGCTGCCCATAGGTGGCAAGTACACGACCTCTCGCTGCGATTCTGTCGAGATCGTGGATGTTGTGCAGAAAGCGCTGGGACAGAAGAAGACACGCACGCGCACCCATCTGCGTCGCTTGCCCGGTGCACCGCCCGCAGCGGATTTCGACATCTGGCTGGCGGAAGCGGTCAAGCAGCTGACCGGAGCCGGAGTGGACGGCTTGGCTGCGCGTTATGCGGCGCATCGTCACGGCACCCGGACTCGGCAACTTCTGGCCCTGATCGAAACAGATCCCTCGCTGGCTGAGCGCGTTCATGAAGACGCCCCGTTCATCAAGGCTGAGGTAAAAATCGCCTATCGCGATGAAATGGCACTCTCTGCAGACGATGTCCTGCGCCGCAGAATGCCGCTGGCACTGCTCGTGCAAGATATCCGCGAGGCGCGTAACATCGCGAATGGCTTGCGCGCCTGAGTTCACTGTCATTTTCGCCATACTCATCGATCTGAAGTAGGCGAAACATAATGGAAAGCTTTGGCACGTAATTCCTTTCAGGAGGACGTGTTCGAACTTGGCAGAGAGAACATCAGTCGGCCCCGATTCGTGCCTCAGATGCACGTGCGGACTCGTCGTCCAGCTTTATGATTGGAGGCGTTATGCGAGTTTTCAAATGGGCCGCTCTGGCCGTGACTGTCGTATTGCTTTCCGCCTGCAGCAAGGCTGGTGACGGCGCAAGCTCTAGTGAACCCGGCACCTCCGGTGGCAGTGAGTCGCGTGCCTTTTCCCTGTTTGATCCTCTGGCTGGAACGGTTCCGTTTCCCTTCTTCGGCCTGCAGAATCAGACCACCGGGCGGCTGACGCTGCCGCTGACAGACCCTTCAAATCCCGCAGCCGCGGCCAATGCGACGGTGCGGGCAGGCAATCTGATTGACGGTTTCTCTACGGTTGCATCGGCGTTTACCGATTTCATCGGCTTCATCGATTTTGCCACGGCCAATGCCGGCGGCCTGATGATGATCGAAGTCAACATCGATGTGTCCTCCGGCAGCCCCGTCCCGGTACCGCGGCTGTTGCGGCCCAGTCTCGACAATGGCCTGACGGGCGATTATGTATTGCAAAACTATGATGCCGCCGACGGCACTGGCCTTCCGGTTTCCAGTCAGCGCACACGACTGATGATTGAGCCGGCCAAGCCACTCAAGCCCAGCAAGACTTACGTGCTGGCGGTTACCAATCAGATGTTGAGCACGGACGGCGTGCCAGCAACGCGCGCCGCCTTCTTCGACGTGGTGAGCAGCAATACGCCGGTGCCCAGCCAGGACAATCCGATCCTGAACGGGCTCAGTCAGAGTCAGATTGCCACGCTGGAAGCCATTCGCCAGGCAGAGGTGGGTTCCATTCTGCCGCTGGTCGTCGGTGTCGGGCGTCAGGCCATTTCGCCGACGTTCTCGAGTGACGATGTGGTGTTGGCCTGGAGTTTTACCACCCAGTCCATCGGCCACACCCTGGACCAGCTGGTGAGCCGAGCGCCGATGGCCACTTTCGATGCCCTGATCCCCGTTGGCACCACCGATCAGATTGGTCAGGCACTGGGCCTGCCACTGCCTCCGGGCGCCACCATCTTCAAAACAGTGATGCGCGGCGTGCCTTATTTCCAGGCGGACAACAGCCAGCCGCCACCTCAGGGCGTGCCGTTTCCGAATCCGCTGACCAATTATTTTATTGCTGATCCGGGTTTCCGCGCCCCCACATTTTCAACCACGGGCAGGAACTGCAACGACGTGCCGGCACCGGTTTTCCCACCGGCCCCCGGCACGTTCCCGGAATCGACTTCGCGCTGTTTTCCACGGCCGCTGACGCGCAGTGGGCAGGACTTGCCAGTGTTGATCGCAGTGCCCAATGGTCAGGGTGGTGCCCCGGCCTCGATGCCCGGCGGCTTCCCCGTCACTATCTTCCAGCATGGATTCACCCAGAATCGTTCCAATCTATTGTTGATCGCTGCCACTCTGGC
Organism: Panacagrimonas sp.; assembly: GCA_041635265.1. Classification (GTDB taxonomy): domain Bacteria; phylum Pseudomonadota; class Gammaproteobacteria; order Nevskiales; family Nevskiaceae; genus Panacagrimonas. The sequence goes on from JBFJJV010000048.1 coordinate 7,411, forward strand.
CCGCGCCGGCTTTGTCAGCGTCGCGATTGATCTGCCCCTGCACGGCATCATTGACGAGGCCAGTCCGCTGCGGGTGCCAGGCGTGAGCGAGCGCACCCTGGACCTGGATGTGGCCAGTGAAACGATTGGCGCGGATGGCAGCTGCACCACCACCGCTGCTTTCACGCCCAATGGAAGTCCGGATTGCTCTGGCCAGCACTTCATCAGCCTGATCAGCCTAGCCACCAGCCGCGACAATGTGCGCCAGAGCGTCTCTGATCTGACCGTCCTGGCCCGTTCGGTTCCGAATATCCCCGGCCTTGTACTCAACACAACGCGGCCAGTCGGATATGTCGGTCATTCTCTGGGCGCGATTGTCGGCACCGTCTTTCTCGGCGCTAACGCGGAAGTCGGAGTGGGATCGCTACTCAATGGCGGCAGTGGTATCGGCAAGCTGCTGGATGGCTCGGTGCGATTCGGCGGAATTCTCAGCGCCGGCCTTGCCGCCAATGGCGTCAACGAAGGTAGCGACAGCTATGAGTCCTTCCTGCGCATCGCGCAAACGGTCACCGACGATGCCGATCCGGCCAACTATGCTGCCGCGGCCCGCGCCGCGCACCCCATCCACGTGGTGGAAGTGCTGGGAGATCAGGTAGTCCCGAATAACACGATCAACCAGCCAGAAGTGACGGTCAACGGATACTTGTCCGGGACTGACCCACTCATCCGTTTGATGGGGCTGACTTTGCCCGATTCGCCGGTCAATTTTGTCGGATCGCCGCCAGCGGTCGAATCACCACAGGTATTTCTCAACACTGCGGCTGCACCCAATGGCTTGGGTGTCGCGGTTCCATTTGTACAGGGCGCCCATTCTTCGATTCTCGATCCCGGAAGTACGCAAACGAGCTTGGCAGTCACCATCGAGATGCAAACTCAGGTTGCTACCTTCCTTGCCACTGGCGGCCAATGCCTGCCCATCGGAGCGTCCTGCCAATGAACTACCCAACACGATTCCTGACCTTCACCGCGCTGTTGATGACAGCGCTGCCTGCCAGTGCGCTGCGTTTCAATCTGGGTCCGGCGGATGTCGCCCTGGAAAGTGCGGCCAGTCTGGGCCTGGCTTGGCGTGTCGAGGCGCGCGATCCGGATCTCATCGGCCGGGGCAATGGCGGCAATGCGTTCTCGACCAATAGCGATGATGGCAATCTGGCTTTTGCCAATGGCGACACCATTGCCAGTGCGATGAAGCTCACTACCGATTTCAGTGCCAGCTGGGGAGACTTCGGCGTGTTTTTGCGCGGCAGCTATGTCTACGACCCGACACTGGACGATCACGAATTTTTTGACGTCTCCGATTATGGTGCCGGGCGTGAAGCGCCGCAGAGCGAACGCTATTTCAAGCTGGACAAGGTTCGCGGTCATATCGGCCATGACGGTGATCTGCTGGATGCTTACATTTCCTGGCAGGGCGACGTCGGCTCACAGGATGTCGCCATCCGTGTCGGCAAACAGCATCTGAGCTGGGGCGAGTCCATATTCATACGCAATGGTCTGGACAGCATCAGTGCGGTCAATGCCAATCGCCTGCGCGTTCCCGGTTTTGATCTGGAAGAAGTATTTACACCCCTGAGCATGGTCTGGGCCTCGATCAGCCTGCCGTGGAATATGAGCCTGGAAGGTTTTTATCAGCTCGACTGGCAGCAGACCGAGCCAGATGTGGCCGGCTCATTCCATTCCTCCAGTGATTTCGTCGGCATCGGCGCTACGCGCGCGAACCTCGGTTTTGGGCAGGCCAATGAAAACACGCCTGGAACCAGCCTCATCCGTGCAGGCGATGTGGAGCCGGATGACGGCGGTCAGTTCGGTTTTGCCCTGAGCCTGTATCTACCCGAGGTGAACGACACCAGCCTGACTTTTTACGGCTCCAATTATCATTCGCGACTGCCGGTATTTTCCGGAACATCCTCGACTCGCCCGCAAACCACGCCCGGCTCCAATTATTTCATCGAGTATCCGGAAGACATCCAGATCTACGGTCTGAGCTTCAACACGCCGGGTCCCTTCGGTCTCGCTTTGCAGGGTGAGTACAGCTACAAGGTCGATCAGCCGCTGCAGATTGACGATGTTGAACTGCTGCTGACCGGTCTGGGCATTCCGAGCCAGATTAATCCGACGCTCGGCGGTGCATCCGGCAATCAGTATCTGCGCGGCTGGCGCCGTCACGATGTCAGCCAGCTGAATCTTTCGACCACGCAGCTGTTCGCGCCCAGCGCGCTTTTTCGTTTCGACCAGTTGCTGATGCTGATCGAAACCGGCGCCATGTATGTGCATGATCTGCCGGACACCAATGTGCTGCGCTATGAAGGTCCGGGTACGTTTACGCCAGGCTACGACGCTGCAACGGATGGCCCGTTTCGCGCGGCCTTCCTCGCAAGTCAGCGCTTGCCGGCGCAGGACGGTGGCTATGCCACCCGATTCTCCTGGGGCTACAAGATTGCGCTGCGCGCCACCTACCACAACGTGATTCAGTCGCTGAAGCTGGAGCCGGGCATACGCTTTGAGCACGATGTGAATGGCGTGTCACCGGCACCGGTGGTCAATTTCTACAAGGACCGCAAGGCCGCGCTGATCTCGCTGGGCATGGATACCGGCGGCAACTGGAACTCGGAAGTCGGCTATCAGCTTCGCTTCGATGGCGGCGCTGCCAATCAGCTGTCGGATCGTGATTACGTCTATTGCAATGTAAAGTATTTCTTCTGATCAGCGAATCCCATTGGGACGAAGGGTCGCAGCTGGCTGGTGCGACCCTTTGGTTTGGAGAATCGCAGATTGCCACGGGGGGCAGGTGCTCCGAGCGCTCCTGCGGCACAATACGCACTCGTGAAACTGACCCCTGAAAAACTCGGCGCGCACCTGGCCAAGACTCTGGCCCCGATCTATGTCGTCGCTGGCGAAGAGCCGCTGTTAATGGAGGAGTCGCTCGACGCAATTCGACGGGCGGGTCGCGCTCAGGACTATGTCGAGCGTGAAATCTTTGATGTGGAAGGCAGTTTTGACTGGAGCCGCGTAGTTGAAGCCTGCGGCAGCATGTCTCTGTTTGCGTCGCGAAAACTGGTGGAGCTGCGCATGCCCAAGGGCCCGAATCCGGGGCGGGGCGCGAAGACCAACGATGCCGGCGACGCGGAGAAGGGCGGCAAAGCCAATAAATCGTCCATCGACGGCGCCAAGCTGTTGATCGAAATTGCCAAGCGGCCTCCGACCGATGTCCTGCTGATCGTCAGCGCCGGGAAGCTGGACTATCGCCAGCAGAAGGCAGGCTGGTATTTGGCTCTGGAATCGGCGGGGGCCTCGGTTTACGCCCGCCCGATCAACCCGGACCGATGGCTGGACTGGGTTGAAGCGCGTATGCGCGGGGCTGGCCTCAAGCCCACGGCCGATGCTGTTCTCGAGCTGGGGGATCGGGCTGAAGGCAATGCACTGGCTGCCAAGCAGGATATCGACAAGCTGGTGCTGCTTTATCCCGACTCGGAAATCTCGGTGGAGGCCGTGCGCGACGCCGTGGCTGACAGTTCCCGCTATGACGCTTTCGGCCTCGGGGAGCGCATGCTGGGCGGCGATGCTGAGGGCGTGGCGCATGCCGTGATGCGACTGCGCGAAGAGGGCCTGGATGTTTTGGCGGTATTGGGGCCTGTGGTCTGGATCATGCGGCAATGGTCGCGGGCTCAGAGCATTTTCGCGCGAAATGGCAATGCGGCCAGAGCCTGCAGCGAGGCGCGGTTGCCGTCTTCGCTGGTTTCCTCTTTCTTAAAAGCGCTGCCACGGACCCGGCACACCCAGATTTATGGCTGGCTGCGCCAGGCTGCCTTGATTGATCAATTAGCCAAATCCACCGGCGGCAAAGAGCAAGCCTGGGAGGAGTTGCTAACATTGGCGCTAGCGGCCGCAGGGCGCCGCGTGGTCAAACCCATGGTCAGATGAACAATCCGGAGAACATTGTCAGCAGCAACGATGAACAAGTCGCACGCTATATGCGCGACAAGGGCCAACGCGCCCGCAGCGCGGCACGCGAGATCGCCCGCGCCGAGACCGGGCAGAAGAACGCCTGCCTGTTCGCCTTGGCAGATATCATCGTGGATGATCAGGACGCGATCCTGAAGGCAAATGCCCGGGATATGCGCGAGGGTCGGGCCAGTGGTCTGGACGATGCCTTGCTGGACCGACTGGAGCTGAATCCGGACCGGATCGCCGCCATGGCAGAGGGTGTGCGTCAGGTCGCAGCGCTGCCGGATCCCGTAGGTGAAATCACGGATCTGCGCCAGCGCGCTTCCGGCATTCAGGTGGGGCGTATGCGGGTCTCGCTCGGCGTTGTCGGCATCATCTATGAATCGCGCCCGAACGTGACGGCGGATGCTGCCAGCCTGTGCCTGAAATCCGGCAATGCCTGCATTCTGCGCGGCGGTTCGGAGGCAGTGCATTCCAATCAGGCGATTGCCGCCTGTATCCGGCGCGCGCTGCGTAGCGCGGGTCTGCCGGAAGAGGTGGTACAGATCCTCGATATCACCGACCGCGCCACCGTCGGACAGATGGTCTCCATGCCTGAATACATCGACGTGGTCATTCCGCGCGGCGGCAAGGGACTGGTGGCTGCTGTTTCGAATAATGCGCGGGTTCCCGTGATCAAACACCTGGATGGGGTTTGCCATGTGTTTATTGATCGCGATGCCGACTTGGACAAGGCCATCTCGATTGCGGTCAATTCCAAGACGCATCGCTATGGTGTCTGCAATGCCATGGAGACTTTGCTGGTCGATGAGCCGATTGCGGCCGAGGTATTGCCCAGGCTGGCCCTGATCTATGAAAAGGCGGGGGTGGAAATTCGTGGTTGCGAACGAACGCGCGAACTGGTGAGTAAGGCGATAGCAGCAGAAGAGGCTGACTGGAGCGAGGAATACCTCGCGCCAAAACTCGCCGTACGCATCGTCGATGGCATAGACGAGGCAATTGAGCACATCAGTCGCTACGGCTCTGCGCACACCGATGCCATCGTGACCGAGAATTATTCGCGCAGCCGACAGTTTCTGCGGGAGGTCGATTCAAGCTCGGTCATGATCAATGCCTCAACCCGTTTTGCCGACGGCTACGAGTATGGCCTCGGCGCCGAAATTGGTATCAGCACCGACAAATTCCACGCGCGCGGCCCGGTCGGCCTCGAAGGTCTGACGTCACAGAAGTGGGTCGTTCTGGGCGACGGTAACGTGCGTTGATTGAGCGCTTGAGACAGGGCCCCCGGCCCCTATGAAAGTGCTCCGTCCAGGAACGATTGCCGGTCGCGCATTCGCTGCATGAAGAAGAACACCATCGGCATTTTTGGCGGGACGTTTTCACCGATTCATAACGGTCATCTACGACTCTCGATAGAGGTGCTGGAGCGGCTGTCGCTGGATCAGCTGCGTCTACTGCCGGCCGGTGATCCTCCTCACCGCGACACGCCGCACGTCAGTGCGCAGCGCCGTCTCGAATGGGTCAGACTGGCCTGTGCGGATGTGCCGGGTCTGGTGGTGGATGATCGCGAAATCACACGCGATGGCCCGAGTTACACTTTTGATACTCTGAAGAGCCTCAGGGCCGAATTTCCTCAAGCATCTCTGGTATTGCTGTTGGGAGATGATGCCGCCAATTATTTTCACCGCTGGCACCGCTGGCAGGAGATCATGGACTTGGCCCATCTGGTCTTTGTCAAGCGTCCCGGTGAATTTTCATTGATGGCGCCAGAACTCGAAATTCAGCTCGGCGATCGTCGCGTGGCCGATGCTGCCGAGTTGCGTCGAAAAGCTGCTGGTTGTTTCCTGCCCTGCGCCATTCCGCCACTCGACATATCATCGACCCGGGTACGACGGCTACTCAAAGCCGGACGCTGCGTGCGCGGTCTGGTGCCGCTCCCTGTTATCCAATCCTTTACCGACGAGGACATTGATTTCCTGACCCATGACGAAATCCCCGAAAGCCGCTAAATCCGCAAAAACTCCCGAGGTCGTCGCTAAGAAAGTCGACCTTGTCGATCTGGCGCGGACTGCGCTGGAAGATATGAAGGCCAAGGATGTGACCGTTCTTGACGTTCGCAGTCTGACCAGCATCACCGACACCATGATTATCTGTAGCGGTACCTCCAACCGACACGTCAAGGCCATTGCGCAGGCCGTTACAGAAACCTGCAAGGAAAATGGCTACAGGCCTCTGGGCGTGGAGGGAACGGACGAAGCCGAATGGGTGTTGGTCGATCTGGGTGATGCCGTCGTTCATGTCATGCAGTTACAGGCGCGGGCTTTTTACCAGCTCGAAAAATTGTGGGACATGAAAGAGGGTGCCAAGGAGACAGGATCTCCGTGACGCAGCGCCAGCGGAGGTCGCCGGAGGTGATCAGTTGATCGCCGCGATGCGATTGGCAGTGTCAGTAGCCGCGCAGGGGCTGGCAGGCCGGCCCTGAGTAGCGCCCGCATTTGAAACTCAAACTCATTGCCGTCGGCGGCCGCATGCCCTCTTGGGTGAACGAAGGCTTTGCCGAGTACGCACAGCGTCTGCCACGCGAAATCAAACTCGAGTTGATTGAAATTCCGCTCGCCGTGCGTGGCAAGAATGCGGACCTGGAACGGGCACGAAATGCCGAGGGTGAAAAATTGCTGACGCGTTCACAGGGCACACTGCGCGTCATGCTCGATGAGCGCGGCCAGTCCTGGACCAGTGCCAGTCTGGCGAAGAACCTGCAAGCTTGGATGCAATCCGCTCGTGACGTGTCCTTGCTTGTGGGCGGCCCGGATGGTCATTCGGACGCACTCAAGTCGGCTGCTGATCAGAGCTGGTCGCTATCCAAACTCACATTGCCACATGCGCTGGTCCGCGTGGTGCTGGCCGAGCAGATTTACCGTGCCTGGAGTCTGAGCGCGAATCACCCCTACCACCGCGCCTAGCCCCTTGGGTGCACCAGAGTGGCCAGCTCCGAGCGGCTGCTGACGCCCAGCTTTCGGTAAATTCGGTAGAGATGGTTGGCCACCGTTGAAGGCGCGATACCGATCTTGCGCGCGGCCTGTTTAAACGAGAGTCCCTGGGCCACCGAGATCACGACTTCCCGTTCGCGCGAGGTCAGGCCGTCGAGCGGCCCTGCCTGCCATATCTGCAGCATGAACAGCTCGCCCATTTTTTCGCAGCTGACACAGAGCTTGCCGTGGGTCGTCCGTTCGCCCGGTTGGGGCACGGGGAAAGGCAGGGAGATACCGCGTTCGGGAAATTCCTCGTCAAGCAGATCGTGAAAGCGCGGTTGTGCTTCGTGATACATGCCGTGTCTATCCACCAGCGCCGAACCATGGCCTTCGACCATGTCGGTATTGCGCATCAGGTGTACAAAGAAGCTGTGCGATGCGGCTTCAAACAGATGCAGGGTGATGCGCTGCTGCAGCCCTTTTTCTACTGCAGTGAAGTGCCTGGAGGGGTCGCGGCGGTATAGCGACACCAACGAATACAGGCCGCTCCGATCGTCTCGGTGGCCGGTCGCGAGGATGCGCTCGATACGAAAAGGTGCGAATGCTTTTTTGTAGATTTCAGAGGCGTGAAAAGCCTGGTCATCGAGAACGCTTTCCATGTCTACCGGGCTGCCCAGATTGGCAACAATCTTCGGCAACAGCGGATTGATTCCTGCCGTGTCCTCCAAGCGCTTGGGGAATTCCTCGGGCAGTCCAATCGTGGTGGTCGTATGGAATCTCAGATCCGTCGCCGTGCCGCTACCCCATAAGGCAGCGTCGCAGGGGATCAGCTTGCTGACCTGCTCCAGCGCCCAGGTGCGGAAGCGCGCGGGCGGCGCGACGAGGGCGCCGCCATACAGTTTGGCGATAAAGGTGTCGGTAGCGTTGTGTGTGTCGGCGCGCGCGTCCATCGTCTGGAATCTAGCAGGACCGCGTCGACTGTGCGACGTCGGACGGAAAATGTGACGGGCGCCGTCCCATCATCCCTTGCCAAAGCAGGCCCGGAACTGTGCGATCGCGCCGAGTCCCTCGCTCAGCACAAACAGCCACAGCACCGGCGGCGCGTCTTGCACTACGACAAACCAGACGATGAGGGCGGAAACCGCAGTGCGACCGAGCGCGTCGATCATCGCCAGCAAACCAATCGGGTGCAGCAAGCGCGCAAAAGCCCAGACAGCGACCAGAATGCCGGACAGATTGACGAAGAACATCTGGATCGGCGCGAATTCGGGCTGCTCGTGCGCAAAGCCCATCGCGCTGTTGAGCCCGTAGAGCAAGGACAGAAAGGCGTTCGCCGTGAGCGGAATCGCCAGAGCGATCACGCTGGTGTCCAAAAATGCCCAGAAACGAATGGTTCCAGCAGAGACGTGGTCGTATTTCATGAGGAGAAAATTGCTTGCGGCTGGAATGATTGGCTTCTGAGCCTGACAATGCCGCTTTCCCCTGTCCAGCCCACTACTTCCAACGTGCAGTTTGAACTTTTAACGACCGATGGCGATGCGCGCCGTGGCCAACTCGATTTCGGCGAGCGCGGCAGTGTGCAGACCCCGGCATTCATGCCCGTGGGCACCTATGGTACTGTCAAAGGCCTGACGCCCAGCGAGGTGCGCGACAGCGGCGCCGAGATTTTGCTGGGCAATACATTCCACCTGATGCTCAGGCCCGGTGCCGAGACCATGCAGGAACTCGGTGGCCTGCATAAATTCATGGACTGGGACGGCCCCATCCTGACTGACTCCGGCGGCTTTCAGGTCTGGAGTCTGTCCGGCCTGCGCAAGATCAGCGAGGAAGGGGTGAAATTCGCCTCGCCGATCAACGGCGACAAGGTCTTCCTCACCCCGGAGCGCTCTATCCAGATCCAGCATGCGCTGGGCTCCGACATCATCATGCAGTTTGACGAATGCACGGCGCACCCGGCAACCGACACCCAGGTTCGTCAGTCGATGGAGATGAGTGCGCGCTGGGCACTGCGCTGCAAGAGCGAGCACGGCAGCCAGTACGGCGCGTTGTTCGGTATCGTTCAGGGCGGCATGTCCAAGACTTTTCGCCGGCAGTCGCTGCGGTCGCTGGTCGACATCGGATTCGACGGCTATGCCCTCGGCGGTTTGTCGGTGGGCGAAACCGAAGAGGAGCGTCTCTACGTGCTCGACGCCATCGGCCGCGAACTGCCATCCGACAAGCCGCACTATCTGATGGGCGTGGGCAAGCCGCGGGACCTGGTGCAGGCAGTGGCGCGCGGGATCGACATGTTCGACTGTGTCATGCCGACCCGTAATGCCCGCAACGGCCATCTGTTTACCTCGCAGGGCGTGCTCAAGCTGCGCAATGCGCAGTATCGAACCGACCCCGCACCGCTCGACCCGGACTGCGACTGTCACACCTGTCAGCGCTATTCTCGGGCTTATCTCCATCATCTGGATCGATGCAATGAGATGCTCGGCGGGCGCCTCAATACCATTCATAATCTGCGTTACTACCAGCGTCTGATGGCGCGCATTCGCAGCGCCATCGAAGGTGGACATTTCGAGACCTTTGCACAGGATTTTCTGGCCGGCCCGGAAGCCTGAAGCGCGGATGGATTAAGCGCCGTCCACTAGGGGTTACACTCCTTGCAGAAGAATCGGAGGAGCTTGCCCATGCGCTGGAAAGTCGGTCGCAAAAGCGACAACGTGGTTGATCTGCGTCGCAGCGGCGGCGCCCGCCGGGGTCGCGGCCTGGGTCTGGGTAGCGGCAAGATGGGCCTGGGCGGTATCGCCGCCGTCGTCGTCATCGGCCTGCTGCTGGGCAAGAACCCGATGGAAATGCTGGGGCTGGTCTCGCAGATGCAGGGTGGCGGCGAGCAAGCGCAGCAGGGGCAGCCGATCCCCGCCGGTGACGAGACCGCCGAATTTGTCGCCGTGATCCTGGGCGAAACCGAAGATGTGTGGACGCCGATCTTCCAGCAGGCCGGTCTGCGCTATGAGCGGCCCAAACTCAATCTGTTTTCCGGCGCCGTCAACACCGCCTGCGGCAGCGCCAGCTCGGCTTCCGGTCCTTTCTACTGTCCTGGCGATCATGACGTCTATATCGACCTCAGTTTCTTCAAGGAAATGCAGCAGAAGATGGGTGGTGGTGGCGACTTCGCCTATGCCTATGTCATCGCCCATGAAGTGGGGCATCACGTACAGACCCTGCTCGGCGTTTCCGCCAAGGTCAACGAAGCCCGCCGCCGCGGACAGGACATCAAAGGCGACGGCGGTCTGCTGGTTCGACAAGAACTGCAGGCCGACTGTTACGCCGGCGTCTGGGCCAATATTTCACAGGCCAAGCACGACTGGCTCGAAGCCGGCGATATTGAAGAAGCACTCAACACCGCCAGCGCCATCGGTGACGATCATCTGCAAAAACAGGCACAGGGCAGGGTGGTGCCGGATGCGTTTTCACACGGTACTTCACAACAGCGTGTGCGCTGGTTCAAAGCCGGCTTTGCCAGCGGTGATCCGAATCAGTGCGATACATTTGGGACGGCGCGCTTGTGAGTACGGTCGGATCACTCGGCGTTCGGCGAGTTGGTGAATAACTCATGCCCAAACAAAACCCTTTTTATGTTTATGCCTTGAAGGATCCGCGGCAAAAGCCCGCGAAGCCTTTTTATATTGGCAAGGGCACCGGCAACCGAGCATGGGAGCATCAGGACCAGGTCGAAGACTCGGAGAAGGGTCTGGTGATCCAAAAGATTCTCGAGGACGGGTTTAAAGTCCTGCATACCGTGCTGGCGGACAACCTCACCGAGGAGCAAGCGCTAAAGTTGGAAGCGGAGCTGATATCGGCTTTCGGAGTGAGGTGCCAAGGCGGATTGCTCACGAATCGCGTCAAACCTAATCCGAACACAATCAGGAAACGAATTAAGGTTAACGTTCCCGACGGGTGCTACGAGCGGGCGCAGATGGGACTCGACTTCATCAAATCGGCTGTGATGGAACTTGCCAAGGCCAATCCAGGCGGCATAGGAAACTCAGACGCAGCCAAGTACCTTGGACTTCAATCTAATTATGGCGGAGGTTCGAAAGACTATCTTAGCTACAGTGTCCTTGGGCTGCTCATGAAAGAAGGGCGCATCGAAAGAACGGAGAGGCGTAAGCATGTCGCAAAATCGGAGTAATTCGCCTAAAAAATTGTTGAAGCGGTGGTTTGATCTCAGCACATTCCTGCTTCCGCAAAAACAAGCATCATCTAAAACACAGCTAAGCTTGAGCAATAGCTAATGTAGGGCGGGTTAGCCGCTTCATCGCGTAAGCCGCCATAGCTTGGAATCACAGCACGGTGGCTTACGCCCAGTAATAAAAACGCGGCTAACCAACCTTACGAAGCTGCGGTTTTGTGGTGCATACATAAGGGGCGTGTAATGGACGTACTCATTCAA
>JBFJJV010000049.1:0-18725 GCA_041635265.1 Panacagrimonas sp.
CTGCTATTGCTGTCGTGTCGGTCAAACCGCGCATTGTGAAACGACACAAAAAGCCGTCTATGGATTCGGCACGGCTTTTGGCGGCATGAACGGCACCCACGCAGAGGCCCTGCTGGTCCCATACGCAGATGGGCACGCGATCAAAGTGCCCACACAGATATCAGATGCAGAAGCCGTCACCCTCTCCTGCAATCTTCCGTCCGCCTTGATTGCCAACAAGCTGGCGGACATTCAACCCGGTGAGAGTTGTGCGATTGTTGGGCACGGGCCGACCGGAATGATGTGCGTGGATATTGCCCGGACTAGAGGCCCCGGATTGCTCGCCGTCTTTGACACGGTTGACTACCGGCTGCAGCTTGCCGAGAAAAAAGGGGCGAGCCCGATCGATGCGGCAGGCGAGGACGCGGTCGAGCGAGGCTTGGGGATGACAGCTGGTCGCGGCTTTGACAAGGTTATTGAAGTGGTGGGAACTCCCGAGGCACTCGACATGAGCCTCAAGTTGGTTCGGCCAGGAGGCACGGTGGCTGCGGTGGGGGTTTTTACGTCCAAAGTCTTCAATCTCGATCTGGCAGATGTGTTTCTGAGAGACATCTCCCTGCATATGAATGGATTTGCGAATGTGCAGCCCTATATGTGGGAGGCCTTGCGCCTGCTTGATCGTGGAGTAATCGACGCGCGCAGCTATTTTTCCCATGAAATTCGTCTGGATAACATCGCCGAAGCGTTTTCAAAGTTCGAACAGAAGATTGACGGCACCAACAAAATATTGATTCGGCCGTAATTCCAGAACGAGCCATCTGCCGAACGGCTTCTTCCTTAAACTCAGGTGTAAATCTTTCCTTACTCATGCACTTCCTCCTATGCTCAAATCATAGGGCCGGAATGCCTACGACACCGGGGGAAGTCCATATGGAAGTCAGGCAGACTACGCGCAGGGACCAATGGAGCCGGCTCAAGGTTTTTGGTGACTCTTGATCTTGTTCATGAAAACAAGGTTGGACTGGAATGAGAAAGCGAGGGGGAGTGCGTGAATGGATGGAAAAATGCGGCTGGGTGAACTCGATCTGAATCTTCTCCTGGTTTTTGATCAGTTGATTCGTCAGCGCAGCGTCACGATCGCGGCGGAGGAAATGAACGTTTCTCAGCCGACAGTGAGTAATGCTTTGAAACGCTTGCGTGACTTGCTCGGAGACAAGCTGTTTGTACGGGGTGCGAACGGAATGGAGCCGACATCCCGGGCCTTGCAGCTTGCGGAGCCAGTGGCCTATGCCCTTAACTGTCTCGAGCAGGCGCTGAAACATCAGGAACGGTTTGACAGTGATATAGATACCAGAAATTTCGTACTTGCTCTTACCGAGTCGGTGTACAGCTTTATCCCACCCTTGGTATCAACATTGGAACAGAAACAGGCAAAGATTGAATTTACTTTTGTTTCGGGGCATCGCGGCACGCTTAAGGAAGCGATGGAGGATGGCTCAGTAGACTTGGCTTTCGGGTATTTGCCGCATCTGGAGGCAAATTTTTACAAGAAACGCATGTACCGGGATCGCTTTGTTTTCGCCATGCGAAAGGGGCACCCGCTTTCCAGGAAACGGGTCATCCGGCCAGAAGATCTGGCCTTAATGGAGAACGTAACGATTCGGCCCTCGAATAGCAGCGCCGATGTGCTTGAATCCATGGTTGACGGCGCGCACTATCGTTCCAGGGTGACCGTTGACTCCTGGGGAATGGTCGCAACGGTATTGCAGAGCACAGATATGGTCGCAACGATCCCTGAGCGGCTGGCAAAACGATTTGCAGAACCATATGAAATTGAGTACCGAACCCACCCGATCAACCTTCCTCAACGCGCGACCGAAATGTATTGGCACGAGCGAGTCCATCGAGATTCGGGCGTGAGATGGCTTCGTGGTCTGATTATTGAGCTGTTTGGCGACCAAGAATGAATCGCGCAGGATATTCATGACTGCGGAACTTCCAACTTGAAGCTGTGCAGATGAAGGCTTAAAAGACCAGCGCAGGTCACCAGGTCAGATTGAAATAGACATGTACATGATTGTAAATCCTCACGGAAAAGCCCTGAAAATCTCAACGGGGGCGAACCTATTGCGAGCGCTTCTCAGGGAAAAGATTGCTGTCCCCTACAGTTGTGAAGACGGCCGCTGTGGTATGTGTCGATACGAATTGGTGAGCGGCTCAGTCTTGGAGAGCGGGCGCCCGCCGTGGCGGGTGCCGGGGATGTCCCAGCATTTCAAATTAGCGTGTCAATCGACAATTTTGGATCACTGCACCATCAAATTGCCTGATGCGTTTAATGTAGCGGTTCATGCACAGAGCAAGTTTCAGGCGAAAGTGGTTTCAAAAAAACTTTTGGCAAAGAGAATTATGAGGCTCTCAATTTCCAAGCCTCGGAATTTCACATTCTCTCCCGGCCAATTTGTTGAACTCAAGATTGGACCGGGATTAGCGCGCACGTATTCGATGGCGAGTTCCGAAGCGGATTTGGATCTGAATTTTCATCTGCAATTGCATCATTATGGTCGCGCCTCGGGATATATCTGGGATTCTCTTAAGGTCGGGGACGAGATCAGTGTGAACGGCCCACTGGGCGTGTCCTATCTTCGTGCACAGGACAGCCATCCGATTCTTTGTGCATCTTCAGAGTCCGGGCTTGGGCCATTGATGGCAATTCTGCGTGGTATCAGGGATGCGGGCGTGGAAAATCCTGTGCATATTTATCTTGGATTTCTGAGAGAGGAAGATGTTTATTTGGTAAAAGAACTCAAGGAGCTGGCGGGGCAAATTCGCAATTTGATATGTCTTAAATGGGCCGTTTATTCTGCGCCAAGCGGCGGCGCATTCGAGCGAGGTCAGACATTAACATCGCTCATTGCGGACGATTTTCGGGAGCTTAATGAGTACCGCGCTTATCTTTTTGGCTCTGCTAATGCCATTGAGGCTCTGGCTCGGCAGGCTGTAAAACTCGGAGTGGCCAGGGAACGGCTACATGCGGATGCATTCACAATCAGTGCAAATTAATTTCCGGGCTCTATTAATCGGATGGTGACCGTCACTCAGACTTGTCAGAGCCTCATCGCGATCTCTGATGTAGCTCCGGTTTAGGCCCGGTCCCAGAGATCTCTGGGCAATTGATGGGCGGAATGTCTTCTTTGGAATCTCTGGCACTCGATGCCGGCGGGTGGCGGCATATTGCGGCAAGCCGGAATTCATGACGATGCGCGGCGAAGAATCGGGACCATATTGCGGCGCTCTGTCAGAGTTGCGAGTGTCGTTTTAACAATATCGGGCGCCTCTTCAGTGCGCTGCAGCAGGACTCGTAATTTAAAGTCCGCGCTCTCGTCGTTGAAAAGACCCGAAGCGCGCCTCGCGGTCTTGGCCACAATCAGCGCTTTTCCCCAGCCATGCAAACTGTGGCTGGAGACAGCCTTGCGGGTGAGTGCCTGCGAAACCGCATAACCGCTCTCAATGGTAATACCCCAATAAATTAACTGAGGTGGGAAGTGGAATTTTCTCGTAATATTTTCCGAGGAGGTTCCATTGAAGAAATCCAGATTTACCGACAGCCAAATCATCGCCATCCTGAAGCAGGCAGAGGCCGGTCAGACGGCCCCGGACTTGTGCCGTCAGCACGGCATCAGCACCGCCCCGTTCTATAAATGGCGCTCGAAGTACGGCGGCATGGACGCCTCGATGGTGTCACGCGTCAAAGAGCTGGAGGAAGAGAATCGGCGCCTGAAGAAGATGTACGCCGAGGCTCAGCTCAGCGCCGGCCCGCTCAATGAGGCCATCTCTACGCCGTGAGATGGCCCGGACAGCGGTCAAAGGCGGACGGACCAATATCCGGCACGCCTGTGAAATATTCGCGGTCAGCCAGACCTGCTATCGCTATGACCCGCGTCGGGCGCCGGAGAATGAAATCAATCCTTTAAGAAGCTGATCCAATTTCGGTTTGTATGCCAAGCTAACGCCGATGCGGCGATGTTCGACCGTAGTGTGTAGTTTCTTGCGGCGAATCTAGGATCACGGGCCATGGCGATTAGAGAACATCAGTTTGGGAGTGCCGAGCGCGCAGGGCAGAAAATGGCCGAGGCTGTGGCCGCGAATCTGCGTAGCGCCATCGAACAGCGTGGGCGGGCATCGCTGGTCGTTTCCGGGGGGCGCACGGCCATTCCATTTTTTCACGCGCTGCGCGGTGCGCCCCTGAATTGGGCCAAAGTGGTGATCACCCTGGCCGATGAGCGTTGGGTGCCGGTCAGCAGTCCGGACAGCAACGAGAATCTGGTGCGCAAGCATCTGCTGACCGGCGCGGCGCTGGACGCCGAGTTGGTCAGCCTGAAGTCGGATGAGCCGCGCCCGATTCAGGCGATTGTGGAAATCAGCGAGCGCATCCAGCGCATGCCGCGGCCGTTTGATGCGGTGGTGCTGGGCATGGGGCTGGACGGTCACACCGCATCACTGTTTCCGAATATGCCGGCACTGCAGGCCATGCTCAACCCCTCTTGGGCGGTGTAGGTCGGGGTGGCGACCGCGCCGGAGGTGCCGACGCAGCGCATCACGCTGACGCTGCGGGCCCTGCTCGACACAAGGCAGATCTATCTGCAGTTTTCCGGTGAAGATAAGATCGAGGTCTACGAGGCCGCGCGGG
The DNA here is from genome assembly GCA_041635265.1 of Panacagrimonas sp. GTDB lineage: Bacteria > Pseudomonadota > Gammaproteobacteria > Nevskiales > Nevskiaceae > Panacagrimonas. Next base: position 4,667 of record JBFJJV010000049.1, read on the forward strand.
ACGGCGATACCGCCTTCCCGATCGCCAGTGTGCTGCGTCAGAAAAGAGTAGCGGTCGAGGTGTTTATCACCGAAGCGTGAAGTTTGCGCCGTGATCCTGTATCCGGCCAAGGCGCATGAAACATTTTTAGTCTTGAGGAGAAGTTGATGAATCCAGGCAAGCCCGACTCTGCTGATCTTGATGCGACGCAGGATTTCATTCTCAGTCAGACCATGCTCAGAGTGCGCGACCCGGAAAAATCCGTGGCTTTCTATCGTGACGTCATGGGCATGACTCTGCTCAATCGCTTCGATTTTGCGGAGATGAAATTTTCGCTTTATTTCATGGCCTATCTGCGACCAGAAGATGGCCCGATTCCGGAAGACAAGATCGCGCGTGCAGAGTTCACGTTTCGGCAGAAAGCCGCCATCGAGTTGACCCATAACTACGGCACCGAAAGTGATGACAGTTTTCAGGGTTACCACAGCGGCAACGAGGCGCCCCGGGGCTTTGGTCATATCGGGGTGACGGTTCCCGATGTCTACGCCGCCTGTGAGCGCTTTGAGCGCCTCGGCGTGGACTTCGTCAAACGTCCGGACGATGGCACGATGAAAGGGCTGGCTTTTATCAAGGATCCGGACGGCTACTGGATTGAAATCCTGTCTGCGAGCCGGCTTGGCAAAGCGCTTGCCGACTAACCGACTTTTTTAAGCCGCGCTAAAGTATGGGGGCACGGGATCAGGGCACTGAGCACCTCTTGCGCGGCCCGCGAGTGAAAAATGGAGGATAAAGCGGATGGGGAGAGTTCAGGACAAGGTCTGTGTTGTCACCGGCGCTGCACGTGGATTGGGGCTGGCTGCGGCCGAGGCGCTGTTGGCAGAAGGCGCCAAAGTCTTTCTGACGGATCTCGACGCGACTGAGGGTGCGCGTCAGGCCAAGCGGCTGGGTGATCGGGCCAGATTCATGGCACAGGATGTGACCGAGGCCTCCTCCTGGCCCAAGGTGCTGGACGCTGCGATTCAGGCCTGGGGACGGCTCGATGTGCTGGTCAATAATGCCGGTATTGCCGTCATTGAGGATGTGGAACGCGCCACGCTGGAAGGCTGGAAGAAAACCTTGGACATCAATCTGTCCGGCGTTTTCCAGGGCACTCAGGCGGCGATTGCCCGCATGAAGGACAGCCAGGGTTCGATCGTGAACATCGCCTCGATCGAGGGCTTGATCGGAGAGCAGCTGGTTCCTGCCTACAACGCGGCTAAAGGTGGGGTGCGAATTTTCAGCAAATCGGCGGCGATTCACTGTGCTCGTGCCGGCTATAAGATTCGAATCAACAACGTCTGCCCCGGTTTTGCCAATACCGCCATGGTCGCCGGTGCGGTGGACGCCTTGAGTCCAGAAGAAGGGCAGGCTTTTGCCGAGCGTGTGCTCGGACGCATTCCCATGGGACGTTTTGCAGAGCCTGCAGAAATTGCCAATGCTGTTCTGTTCCTGGCCTCAGACGAATCCAGTTACATGACCGGCTCCGATCTGGTTGTCGACGGTGGCATGACCGCCTGATTCATTCAAATTCACTTTTATTTCAGAGAATCCAAATCAACATGAAAACCATAGTTGCTCGTACTCCCGCTACCCTGGATCGCCTTGAACTCGTCGAAAAGCCGCAGCCGCAGCCCGGTCCAGGTGAAATTTGCGTGCGTCTGCGCGCCAGTTCGCTGAATTATCACGATTACGCGGTGGTGACCGGCATGTTGCCGGTTGCCGAAGATCGCGTGCCGATGTCCGATGGGGCTGGTGAGGTGGTCAGCATCGGTGCGGGGGTGACTGATTTTTCTGTGGGTGATGCGGTGATGACTGTTTTCTTCCCAAAATGGCAGTCTGGAAAAGAGACCGAGGCGCGCCTGAGCGGTGTTCCTGGCGACCACATCGACGGCTATGCGGCCGAATACGCTTGCAGGCACGAGAGTGCGTTCACGCGTATTCCGGCTGGCTATTCCATGGAAGAGGCGGCGACCTTGCCCTGCGCTGCGCTCACCGCATGGCGCGCTCTATTTGTCGAGAACAAAATCGGTCCCGACTCCTGGGTGCTGACCATGGGCAGCGGCGGTGTCTCCGTTTTTGCCTTGCAGTTGGCCAAGTCGGTCGGTGCGCGCGTGATCGCCACCTCGTCCTCGGCGGAAAAGATGGAGCGGCTCAAGGAACTGGGCGCGGATCATGTCATCAATTATCGCGAGACCCCTGAGTGGGGAGATGAGGTGAAACGTCTGACCGGCGGTGTCGGTGTCGATGAAGTGGTCGAAGTCGGTGGGCCGAATACGCTGGCGCAATCCATCAATGCCTGCCGTCTTGGCGGCCACATCACCCTGATCGGCGTGTTGACCGGCTTTGCCGGCGAAGTGCCGACTGCAGCCATCATGTTCAAAAACCTTCGAATCTCCGGCGTCATGGTGGGCTCGAAAGACCATCAGCTGGATCTGATCCAGGCGCTGGAAAGCACCGGGATTCGTCCGGTGATCGACAGCACCTATCCTCTGGAAAAAATTGCAGATGCCTTCCGCCATCAGGAATCACAGCAGCACTTCGGGAAAATCTGTCTGACGATGTAAGGAAGAAACCAGTTCAGCGCCAGGAGAAAGCCCATGGCAGTGCGTGTGGAAAAGAACGGCCCGGTCACAACCGTCGTTCACAGCCGTCCCGAAGCGCGCAATGCCATGGATCCTGAAAGTGCCGAGGCGCTAGAGCAGGCGTTTCTGGCATTTGACGCGGACCCGGACGCGTCTGTAGCGGTTTTCTGGGGTGAGGGTGGTGCGTTCTGTGCGGGTTGGGATCTGAAATACGCCAGCACATTGAGCGACAAGGATGAAGTGCTGGAGCGGCTGAGTTTCTCGGAGGATCCGGCCGCGCCGGAACCACGGGGCCCAATGGGCCCGAGCCGTTTGAAGCTGTCCAAGCCTGTGATCGCTGCCGTTTCAGGTGCGGCAGTTGCCGGTGGGTTCGAACTCGCGCTGTGGTGTGATGTGCGGGTGATGGAGCGCAGCGCCTACTTCGGAGTCTATTGCCGTCGATGGGGTGTGCCGCTGATCGATGGCGGTACTGTCCGTTTACCGCGCCTGGTCGGGCAAGGGCGGGCAATGGAGATTATTCTGACCGGTCGAAAAGTACCGGCTGAAGAGGCGCTAAGAATTGGCGCATGTGAACAGCTGGTCGAAGACGGACAGGCGCGGGCCGCAGCCGAAGCCATGGCGCAGCAGATCGCGAAGTTCCCACAGGCCTGTGTACGTGCGGATCGTCGCAGTGTGATTTTGCAACAGGGCCTGAGTCACGATCAGGCCATGCGTTCGGAATGGAATAACAGCGTGGCAATCTTTGCGCGGGAAGGACAGGCTGGCGCGGCCCGCTTCGCCTCCGGCAAGGGACGCCACGGTGACTTCTCTGACATTTGAGTGCACGCCGCAGATTGCTGTCCCAGGCGAGCGACGCTAATCCCCAGGGTAGAGCAAATCATTGCGGATTCGGAACTGAATCTCAGATCCTTACTTAGACGCGATCCACGCATTCTGTGCACCGCGCGAATTAATTTTAATCGACCCGAGAGGCTTAATGCGATCCTGATATGAGTCAGTGAATTTCTGCTCAGCTGACATTTTTTAAAAGGAGATCACATGAGCGAGTTGATTGAAAAGGAGATCAAGCGATGGACGATCCGCAGGACTGCTGCGCGCGGCCACGCCTCAGGCGGCTTTGGACTGAGTTTGTTTTAGCATAGTTTGCACGGACGCTTCCGCCAGTGGAAGTCGCTTTTTGAGCCGCATGGCCCCGGTCAGATAGTCGAATAAAGTTTCGTCGTGCAATAGATTCAGGCGGCTACGACGCAGCCAGATCAGCATGTGTTTGTTGGCGCTAAAAAGATTGCGGAAGCTGGCAACCACGCAAGTCGGATGATCCTGATTGTATTCCGGGTGCGGCACGGGCTCGCACATGGCGTTACGCGTCGCATCATCCAGTTTCAGAATTTGCATGCGCGCGATAATGGCTGCGCTGAAAGTTTGCTGGCACATGAAAATTGATTGCAGGGTAATTTTTCCAGGCTCAAATAAGGGCTGCGGGGGTCTGCGCCTCAGGCCGTTGGCAGTACAGTCGATGTGCAGTGTCTGCGAATCTGTAGGAATGCTGCCATTGTCCAGTTCAATCTGGTTTGCTGTGATTCGTTTGATCCGGCCCATGCGCACCACATTTTTTATGCGTTGAAGTTCGTTGACTTCGCGCGCGGATATGGTGGCGCAGCGCCACTTGGTCGGCATGACAGCGGGATCGATGCGGGAGACGCTGCCAATGCTTTCCAGCTTAAGGAAAATGTCATTTACCTCCTGGGCGGCAATAATGCTTTCCAGATGTTTTTCGAACTCGATGAGCGCGGTGCCTGTCTGTACTTTCTCGCGCGCCCAGAGCCAGGAATCGTTCGGAGCAATCCACTGGACCTGTTGCGGAGAGACGCCGGCGTCGAGCAGGAAAACGATGGCATCGGTTGCGGTCTTGCCCGCGCCGCAGATGACATAGCGCTTCCACGGCTTGGATAATTTTGGCAGGGCGTTGGGCGGTACCAGCGTCAATGATGAGTCAACTTCAAACTTGGGTGGTACGGTGGATGGCACTTCAACCTTCATGAAGGTGCCGTCGACAATACGGCGACGCGCCGATATCTCGATGACATCATCCGGCGCGGCGATGGGTGCGACGCGGCCATCGCCAAGGTAGTTGCTCATGCTCATGAATTGCACACGGCCACTCTCGACCATTCGCTTCATGCGCAGATAGTAATAAGCCTGTATTTCTGCGCCGGAAGCCAGATCTTCACCGCCCTGACCCAGTTCCGCCGAATTGACGCCGTAGAAGGCCGCTGGCTGATGCAGTGCGACATAGGAGTAAGCATCGACCCAATGACCGCCGGGCCTGGCCCGGCGATCGACGAGGATCATGCGGGCATCAGGCTGTTCATCAAAAATCGTGTCTGCAAACGCCATTCCCATAGCGCCGGCGCCGATGATCAGGTAATCCGTTTCCAACTTATTGTTGGCTGACATGGTCGCCTCTCCGTCTCAGATTGCAGATTTACTTCGGATTAAGTAGTCGCTGGCTTATCGGAGAAGGCCTCACGCACGATGATGACCATGGCGATCATGGCGACGATGGCAAACACCAGGGCAGGAGCAAAGCCCAGAATGCCGGCGATGTTGGTCTCGCCCAGGCGGTTATCGCCAAAAGTCAGGGCGCGACTGGGTGCAAACAGAGCGCCCCAGTAGAAGAGGGTATTGGCATAGCCGGTGCCCACCAGCATCCAGTACAGCTGAGTGGCCACCTTGCTCGGTAGCGCCATGGCATGGGTCAGGAGTGCGACAGAGATGACAAACAGACCATTCAGAATACCGCCGACGTGGGCTCGGGCCCAAGCGCGTGTGTCACCGAACAACTCAAACTCAAGAATGTAGCCGGGGAATAGTTCGAAGCCGCCGATCAGGCTCATCACCAAGCCAAAACCTGTCGACAATCCGATGAAGATCACGATGGCGCCGTGACCGATCATTTTTTTCTGCTGTGTTTGCATTGATCTCTCCCAGTTTATGCTGATTTATATGGGCATCTTCGCACGATTTTGATGCATTAAACGGAGCTGAAGATAGAGGTTGTTTGGGTATTCGATGATTTATTGAAGATGCGCCCAACAATTTGTGCGTTCGAGAAGCGGGCGCAGTTCTGATTTGTTGCACGCATCAAGTTGGGCGAATCGATCCTTCAGTTGCAGCCAGCATTTTCCTTGATAGGAAAACGGCGCCTGCCGATAGATCTCTCCATCCATGGGAACTTCAAGTGTTGCCCGTCCTTGCTCTAGCGCCAAGGCATTGGCGACCAGAAAGGGAAGATGGATTTTTCCAATCATGTTCAGCAATTCGGACACCGCGGCAGGTACTTGGTCTGGCTGGGCGAGCCAGTTGGCGGGCTCATGGCCCGATAGATCATCCACGTGATTCAACCAGCGATGACAGTAAGGCGCAGCCTCAATCATCTGATCTCTTGGTTGCGGATCACTCGCCAGTTGCGATAACTGTCCGAACAGCGCGAACTCGGCCAGGCTGGGTCGATCACCCAGTAGGAAGGCGCCATGATCCCGCACATGCCGGTTGAGAATATCGATGAGCTGTGCGTAATGGCGCGCCAGTAGCGCTTGATTCTCGGGCGTGCAGCCAACCAGGGGCATGCGACTGATTTGCCGCTCCTTGAGCATTTTGGAGAATTGCTCCAGGGCCTTTTCACCGCTGCCGATGCCGTTATCAAACGCAAGCCAGCGAGACAGCAGTTCCTGTTCGGCTTGCGCATGCCAGCGATGCAGGAACATCAGCTTGGTCCCCCATTCATCCGCAAAGTCCTCGAGCAGATAGGCGAGGAAAGCCAGGCCCGGATGCTCCGGTATCAGCGAACGCGCTAGGGGATGGTGTGACTCCAGTTTCGATAACAGCTTGCTGGAGTCGTTGTGGTAGCTGCCGTCCGGAAACTGCATCAGTGGGACCAGGGGCGGCAGGCCGTGCTGCCTGGCCAACTTTGTCGCCGCCAGAAATTCCTGAATCCAGACAAAGGGCAGGCGCCGGTAACGCAGCGCGGCACGCATTTTCAATGAATAGGGCGAGCCCAGGCTGCCATACAAACGGTAATGCGTTTCTGCAGTCTTATTCTTGATTTTCATGTCGGAGGAAACACTTGATTGCACTGCATCAGAACCCAGTCCCAGCCCCAGCGTGAAGTCTGACCCTTAATGGTCGGGTGCTGAGCCTGCCTGAGTTTGGCGGCCATCAATTCGCTGTTAGTGATTTGAGGTGCGGAGAACGAAATAAGCAGACAGGCAAATGTACCGCAATGGCGGTATACCAATGGATTCAAGCCGGATGCGGTGACACTGGCCGAGTCGGCGGGCAGCACGGAGGCTGGCCGGCCTGCTCTCCTAACAGATCATCGCGTCATCGGCCGCGGCGAATCGGCGCCGGAATGGCGCCAGGCTACGGCCCTGATAGCGCCGGCCCGAATGGCTGGCTGATCGTTCTCACCCCGCCTAGAAGCCTTCGAAATATTGATCCATACTCAGGGCTGCGGGGCGCTGAGCATTTAGCGCTCATGCTTTCGCAATTTGAGGTGATCGGCGTGGATGATTCAGCGCGAAAAATTGAAATAAGGGAGATCCCCGAGCGGGATCGCCAGCCCCTGCCGGCATCGCGCAATCTTGCGGCCGATGGCTGGCTATATGCCCCCGGCTATCAGCCGAGCCAGGCGCTCATCGATGCCCTGGCGGAGCTGGAGGCCTATCGCGCCGGGCTGGCTGACGGCACGATTCAGCGGCGCACGCTGACCGAGGACGAGGAAATGCTGCGCGATCACATGCTGAACGGGTAGGTCCGGCGGACCTGTGTCCGCCTTGATCACGCACTGATTGGGCTTACAAGCGCATCAATCAATCAGGGGCCATCCAATGAATCCGAATCTCCAATCGCACCGCGTCGCTTGACGCTGGGGGAGCCGCATCGCTGGAAGCTATCTTGCTGGCGCCCTCTGCCGCCGGCGCGTCGAATCCGCGGACTTGCGGCCGTTTTCAGCTGCTCGGTATTGGCGGCCTCATCGAATGGCCCGAGGGGAAATTCACGGTGATCAACACCCGCTGTATTCCTCGCATCTGCCGGATGGAGGCGCTTGGATGGCTGGTCATCCTTCCAAGGTCAGCTCAGATCTGAGGCACTCCAAATCCGTTACATGGCGCTGCGCGGCCCGGCCAGCATGATCCCGGCGCCGATCAGGCAGATCGTTGCACCGCTGAGATCCCAACGGTCCGGGCGCACGCCCTCGACCAGGCTCAGCCAGACGAGCGAGCACACAATATAGATGCCCCCGTAAGCGGCAAAGGCGCGTCCTGCATGCGCCGCGTCCATTCGGGTGAGCAGAAAAGCGAATGCAATCAACGCGGCAATACCGGGCAATGTCCACCATAAGGGCTTGTCCAGACGCAGCCAGCCCCAGAACGCAAAACAGCCTGCAATTTCCAGAAAGGCCGCCGCGATGGCAGCCGGAATCGTGATGAACATGATCATTTTCAGCTGATGAAGAGGAAGTCTGATTCTGGCAGATCGGGTAGTCCATCTAGGTGTATGAATCCGTAGCTATTGAGCTTTCTGCCTACCTTGCCTATCATGCGCGGCCCAGAGCCCGCATTGCGGGCTTTGTTTGTCTGTCCCGATAGCGGGGCAGTTATATGAACGTGCAGGAGAGTCCAGCATCGCCCAGGAACGTGATGATCGGCGCAATGAGCAAATTACAGCGCCAAAAGTAAGAGTAATCGGAGTCGAAGGCGAAATGATTGGCGTCATGATGACGCGGGATGCCATCGCCAAGGCAGCAGATATGGACTTGGAGTTGGTCGAGGTTTCGCCCAACGCTGATCCACCGGTCTGCAAGATCATGGATTACGGCAAGTATCTGTACCAGAAAGACAAGGCACAGCACGCCGCCAAGAAAAAGCAGAAACAGATCGAGGTCAAGGAAGTAAAGTTCCGGCCCACGACTGAAGAAGCCGATTACCAGACTAAGCTGCGCAATATGACGCGCTTTCTGGAAGAGGGCGACAAGGTTAAAGTCACGATCCGCTATCGCGGCCGTGAAATGGCGCATCAGGAACTGGGCATGCTCGTCATGGAACGCGTTAAGGGTGATCTGACCGAGCTGGCTACGGTTGAGCAACATCCAAAGATGGAAGGTCGCCAGGCCGTCATGGTGCTGGCAGCCAGGAAGCATTAAGTAGATAGCTGTTGAAGTAGAAAATTCAGAGTTGTAACAAGCAAGCCCAGTGAGCTTTTTCGCTGGCCCGGTCAGCGCCCTTGGGTGGGTTGTGAAGCCGGAGACATCAGATCTCGGACCACCGGGAAGGAGTTTTTAATGCCCAAGATTAAGACCAATAAGGGCGCTGCGAAGCGCTTCAGCAAGACCGGCAAGGGCGGCTTTAAAAGAGCCCAGGCCAACAAGCGCCATATTTTGACCAAGATGAGTGGCAAGAGCGTTCGCCAGTTGCGTGGAACAACCCAGGTGCATGACTCCGATGTAAAGGAAGTCAAGCAGTTGCTGCCCTACGCATAACTTAAGGAGAACGAAAAATGGCACGAGTAAAGAGAGGCGTCACCGCACGCGCACGTCACAAGAAGTTGCTGGCCAAGGCCAAGGGTTATCAGGGCGCCAAGTCGCGCGTCTATCGCGCCGCCAAGCAGCAGGTCATCAAGTCCGGTCAGTACGCCTATCGCGATCGCCGGGTGAAGAAACGCGAGTTCCGTGCACTGTGGATTCAGCGTATCAATGCGGCCACCAATGAACTGGGTCTTTCCTATAGCCGGTTTATCAACGGCATGAGCAAGGCTGGTATTGAACTGGATCGCAAAGTGCTCTCGGACATCGCGATTCATGACAAGCCTGCTTTTGCGGCTCTGGTTGCGCAGGCCAAAGCTGCCCTGGGCTGATTCGTCTTTTCGCCCCGCGAATCTAGGGGCGTTGCCTTATAAAAGGGAAGCTGCGCGTCGCGCCGCTTCCCTTTTTGTTTGAGGAACTCATGAGCGATTCATTAGAGGAAATTCAGGGCGCGGCTCTGAGCGAGATAGCCGCGGCAGCAGACAGCAAGGTGCTGGAGCAGATACGCGTCAATTTCCTGGGCAAGAAGGGTAAAGTCACCAGCCTGCTCAAACAGCTGGGCAAGATGGAGCCCGAGCAGCGCAAGGCGTTTGGTGAACGGGTCAACCGCAGCAAGGTTGCGGTGGGCGATGCCATCAGCCGTCGCGCGAATGAATTGGCAGCCTCTGAGCTTGCAGAACGGCTGGCCAAGGAGACGATTGATGTCACTTTGCCTGGTCGCGGTGAGACCACGGGTGGTCTGCACCCTTTGACCCGCACGCTGCAGCGGATTGAGCGTCTGTTCAATGATCTGGGTTTTGAGACCATGGATGGCCCAGAGATTGAGGATGATTTCCACAACTTCGGCGCTCTGAATATCCCTGAATTGCATCCGGCCCGGGCGATGCAGGACACGTTTTATGTCGACGGTGGCAAGCAGGTGCTGCGGACGCACACCAGCCCGGTACAAATTCGAACCATGCAGGCGTTGCTTGAATCCGGTCGTGAGCCACCGATTCGTATCATCTGCCCGGGTCGCGTTTATCGCGTGGATTCTGATCGCACTCACAGCCCGATGTTCCATCAGGTCGAGGGGCTTTACGTGGCAAAGGACGTAAAGTTCACCGACCTGAAATATGATTTGCAAACCTTTCTTTCGCGCTTCTTTGAACAGGATGTCGAAGCATTGTTTCGCCCCTCCTATTTCCCGTTCGTGGAGCCGGGCGCGGATGTTCACATGCGCTGGAAAGATCCGAGCAAAGGACCGGAGCACCCTGGCAGCTGGCTGGAGCTTCTGGGTTGCGGCATGGTGCATCCCAAGGTATTCGAGGCGGTTGGTATCGACCCGGAGAAATACACGGGCTTTGCTTTTGGCATGGGCGTTGAGCGTCTGACCATGCTCCGTTATGGCGTCGATGATCTGCGCCAGTTCTTCAATAACGATTTGCGCTTCCTGCGCCAATTCGCCTAGCTGTGCCTTGAAAAATAACTGCGCTCGGCATTTGGCACGCATGCGGTGCTCGAAATCCTCATGTGTCACCACATACACTGCGGTTGCAGCGTTCCGCTGCGCCCCAATTGCATTCGCTCGCTACCTTTTTCACGGGACTGCTAGGGACGCGTCAAGAAAAATATGAAACTTTCAGAAAAATGGCTACGCGAGTGGGTCAATCCCAAGGCGAGCATCGAGGAAATTGCAGAGCGTCTGGTGATGGGCGGTCTCGAACTGGAGATCGAACCGGTCGTTCGCGAGATGCCGACGGGTGTTGTGGTCGGGAAAATCGAATCGCTCGAACCGCACCCGGATGCTGAGCGTCTGGTCGTGTGCACCGTCAATGCCGGCGGTGGTATGCACGTCAGCATCGTGTGTGGCGCGCCCAACGCGCGTGCCGGGATGATGGTGCCGGTCGCGTTGCCGGGGGCAAAACTGGCCGGAGGGATGGAAATCAAGAAGGCCAAGCTGCGCGGCGTGGAGTCCAGCGGTATGCTGTGTTCAGCCAGCGAACTGGGCCTGACGGAGCAATCCGATGGTTTGCTGGAACTGGATCCCGATGCGGTGCCGGGCCGCCAGATCAAGGCCCATCTTGAACTGGACGACAACATTCTGAATCTGGAGATCACGCCGAATCGCGGTGATTGCCTTTCAGTCGTGGGGCTGGCGCGGGAAGTGGCCGCCTTGTTCGACGTTCAGATGCGGCGGCCAACCACACGACCAGCAACGGTTGTGGGCGTACACCGTCACCAGGTGGAAGTAGAAGACGCACGGGATTGCCCGAACTACGCGGGCCGGGTGGTCTACGGTCTGGCAGCGCGTGCGCGCACGCCGGATTACATGCGCGAGCGGCTGCGTCGCAGTGGCATTCGCAGTCTGTATCCCCTGGTGGACATCACCAACTACGTGATGCTGGAAATGGGGCAGCCCATGCATGCGTTTGATGGTGCCAGGCTCAGCGGTACCGTCAAAGTGCGCAGAGCAAAGCGAGGCGAGACGCTGACGCTGCTCAATGATCAGAAATTGCAACTTGATCATCAGGAATTGCTGATCTGCGACGACAGCGGGCCGGTTGCACTGGCCGGTGTCATGGGCGGCGCATCAACGGCCGTCTCGTCCTCGAGTGCGCGAGTATTTTTTGAGAGCGCCTGTTTCGGCATGGATGCTGTGGCGGGCACCGGCCGACGACACAAGATTTCCACCGACGCCCTACATCGCTTTGAGCGTGGCGTTGACCCTGATCTGCAACGCGCTGCTTTGGAACGGGCGACCGAGCTGACTTCGCAGATCTGTGGTGGCGACGCCGGACCGATCAGTTCCTGCGGCCGCAGCAGTGCCGAGATCGTCAGCATTCGGCTGCGCCATGCGCGCATCAACAAGCTGCTGGGCCATGACATCCCGGCGCGGGATGTTGAGGCGCTTTTGGCGCGTCTGGCGATCAATACCCGTAATGAGGTGGGTGGTACCTGGAGCGCCCAGATTCCGAGCTGGCGCTATGACCTTCGCATCGAGGCCGACCTGATTGAGGAAGTCGCCCGTCTGTATGGCTACGACAAGATACCTGCGAAACCCTATGCGGCGCACATGGCGCCGGGGCGCCCGAGCGAGACCGTGCTCAGCGCATCGCTCATCAAGCAGGGCATGGTGGCGCGCGGCTGGCAGGAGGTGATTTCCCTGGCCTTCAATGACCAGGCCCTGCAGCACCATCTCAATCCACTCGCCGAGTCTGTCGCACTGGACAACCCGCTTGCTGACAATCTGGGTGTCATGCGCTCAACACTGTGGTGCGGTTTGATCGAGGCATGGCAGTTCAATCACGCGAGGCAGGCCGGAAGGCTGAGATTGTTCGAGTCAGGTGTCTGCTTTGAGCGCGCCAGCGGGAAAATCTACGAAATGCCAAGAATCGGCGGCATCTGTTCCGGCCCGGCCCTGCCCGAACAGTGGGGCAGTGAGCAACGCCCTGCTGACTTCTATGACGTCAAGGCAGATGTCGTTGCCCTGTTTGGGGCTGATCCAAGCCTCAGATTTGAGGCAGTGGCGCATGCTGCATTGCATCCCGGTCGTTCGGCCCGGATCAGCCGACGTAATCAGCCGGTGGGCTGGATGGGTGAACTGCATCCGGGGCTGGTGGCGGAACTCGACCTGCCATCGTCTGCCATCGTCTTTGAACTGGACTGGAACGCGGTCAGCAGCGCGGCCGTGCCGAAAGCCCGGCCTGTTCCTGAATATCCTGCCTCTCGTCGCGATATTTCCCTGGTGGTGCCGGAAACCGTGGAAGCTGAGGTACTTTGCCAAGCTGTCCGTGAGCTTGGGCCAGAATCCCTGAAAGAGGTGGTCTTGTTTGATATGTACCGTGGCGAAAACCTAGGGAATACCTTCAAAAGCTTGGCTTTAGGCTTGATTTTCCAAGACTACTCGCGCACGCTAACCGTTGAGGATGTAGACTCAGCTGTAACGGGGATAAAGTCGGAAGTGGCAGCAAGATTTGGCGCGACCGAGCGGATTTAGGCGGCCAGCTCTGAACGATACGTACATGGGGATCAAGTAATATGGCGCTCACCAAGGCTGAGCTTTCTGAAGCACTGTTTGATGAGCTTGGACTCAACAAGCGTGAGGCCAAGGAATTCGTTGACATGTTCTTCGAAGAAATTCGGGGTCGTCTCGAGGCGGGCGAAGAAGTGAAACTTTCCGGTTTCGGCAATTTTGAGCTGCGCAGCAAGAATCAACGTCCAGGCCGAAACCCGAAAACCGGCGAAGAAATTCCCATTTCCGCCCGCAGGGTGGTCACGTTTCGTCCAGGCCAGAAATTGCGTCTGAGGGTAGAACTTGATGCACGCGGTTGAAATCACTACAGCTGAACTGCCGGAGATCCCGCGCAAACGTTACTTCGCCATCGGCGAAGTCTCTGAATTGTGCTTGGTCAAGCCGCATGTGCTGCGCTATTGGGAACAGGAATTTGCCCAGCTCAAGCCAGTCAAGCGACGGGGCAACCGGCGCTATTACCAGCACGATGATGTGGTCATGGTCAGGCGCATTCGCAGCCTTTTGTATGAGCAGGGCTTTACCATTGGCGGTGCGCGTCAGCGGCTCAAGGACCAACTCAAGCTGGGTACTGAATTGCCACAGGAAATAGCCAAGGGGCCGGCAGCCAACGGCTCTGGCATAGAGGGCAAAAAGCGCAGCGCGGAGATTCGCCAGGTGCGCGACGAGCTGGAGTCATTGCTGAAATTGCTCAACTGAGCTTTCCTCTTGGGCGCCGCGCCGCTATCATCCGCGGCCCGTGTGTCGTCATCGCGGCTCGGTAACACCATCAAATTTGTCATGTCGGGGCGTAGCGCAGCCTGGTAGCGCACTTCCTTGGGGTGGAAGAGGTCGCAGGTTCAAATCCTGTCGCCCCGACCAATA
>JBFJJV010000050.1:0-18675 GCA_041635265.1 Panacagrimonas sp.
CCTTCGGGTCGGGGTTGTCCGATCCTTCGGATCGTCCCCTGCGCTTCGCTTCGGGCTGGCCTTGCGGCCGCGCCACTGCGCTGCCGCGCTGTGGTCGAGTCCACTCGCGCCTACCAATTCGACTCGATCGAATCGGTAGTTGCACTTAAGTTTTTCGAGAGCATGGCCTCTCACCTTCGCCCCTCCGGGTCGGGGCTGTCCGATCCTTCGGATCGTCCCCTGCGCTTCGCTTCGGGCTGGCCTTGCGGCCGGTAAAGGTTTGTTCGGACGGCGAGTACGGATACGATGATCCGCATGTCATCTTTCAGTTTCGTCCATGCTGCGGATATTCATCTCGACAGCCCCCTGCAGGGGCTCTCTAAATACGATGAGCATCTGGCCCAGCGAATTCGTGGTGCAAGCCGGCAGGCGCTGGCGGAACTGGTCGATCTCACGATTCAGCGTGAAGCTGATTTCCTGATCATTGCCGGCGACTTATACGACGGCAGCTGGAAAGATTCGAGTACAGGTCATGCCTTCGCTCGCGAGATGGGGCGGCTTGACCGGGCTGAAATTCCGGTCTTTGTGCTGCTCGGCAATCATGACGCCGAAAGCAAGATGACGCGGGTGCTGGAGTGGCCCGTGAACGTCCGAAAGTTTCGAGCGTCTAGGCCGCAGTCCATTGAAGTCGAGGGACTTGATGTCGTCTTGCACGGCCAAAGCTTCAAACAGCAGGATGTAAGGGATAATCTGGCGGCGAACTATCCGCCCCCGCAGCGCGGAAAATTCAATATCGGGGTGTTGCACACGGCCCTGGAAGGCAACGCGCGCCACGCCAGCTACGCGCCGTGCTCGCTCGCACAGCTCAGGGATGCCGGTTACGACTATTGGGCCCTGGGGCACGTCCACGAACACGCGATCTATTCGGAATTCCCACATGTGGTTTACCCGGGCAATTTGCAGGGGCGGCATGCGCGTGAGACCGGGGAGAAGGGCGCAGTACTGGTTAAAGTGGATGAGGGTCATATCGAGCTCGAGCGGCTGATTGTCGATGTCGTGCGCTGGCATGATCTTGGCGTCGACGTCTCTGCTGCGGAAAATACGCGCGAGGTGATGGGCCTGGTGGGCACGGCACTCTCAGCCGCCCTTGGAGGACAGGCCGAAATCAATGTATTTCGCGTCCGTTTGCAGGGCCAGACCATTGTGCATGAGGCCCTCCTTCAAGGCCGTTCCACACTGCGCGATGAAGTGGTGAATCAGGCCGTCCAGCTTTCTGACGAGGTCCTGATCGAGAAAGTCCGCATCGAAACCCGAGCGCCCGCTCAGGCGGTCTCTGCCGAAGAACTGGATGGGGCCCTGGGCGACTTCGCCAAAACAATTCATGCCCTGGCCGGGGACAAGGCATTCCTTGCATCACTGAGTGAGGATCTGTCAGTGATGTCAGGCAAATTCAGGGGCGACTGCCCAGAAGACGTGGATGAATTGCGCTGGCTGCTTGAGCAGAACCCGGGCGCCCTGGTAGAAGACGTGATTCCTGAATTGATCGCCCAGATTCAAAAGGGAACTGCGTGAGGTTCAGCCGGTTTGACCTCAAAGCCTTCGGACACTTTACGGATCGAACCGTGGAGTTCCCTGCTCGCAAGCATGACCTGCACATCATCGTCGGCCCGAACGAGGCCGGCAAGTCGACACTCCGAGATGCGATGTCGAACTATCTGTTCGGAATTCCTTCGCGCACACCTTACAATTTTTTGCATGGATATCCGGACCTTTGCCTGGGTGCGCAGATTGAAGAGCAGGGCAGGCAATACGAGTGGTTGAGGTTCAAGCGGAACAAGGAGACGCTTCTGCATCTGGATGGATCTGTTGCACGCGAAGCGGAATTGGGCCAGTTGCTCGGCAGCATTGCCGAGGCTCAGTTCAGGCAGGCCTTCTGTCTGGATGTAGATGGACTCGAAGCCGGTGCAAGCGCGCTGCTTGATCCCACCGGAGACGCCGGTTCTGCACTGTTTGAGGCGGCGAGTGGTTTGAAACAGCTCGCGGTCCTGCGCGCGAGATTGGAATCGGAGGCGTCGGAACTGCTTGGGCGTGGAAACAACAAACGGCCGTTCGCGCTGGCCGAGCAGAGAATGAGGGCCGCAGCGGAACGTTTGAAATCGGTACAGATGAGTGCAGCTGCGTATCGCGAGATTCGCTCGAAATTAAGCGATGCCGAGCAAGTATATTTTGCCGCTAAAACAGCCTTTGCCGAGGCTGGTAATCGGCAGACCCGCCTGAACCGTATCCGCGCGGTGCGAGTGCCACTGGCACGCCTCGAAACCATCGACGCTGATTTGGCGGCGCTCGGCGAAGTGGCGCTGCTTGCAGACAATGCGCATGAGATTTTCGAGCAGGCGACAGTGAAATTGACGCATTTGAGTGTTCAGCGAGACCAATTGGCGTCTCGGCTGACGGCGACAAAGCAGACTTTGTCGCTCGCAGCAGAGCCCGGTGCCATCATCGAGCATGCAGAGGAGATCGACGCGCTGTATGAGGCACTGCAACAGGACGCCAGAACGCCAGGCCAGCTGGCTGAGCAAGAGCGCGAATACGCGCGCCTCTGCCGTGAATTTCTGGCGCTGACTTCGGAGCTTCCCTGGAGGGAAACTGAAGTGGCCGGCGTCATTCGGCGCTTACCGTCAAAAGTTCAGATCGGCGAGTATGCGGCGCTGCTTTCGCGACATGAGGCGTGTCGTAATGAACGCGACAATGCGGTCAAGCAAAACGATCGAGCGGCGCGCCGTTGTCAAGAGCTGAAGCAGGAGCTGGCGAGTATCGACAAACGCGATGTCCCGCCATCGCTGGAAGCGGCGATTGCGGAGGCCGATTTAGCGCTTGGATTGCATCGAAAACGCGGTGAGGCGCGTAAACGGGTTGAGCAGCTAGAGCAGATTCTAGTTGAAGCATTGAGTCGAGTTCCCGGCTGGACTGCGGGGGCGGACGTGCTTGCCGAAGTGCTGCCGCCGGATGCTGCCGTGGTGCAAGCTTTGCGCGATGAAATTCGCTCGGTGCAAAGCGCGGGCCGCGAACTCGAACGTAGACGGGCCAGGGCCTGCGAGCAGGGGCGGGCGCTGGACGTGCAGATCGAAGGGCTGCGGCAAAGCGGAAAAGCTGTTTCCATGGATGAAATCATCCAGGCACGCGCCGCGCGGGATGCACTCTGGGCAAGCATCCGATCCGGAAGTGATCCAGCCGCGCAGGCCGACCGTTACGAAGAGAAGCTTCAGATCGCAGATACACTGGCGGATCAACGGGCGGACCATGCCGAACAGGTCGCACAACTGGAGGCGCGTCTGGAGGAACGGCGACGGCTGGCTGGCGAATCCGCGGAGATTGCCGCGGAGCTGGAGATCTGCACGCGCCATTTGGATGAGCTTGAAGCACAGTGGCCGCGGCTCCGAGCCGCGTCGGGATTGCCCGAGATCTCTATTGAGCGCTTTGGCAGCTGGCTGGAACGACGACAGGCAGTCCTGAGCGCGATGGCCGAGCTACAAAGCTTGGGCGTTGCACAATCCGGCAGCGATCAGGAACTGGAGGCAGCTCGGGCGCGGCTGACTCAGGAAGCGAGTGCTGCAGGTGTGCCCAAGCACACCGCGAGTATTACGATTGAAGCCTTGCTCGAGCGGTCTCGGGCATTTGTCTCGGGATGTCGCTCTGCGGCTTCTACACATGAGGAAAAGTCAAAGTCCTGCAAAGAGGCTCAGCGCGCGGCACAGGATGCCTCTGACGAACTGGCCAGCGCCGAAAAGGCCTTGGCCGCCTGGTCGCAAGCGTGGGACCGGCTCCTCGAAAAAATCGGGCTCCCTGCCGACACCTCAGTTGACGCCGGCAAAGCTTATAACGCCCTCCTCGGCCAACTTATCGAGCGGGCCAACTCGATTAGTGAGATCAAGAAAGATCGGATTGAGCCAATGCGGGTTCAGCTGGCGTCTTTAGCTGACGCCGTTGCTCTAGCCGGCGCCAAATTCGCTGTCGAAGGCAGTCCGGATGATATTTTCGCCTGGGGCCGTAACTTAAAGGCGGCGCTGGATTCAGATCGCGAAGCAGCGCTGAACCGCAAACGCCTCGCGCAAACGATCCTGGAGTGTGAAAGCGAAATTGACGAAAAGGATCGGAGCCTTCAGGCGGCCAAGTCGGATCTTGCCGCCTTGTTCGACGCAGCCGGAATTCAGCCTGGCGAGTTGTCACAGTTACGCGCGGCCATTGAGGCCAGCGACCGCTACCGTGATTTGCTGGCGTCGCAGAAGTTCTTGACTGCGGAAGTGCTGCAGAACGCGGACGGACGCTCGCTCGAGGCTTTGCGAGAGGAATGCGCCGGATTTGATCCCGACACCTTGCAGGAAGCACTTGCCCAGATTGAGCAGCAAAGCACGGAGGCGTATGAAGCGGTGGGCCGATGTCAGGAGCAGTTGACCCAGGCGCGGGCGGCTTATGGGGCCATCGATACAGACGGCGCAGCTGCGCAAGCCGAAGCCGAGCGACAGGCGGCTTATACGGATATGGCTGAGATTGGCGCGAAGTACGCACGCGTTCGCACGGCCTATCGTCTGTTGTCCGCAGGTTTGGAAATCTACCGGCAGCAGCATCAGGGCCCGTTGCTGGAAGCAGCGAGCAAGCTGTTCATTCAATTGACCGGCGGGCGCTATGAGCGGCTGGACATCGATTTCGATAGCAATGAATTACATGCGGTGCAGGGCCGGCAGCGAAAGGGCACCGCGGCTTTGAGCGAGGGGACTCGCAATCAGCTGTATCTCGCGCTTCGTATCGCGGCGCTCAGCCAGCAGATCGAGGCGGGACGGGCGCTGCCTTTCATTGCCGACGACTTGCTGATGACTTTCGACCCCGAGCGATCAGCAGCAGCCTTCACTGTCTTGCACAAGCTCAGTGCGAAAACGCAGGTGATCTATCTTACCCATCATCCGCACATGGCGGATATCGCAAAATCGGCCCTGAGTGATGATGTGAATGTGATAGCACTGGCGCCTTAGCAGATGGCCACGTGCTTTGAGTCGGATGCACGTTGGGTGCGAGATAATTTAATAATAGAAACGCTAAGGACCAAACCTTTAAAAATAGATGAAACCGATGAGATTTGCCTCATTGAAATTGAATTCTCTAGGCCTCCTCCTGGGTGCAGGCCTTGAACTTTTTATTGAACAATGGATGGTGCCAACGCGGCCGGGCTTGTTTCGCTCCGGCTCGGCGTTCGCGGGGCTGAACTGCGGTGGCTGGGTTTGAAAGGGGCCGAGGCCTGAAGCGTGCCAGCCCGTGACGCTGTCGGCCATCAGCCCCGAGCCTCGAACAGGCTTCATCGTGTGCGATGGATCGGCGATCCCCCCGGAGAGGTCCGATTGTGCCAATAATGATTTCTGACCCCAGCGGCTGGAACGCCTTCCGCTGCCTGGTGTTCTAAGTATTCATACCATGGAGGCAGGAAATGGCAGATGATTCGAAGTGCCCGTTCGCGGGCAGCAAAGCGCACACAGTATCCGGCACCCGAGGCAATGCCGCCTGGTGGCCCGAGGCGCTCAATCTCAGGATACTCACCCAGCAGTCCGAACGCAGCGACCCGATGGGGCGATCGTTCAACTATGCCAAGGCCTTCAAATCCCTGAATCTGGACGCGGTCGTCAAGGATTTGCACAGCTTGATGACGGATTCCCAGGAGTGGTGGCCGGCCGATTATGGGCACTATGGGCCGCTGTTCATTCGGATGGCCTGGCACAGTGCGGGCACGTATCGCATTGCCGATGGGCGCGGTGGTGCCGCGAGTGGTTCGCAACGCTTCGCTCCACTCAACAGCTGGCCCGATAACGGCAATCTCGACAAGGCGCGACGCCTGCTGTGGCCGATCAAGTGCAAATACGGCAGAAAGCTATCCTGGGCGGATCTGATGATTCTCGCCGGGAACGTGGCCCTGGAATCCATGGGTTTCAAGACGTTCGGCTTTGCCGGCGGGCGTGAGGATGTCTGGGAGCCAGAGGAGGACATCTGGTGGGGGGCGGAATCCGAGTGGCTGGGGGACAAGCGCTACAGCGGCGACCGCGAGCTGGAAAATCCCTTGGGCGCGGTGCAAATGGGCCTGATCTACGTCAATCCGGAAGGGCCAAACGGCAAGCCAGACCCCTTGGCTTCGGCCCGCGATATCCGCGAAACCTTCGCGCGTATGGCCATGAACGATGAGGAGACCGTGGCCCTGATTGCCGGCGGGCACACCTTCGGCAAATGTCATGGTGCGGGCGACCCCAGGCACGTGGGTCCCGAGCCCGAGGCTGCATCCATTGAAGAACAGGGCTTGGGCTGGAAAAACGCACTGGGTGAGGGCAAAGCTGGAACCGCCATCACCAGCGGCCTGGAAGGCGCCTGGACTACCAACCCGACCCGCTGGGACAACGATTATTTGACGCTCCTGTTCAAGTACGACTGGGAGCTCAGCAAGAGCCCGGCGGGTGCCCAGCAGTGGACGCCCAGGGACGGCGCAGGCGACGGCACCGTGCCCGACGCGCATGATCCCGATCTGCGTCACGCACCGATGATGGCCACCACGGACCTCGCGCTACGCGTGGACCCGGCTTACGAGAAAATCGCGCGGCGTTTCCTGAAGAATCCGGACAAGTTTGCCGACGCCTTTGCACGCGCCTGGTACAAGCTGACTCATCGCGACATGGGCCCGGTTTCGCGCTATCTGGGCGAGTTGGTACCACCACAGGAATTGATCTGGCAGGACCCCGTGCCCGCCGTAGATCACAAACTGGTGAGTGAAAAAGACATCGCCGGACTCAAGCGCAGTCTGCTGGCTTCTGGCCTGAGCGTTGGGCAACTGCTGCGTACGGCCTGGGCTTCAGCGTCCACTTTCCGCGGCTCGGACAAGCGCGGTGGCGCCAATGGCGCTCGCATCCAG
Organism: Panacagrimonas sp.; assembly: GCA_041635265.1. Classification (GTDB taxonomy): domain Bacteria; phylum Pseudomonadota; class Gammaproteobacteria; order Nevskiales; family Nevskiaceae; genus Panacagrimonas. The sequence continues at coordinate 6,920 of JBFJJV010000050.1, forward strand.
CTTGCGCCGCAAAAAAACTGGGAAGTAAACCAGCCTGCTGAACTGGCCAAGGTCTTACGCGTCCTCAGGAAAATCCAGAAGGCCTTCAACCAGAAGCAGAAGGGCAATAAATTGGTCTCGCTGGCAGACCTGATCGTGCTGGGCGGTTGTGCCGCCATTGAGGCCGGCGCAAAGGAGGCTGGGCACAGAGTGCAAGTGCCGTTTTCACCGGGACGCACGGATGCAACGCGGGCGCAGACAGATGTCGATGCCTTCGCGCCCCTCGAGCCCAGCTCGGATGGATTCCGTAATTACCACCGACCGGGGCATCCGATGAAGCCCGAACAGGCCCTGATCGATCGGGCGCAATTGCTCGGGCTTAGCGCACCGGAAATGACGGCGCTGGTAGGTGGCCTGCGGGTGCTTGGTGCCAATGTAGGCGAGGCGCCACACGGCGTTTTCACCGATACGCCTGGTGCGTTGGACAATGCCTTCTTCGTCAACTTGCTGGACATGGGCACCCAGTGGCAGCCGTCAACGGAGGTCGGCGTCTATGAGGGCCGCGACCGTGCCAGCGGTGAACTGAAATGGACGGCCACTCGCGCTGATCTGGTATTCGGTTCCAATTCCCAACTGCGGGCGCTCGCAGAGGTCTACGCCTGCAAGGATAGCGAGAAGCGGTTTGTGCGCGACTTTGTCGCTAGCTGGACCAAAGTGATGAACGCGGATCGCTTCGATCTGAGGTGATCGTGCCAAGGCCGGGTCGGATTCACATCTGATCCGGCCTCGTGTTGTGTGCAGGATTTTCTTAATTAGAGTGAGCCCGGCTGCGCCATGCGGAAAAAGCCGAGGAGATTTTTTGAGGCGGTGGAAATCTTGATCACCAAAAAATCAGACACCTTTGCCGTCAACGCGGAATCAGTCGGTTTCCTCAAAAATCATCACTGCTATGATTACAAATCGCTTGTGGCCAGAGTTTCATCACAAACTAATGTCGTAGCACGATAAGGCGATAGCCGAGTGTCTGAGGAATTTTTGTCATTGGATCAGCGGCCTGATACGAATACTTGACTGCTAATATGTATTTGTCCCGAATTCATAGCTTTCGAGCGATTGCCATACTGCTTATCGTCGCTGGTCATGTGCCGCATGCCTTGAGCTTCGATGACGGCAGCGTTCCCTTCAAAATTGCCGATCAGGCCCTGGCAAATGCCACGGTTCTATTTGTGTTCATCGCCGGCTATCTCTTTGAGCACCTGTCGGAAAAGTATCAATTTCAAAAATATTTGAGCCGCAAAGCAGAAACGGTGCTCTTGCCGTATCTGATTTGCTCAATACCGGCCATCGCTTTCGCTGTGTTGATCAGCGAGCAAGTAGAGCGTTACCCCTTTCTGCTGGAGTGGTCGATCCCCAGGAAAGTGATTTGGTATTACCTGGTCGGCGGCGCACACGTGAATACGCCGCTGTGGTATCTGCCGATGATCGCGCTGATCTTTCTGGCGGCACCGTTGTTCATTCAATTCAAGAAGAATCCCAGACTTTACTGGCTGCTTGTCATCCTGATCCCATTTTCCATCTTCGCCCATCGCCCGGGAACCGAGGCTTTTTTTCTCGCTTATGCACTAGAAAACGCCATTTATTTTGCGCCGGTCTATGTACTTGGCATGTGCGTCAGCGCGAACAGAGAACGAATTGAGCCTTATCTGCCGAAGCTGCTTCCATGGCTTGTTGGCGCTTACCTGTTGGTGGCCTTTCTGCAATTTCATTTTCAGCAGCACGAAGGAATTTATGGGGGTGAATATCTCTTTAGCCAGGAAAAAGGCCTGTTAGGTTGGACGCTGATACGAATGCTGGTGACCTGCTTTCTTGTTCTCAGCGTGACCCAGGTGTGGGAAAAGCAGCTAGAGGCGCCGCTGTCGTTTATTGGCACCGTCAGCTTTTCCATTTATTTTTTGCACTATTACATTATGGTGGTGGTCAAGAATTACTATGGATGGGAGGACGTGCAGGGTACCGTACTGAACGTGTCAGTCATTTTTTTCCTGACCCTTTCAATTCCATGCCTCATCGCCTTCGTCAGCCGAAAACTATTTGGCAAGCGCAGCCGGTTCTTGATCGGATCATGATCAGCTTCGGGCTAGAGCGCCTCTGACCCTGTGTGCCATCGGACTATTTTAATCCTCACTTCCTGAGGCGGAGCTTCACAGCGCTTGTGGATAGACCCAGCCGCCAAATTGTTTTTCCAGTGATTGCGCCACGGCAATGGTGACCGCGTCCTGCCCAGGTGCGCCAACGACTTGCGTGCCCAGTGGAAGGCCCTCCGCGTTCAAGCCCAAGGGCACCTGAGTCGAGGGAAAGCCCAGGACATTAAATATTCCGCAGTAGGCGAAATCAAAAGGCCGGCTGAGCGGACGATTGTGGCGTGGTGCGGGGCGAGTGTAGGGGTGATAAAGCAGAACGCCGTTTTCGCCTAGAAGGCTGATCAGTTCTGCGCGCAGCGCCTCGCCCATAGCGGCGTATTTTTCGATATTGACCGGGAGACTGTCTGCCACCGCGAGAAGCAGGGCTGGCAATGTGTGCGGCGTTTTACCGAGCGGCCAGCGCAGCAAGTGACTCAGGATATTGATGCGCGTGCCTTCTCCCAGTTGTCTGGCAAAGGGGGCTGGCTCAGCAGATTTCATCATGGCTGACCAAATTTCGAACGACTTCCTGAGTGCCGCCGGTTGAATCCACTCAATGCCCTGACCCTGACTGCCGAGCCAATCGCCGGCAGCCTTCTGAGCAGTTTTCAGGTCTTGTGACACCTGGCGTACACCGTCTTCGCGTACAGCGAATATCTTCAGCGCTTTGAGATCCACCTGCTCCGGACTTCCTTTGAGCGTACCATCCTCACACAGCGGATCGACCCCGTCGGCACCGGCCAGAATGCTCAGGAGCGGCCACAGATCCTCTGCGCGTCGCGCCATAGGGCCGGTGACACAGTTGAAGTTCATGCGACCCTCGGGCAGTGGATATTGGCCCGTATTGGGAACGATGCCTGGTGTTGGTTTATGGCCGAATATCCCGTTGAAGAAGGCCGGAAAGCGAATGGAGCCTCCCACGTCGGCTCCCAGTCCAAACGGTGAAGCACCGGAGCCGATCAGGCTGCCTTCGCCGCCGCTGGAGCCGCCGGCGATGCGACGCGGGTCATAGGGGTTGCCGGTTCGGCCGTAGACGCGGTTATTGGTCTCCATCCACATGCATAATTCGGGGGTGTTGGTAAATCCAAGGACGATGGCCCCGGCCGCCCGCAGGCGCGCAGTGGCAGTGGCTTCGCTCTCTGCGATGAGCTTGCTGCGCGCGACCATGCCGGAAACCTGCGGATAACCGGGGAAGGCAAAGTTTTCCTTGATTGAGCAGGGCACCCCGAGGAGCGGCGGCAACTCGCTCGGATTGCTGCTCGCTTTGACGCGTCTGTCGGCGGCATCGGCTTCTGCCCGAGCTTCTTCAAACCGGAATTGCACCATGGCATTGATGCGGCCGTTGACGGCAAGGATGCGGGCAATGTGCACGTCCACCAGTTCGCGGGAGGTGATTTCACCTGCGCGCAGGGCCACGGTCATTTGGCTTGCTGATTGCTTCAGGGGATTCATTAAATTTGTGTCGAGTGAGTGCCTGCCTACGATTCTGCCGAACCGTATCCGCATGTTTAGCTGGGCGCGGGTCATCGTTCGTCTGGCTTGACTGCACTGTATCTCAGTTAGACGCGCTCCCTTAGGGCGTCTGTGACAGCCCCGCAATGGCCTGCGGTCAGCGGAAGTCGTTGGCGGGTCTGAGACAATTGGCCAAGGCGAAGCGATTAAATACGGAAAAGCAGGGATGGAGCAGGCTAAGGAGAGAGAGACGCTGTTGGACTGGTTCCATCATTGGGAACTGACTCAATCTCAGCGTACGTACCTGACACAGCCGGACAAAGGCGAGGTCGCGGACTACACTTGGGCTGAGGTCGGCTGTCAGGCACGCAGCATGGCCGCCCATTTGAAATCTCTGAATCTCAAGCCGGCGTCCTCTATCGGCATTTTGTCCAAGAATTGTGCTCACTGGATTATTGCTGATCTTGCCATCTGGATGGCCGGACACGTCAGCGTGCCGCTCTACACCACGCTCAAGACCGGAACAGCGGCTTATATCCTCAGGCACGCGCGGGTGAAGCTCTTGTTTGTTGGTAAGCTCGACGCCTCGGACTGGAGCAAGCTCCACCCCCATTTACCCAAGGCGCTGCGACAGATTGCCCTGCCTCTCGCGCCGTCCGCGGATATCCCGCAGTGGAGCGATGTGATTGCCAGAACAGCGCCGCTGCAAGAGATCAGTCGTCGCGAACCGGGAGATCTTGCGACCATCGTCTACACCTCGGGCAGCACAGGCAATCCCAAAGGCGTGATGCTCAGCTTTCATGCCATGATCAGCGCTCCGATAAGCGGTCAGCAGATGATGAACCTGCACAGCGGGGACCGCATGCTGTCCTACCTGCCGCTTGCCCATGTCGCCGAACGCGCTGCAGTTGAAGCTTCGTCTCTGCTCAGTGGCTTTCACGTTTACTTTTCCGACTCGCTGACGACTTTCATGGACGACATGCGGCGTGCAAGACCCACCCTGTTTTTCTCGGTTCCGCGCTTGTGGACCAAGTTTTATCAGGACGTGCTGCAGAAGCTTCCCTCCAAGCGCCAGAAACTGTTATTCGGCACGCCCATCATTGGCGGCATTGTCAAAAGAAAGCTTTTGCGTGAACTGGGCCTTGACCATGTGCGTTTTGCAGTGACGGGTGCCGCGCCGCTGCCGCCAAACATCTTCAACTGGTATCAGGAACTGGGCCTGGAATTGCTTGAGGCTTATGGCATGTCAGAAAATTTCACCAATTCGCATATGAGTCGCCCAGCTCAGGCCTGTGCGGGGACAGTGGGGCAGCCGCTGCCGAGTGTGCAATGCAGACTCGGAGACGACGGTGAAGTCCTAGTGAAAAGCCCGTCCAATATGATGGCTTACTTTCGCAACAAGGCGCAGACCGCGAAGGTCATCGATGGTGATGGCTGGTTACACACCGGGGATCGCGGCGAGATCGATGCTGCCGGTCGGCTGAAGATAATCGGCCGCATCAAAGAAATTTTCAAGACCAGCAAGGGCAGGTACGTGGCGCCCGCGCCGATCGAGAATCTCCTCGCAGGGCATGCCAGCATCGACATCGCCTGTGTATGCGGTGCGGGCTGCTCGCAGCCCTATGCCCTGCTCATGCTCGGCGAAAGAGCAAGGGCAGCGCTGCTACACAACGCAGAAGACAGAGTCTTGCTGGACCGCGAACTATCCCAATTTCTGGATGAGCTTAATGGTGAACTGGAACCGCACGAGGCGATGGATTTTGTTGTTGTCGTCAAAGAACCGTGGGAGATTGCCAACGGGTTATTGACCCCGACCCTGAAGATCAAGCGTGCCGCAATTGAAGCGCATTATTCCGCCCTGATCGATGGCTGGGCATCACGCCGTCGCAAGGTCGTTTGGGAGTAGCACGCATGCGAATTATCCCTTACATAAAAGAGCGGGGGCTGATGCTGAACGAGCGTGTAGTTGCGGTGGCCAATAACGCTTTTGACCGTATCTTTTTGCCGGGCACCATGGTGCACTCTGAGCAGACCGTACACGAGGTGATTCATACCTACGGCATTACCTCAGTACGCTACTACCCGCCGCTCGAGTCTCGCGAAATCACGCTTGCCGATGGCAGTACCATGGAAGTGCAGAACGAAACACAAGGCGTTCCAATTGTATTCGTGCCGCCGCTGGCGGCGCGTCACACGATTTTTGACCTGATGCCCAAACGCAGCCTCGTAAAATATTTCGTCGCGCGCGGCTATCGTGTTTACCTGATTGACTGGGGGGAACCCGGCAGGGAGCAGGCGCACTACGGTCTGGGCGACTACGTCAACGATCTGATGCCCGAAGCGCTCAAGAGCATCCGCGCGCACGCGCAGGTCAAGGAGCTCAGTTTGTTCGGCTGGTGTCTGGGCGGCTTGTTTTCGCTGATGTACGCCGGTATCTCGGCTGATCCTCAGCTGCGCAACATCGTCACGGTCGCGAGCCCGATTGATACGCGCAAAGGCAGCATCATGGGACAGCTCACTACCGCGCTGATGCGGCCTGCAGAACTGGTGCGCAAATTCACCAGTTTCCGCCTGCACGATGTGGCACCTGAGAAGATGTCGATCCCCGGCTGGGCCAACTCGCTCGCGTTCAAGTTGACCAATCCAGTCGGCAGTGTCACGACCTATTGGGACCTGGTACTGCGCCTGTGGGATCGCGAGTTTGTGGAGAGCCACACGACCACCTCGACGTTTCTCAATAATATGTTGGCCTATCCCGGCCGCTTGATTCAGGACATGTTCGTCAAGTTCGCCATCGATAATGATCTGTCCAGAGGCAGTATTGAACTCGATGGTCAGGTGATGGATTTCAATCGCATCGAATGCTCGGTTCTGATTTTTGCGGGCGAGAGCGACACCCTGGTCACGCCAGACGCAGCGAGAAAAAGTCTCGACTTGGTCGCATCCAAAGACAAGCAGTATCTGGTCGCGCCCGGCGGCCACATGGGTGTGCTCTCCGGTTCCAAGGCGCAGGCAGCGGTCTGGTCGGTTGCGGCGGACTGGATGGACACGCGCTCCGCGCTCAGCAAGCCCAGATCGGCTCGCCGCGTGAACGCCGAGCGCAAGGTGCGGCAGCGCAAGAAGCTGCAGGAGGACATGGGAGTTTAGGGGCGAAGGTATTGCGATCGTGGCTCATTTCAGCCACGAGACTTAAGCCGGCAGCCTGGCCTTGTTGTTCTCCGCGCTGGCTGGGCGCCACGAGCTCAAAGCCTGAGTGCGCCGGGTCCATCGGGCCAGATCAGGGCTACCGCAATGGCGATCAGAATCAGACCCATGATCTGATTGATTCGCATGGCAGAGCGGGTCAGTCGCTGGCGAATTACCGGGTGCCCCACGGTCAGGGCCAGAAAGCTGAACCAGGCCATGGTGGCTAGGGAAAGCCAGATGCCAAGCCCCATCCGGAGTGCTGGCGAGGCTCCGGCGGCCAACACACTGGAGCACAGGGCCACAAAGAACAGGACGGCCTTGGCGTTGAAAACATTGGTTGCGAGGCCGAGCAGATAGGCCTTGCTTGCGCTGGTCGGTGCCAGCGAGACATCCACGGCGTTATCGCCACTCCCGCGTAGTGACTCGACGCCAAACCACAGCAACAAGGCAGCGCCTCCGTAGCGCAACAGATTCAGGATTGAGGGCAACTGTTCCAGTAGCCAGCCAAGGCCGAACATCCCCCAGACCACGTGAAATACGATGCCGCTGCCGATGCCCAGGGCGGTCAGGATTCCGATCCTTCGACCATAGTGCAGCGTCTGCCGAATAAGGATGGCAAAGTCCGGGCCCGGGCTCGCCACCGCCAGTGCGTGCGCTGCGGCCACGCCAGCAAAGATGCTCCAAGCCTCGTTCATCTCAGTTTTACGCCGGATAGTTCGTGGCTAGGCGCCGTAGGTCTGATCCAGGTATCTGAGGATATCCTGAGACTCGAACATCGCGCTATCGGTGTTGGGATCAATCAGATAAGGCACCTGTGTGCGGCCGGTCAGGGCATGCAGACGAATCCGGTTGCGCAGCGTCAGCGGGGCCTGCGGGAAATAGCGGGTTCGAACAAATGGTGGGCCCATCTCTTCCCAGCGGCTCTTGGCCATATTGCGCAGCAGGTAGGGAATTTCCAATTCACACAGGCGTTCGCGGACGGGGCGCGAGAATGGGCTTGATTCAAAGCTGTAGAGTTCGAGTGGCTTTGTCGGCGCCTTTGAAGGCTTTGCGCCTGTGCCGCGCGTCTGGCCGATTGAGCGAATGCCGCTGGCCAGATACGAAGCTCCGAGTTGGACACTGCGACGCAAGCCTCGGGCCGCCGACTTGCCGTAGCCGTAGGTGTTTTGCAGATAGTCGATGATGTCGGCCGATTCGACCAATTTAGTGCCGGTGTTCGGGTCTACAAGTAATGGGAACTGCGTCTTGCCACTGATTTCATTCGCCCTTGGCCGGAATCGGCTGCCGTTCTGCGGGCAGGGGTAGATCATGGCGTCCAGATCCAGCTCAGTCAGAGCTTCGCGTACCAGTCGGCAATAGGGGCAGGCTTCAAATTCGTAAAGCTCCAGCGGTATTTCGGGCTGGATCGATGTGCCTCTGAAGTCTGCAGTACCGCGCCATGCGCGAAAGCTGCTGGCGAGAAGAGAAGTCGTGAGATCAAATGCGGCAGACATGATTGGGATTGTTCCGGTGCGGGAAGCGGCGGCGCTATTGTGAACCCTTGCTGCCGTCCACCGAAACTTCGGGGGGTTGGCTGGCTTCTCCAGCTGACTTGGCTGGCGCGGACTTTGGCTTTCCAGAGCGTAACGGTTTGCCGACGTCAGGGGCAGGGGCAGATTCGTTCTCACTGGCTTCCGGGACAAGACCCGCCCCAGCTTCTGGGTCTTCCTCGGCTGCCCCTTCAACCGCCTCGGGCGCCGGTGGGGCGGGCGGGGTCAGGGATGCGATCTTGTCTGCCAATAAGACCCGACAACTCTGGCAGGCACTGCGCGCGATCAGGTCATTGAGTCTAAGCAGGTGGCTTTCTCGAGTATCGCTGTCCTCCAGGATGCGCTCGACAATGCGGGCATAGGCCGGGCGCAACATTTGCTGCAATTGCGAATCTAGGCTGAGCAGACTCGCTAGACTGGTGTCGTCCAGTTGGCGCAGCGCCTGTACGGATAGAAGCTGATGCAACTGTGCCAGCTCACGCTCTGCATTACGCAGGGAGGGCGCGTTCGGGTCCGCGCTGGCGCTCAGTGACTTTGTCCAGCTCGGATAGGCGCTGGCGCGGGCAAATAAGCGCGTGGCCTGATCCCAGATAGTCGCGTGTTGCGAATTGCCACTGATTGCTGCCTCGCGAACGCAGGCCTCGGTCTGCTGTGCGCGTTGTTTATAGTGATCACTCCAGTAGGCATCATCGGGCTCCGGCAACAGGGCGGCTTGCTGGGCGAACTGCAGCAAGCGTACCGCTCGCTGCCACTCCAGTGATTCGGCCTGTGCGCGCCGAACCCGCAGCAGCAGCTCGCCTCGATTCAGAAGGTGCCGCTCGTATTCAGTCTGCTTGCGCGCCAGTTGTCCCGAACCCAGGAGAGCGCGGTAATCTGCCCAGACTCGCTCATCGGCCTCGCAGGACACAGCGGCACCAATAAAATCCTTGATCGAACGATAGTCGGAAACATCCAGTTCAAAGCGGACATAGGCCTGACTCGGCTTCCACGGATTGCCTTGTGCGTCGCATAAGCCGCTCGCGGACAGACTGCTCTTGCAAGGGCGCAAGTCCGGCGCGGGTTTTTCCAGCTCAATCGTGCTCGGATTGAGCAAAACGACAAATTGTCTGCCGTCGAGTTCGGCCAATCCCTGTTCGGTGCGCAGGCCCAGCAGTGTTTTCTCTTCCCAGGGCTTCTTCTCGGTGCGAATCTCGTCACTCAGTAATTCACCCAGGCGCGAACTCAGTCCGGTGACTACCTGGCCTCCGGGAATGAAGCCCACACCCAATTTAAGCATGGGCTCGGCTGTTGCCAATTCCAGAAGATTGGTCACCCAGCGCGCCTTGTCCGCCGGAACGCCGCGAACCACGATCTGCAGGTGGGGTGATTTAGACAGAGATTCGGGGTCGATCAGCAGGCCTTCGCCGAGCAAGGCGTTGTCTACTACAGAGCTGACCGTTTTCCCGCCCTGCACGTCATAGAGTAAAACCGGAATTTCAGGCGTCGCGTCGGTCGCAAAGCTGGCGACGGTGCCTTTCCCGAACTTGGCTGAGATCAGCAGCATGGCCGGACGCTGCGATTCGTCCTTGCCAAAGTCCATGGACGCGCCGTTGATATCGAGATTTGAGCTGACGAACACCCGGAGATAGCCGTCCTCGAATCTGGAAGTTGGCAGTCCCGACGACTCCTGCGCCACTGGAGTCGCGACGGGTTTCACGAAACGGCCCTGAGGCTTGGCGCAAGCGCACAGACCTATAGCAAGAGCGAGCAGAGGCGTGAAACGCAGCAAGACAGACATGGCGGTGACGGAAAGTGGAACGCCCGCAGACGCGGGCGAGACCGATATTCTTCCACTTCAACCTTAAGGCCAGCTTTCAGTCACCGAAATGTAGGTGGGCATCAACCATATCCGGCGGCGGCAGTTGCAGGAACCAGCCCTGCGCGGCCAGTTGCTCCATCACGCGGGCGACATCGACCCTGGCTAGCTTTGTTACTTTCGACAGGTTCAATTCCATGACCTGGGTCAATTTTCCAGTCTTCCGAAGCAGCCCTTCGGGAAGGCTTTCCCTCTCCACATCCGGGCGCAGATAAAGATACGTTTCTGCCTGCTTGCTGCAACGGTAAATGATGCAATCGTTACTGCTCATGGGTTCTTGATTCCTCATTTTCTTTGGCCAGAAGCGATTGTTTAATCTGCTCCAGATTCTCACGAAGCATGTCCGATATCAGCTCATCGGTGCGAGGGTCCAGCAGTACTTGTTCCACGATGCGCAGTGAGGTGTCGATGACGTTCTCGGTGATGTCATTCGCAAACGGAATTCTGGACCAGCGACCGGTCTTCGGATCCTCGCGCATTTTTTCCGCAATCATGTTGCGCAGTTCAGTTTCGTTTTGCTTGAGCGCGCGTGCGATATTATCTGCATAGCGACCCTTGGCCATCACGCCGCTGACTTCATCAATCATGGCGATGGTCACCGCACCGCTGATGGAATCAACAATCGCATTCTTGAATCGTGTGACCAGTCGATAAGTGAATTCCTCGCCGAGTGCGCGGTCCGCCGCGCGCCCAAAGCGGGAAAGCAGGATCACGATGCGCAGGACGCGAAACAGCCGGAAGCCGCGAACAGCCGGGTGCTGGAAAGGAATCATCCCCAGCACTTCGTACCAATTGTGACGCAGGTGTTTGCGGCTCCATCCTGCCTGGTGCCAGCGCCAGAGGAATTCGACAGCGAATATGCCACAAACCACATAGTCCGCGGTGAAGATTATCCGGCTGACTCGTGGTTCGGGGTCGGCAAACACCTCCCAGGTCAGCAGACCCACAGAAAATATCGCCAGCAGCAGCATCAACCAATCGATCACGCCCACTCGTTGCGCTGCCTCAGTTGTTTCCTGTCGGAGCCACGCTCGATGTGTCTGGATGATGGGAGTCATGTCCGGACGCTACGCAAGCACCTTGGCCCGGGTCAAGTTCGCGCTGCTTGGTCGGTCCAGTTCAGAGTCAATTCATGCCTGGTGGGCTTAGATGACGTTTCCTAACGAGAAGCAAAGGACAGTATTCTCCTCAGGCACAAGACAGCGCTTGATTTGCTCGAATCTGCAATCGCCGCTTTTTCTCTGAGGCGGTTCTTGTTTGAGCTGTACGCCTCGGCGCCAGTCTTCTCGCATAAACTTTCAAGAAGGGTCTGCAACCTAATATGAAATCTCTGCTTAAAAGCTTTCTGCGTTACGCCATCATCGCGCCGATGATGGCCGTGTTGCTGATCATGGCCTGCTCAAAAGCGACGATTGAAAATTACGAGAAGATCGATGCCGGGATGGAACGCAGCCAGGTCTATGAGATTCTCGGCAAGCCAGATGAGATCTCTGGGGGCGGCTTTGGCAAAGTCACCGTCTCTTCCGAAACATGGAAAGGGCACAAGCAGGTGATCAACATCACCTTTGGCGGCGA
>JBFJJV010000051.1:0-18627 GCA_041635265.1 Panacagrimonas sp.
GACGTTACCGGGCGCAGCGCCGTCTGTCTATCGCTGGCCTGCGCGCAAACGCATCACTGCTCCGCCCGGGACGGCGGCGACCAGCCCTTCCAATTCCAGTTCGAGCAGGGCCGCACTCAGGATCTCGACAGAAATTCCAGATTTTTCAACAATTGAATCAATGGCCTGCGGCTCATCTCCAAGTGCATCGAGGATCTGATGATGGCGATGTTCCGCAACTTCGTTCGCCGCCGGTGCCAACGGCCGGGCTTGGCTTGCACGTAACCATTCCCCGACCTGGCCTCCGATTTCCTCGAGAATATCGTCCACGCTCTCGACCAGTTTGGCGCCGCTACGAATCAGTTGGTGGCAGCCGCGCGCCATGACGTTATGGATGGACCCCGGAATGGCATAGACGTCTCGCCCCTGCTCTCCTGCCAGTCTGGCGGTGATCAGCGACCCCGACCTCCTGGCCGCCTCAACCACGAGCACACCCAAAACGAGTCCGGAAATCAGGCGATTGCGCCTTGGAAAGTGCTCAGAACGTGGCGCAGTGCCGAGCGCGAACTCGGATATCAACAGACCTGTGCGCTCGATCTCCCTCGCCAGCTCCTTGTGCCGCGCCGGATAGACGCGGTCCAGACCGGTCGCGCATACGGCAATGGTGCTGCCATTAGCCAGAAGCGCACCGCGATGCGCCGCGCCATCGACTCCCAGGGCCAGCCCGCTGGTGACGCAGAGTCCGCGTCGCGCCAGTTCAGAGGAAAAATTTTCCGCGTTTTCAATGCCCTGTGGGGTTGCTGTGCGCGATCCGACCACGGCAATCTGCGGCACTCCCAGGAGCTCGCTATCGCCACGATAAAACAGTGCGGGCGGACACCCCGCAATGTCCCTAAGCAGCGCAGGAAAGCCAGGGTGCTGGAAGGTAATGAGTCCGCGGCGTGGCTCGGAACACCACTCAAGGTCATTTTCGACTTGGGCGCGATCGATACTTGCGAGCGCGGCGCAGGCATTATCGGGAATACCCACCGCTTTCCAGCCGCTACTTCCGGCCAAGACAGCAGCCTCCGCACTGCCGTAGCGCTCGATCAGGGTGTAAACGTGCCCCGAACCCAAGCCTGGACAACGGATCAGCCTTAGCCAGGCACGCAGCGCCTCCGGCTCCATCGTGGAAGAGAGGCCCTGTGCCTGCGGCATGGCCGCCCCGCCGCGCTCAAGTCCGTTCAGAGAAAAGCTTACTGGCGGCCCGGAATAGGCGTGGCCACTTTGTCCATCGTGTGCACCGGCTTGACGATGGACATGACCAGCCCAAAGGCCACTCTCTCGGTGGTCTTGAAGACCAGCAGTTGCCCTGCAAATGTTTCCGGCAAGGCGACGCGCTTGCCGGTGTAGGGGTCGGTCGCGCGCTGCCCGGCCTGCAGGATGTCCAGCACGTGACCCGGCTCGAGACCATGCTGACTGCCGCGATTCATGGTCACGATTCGGTACTGCCCGATCTGGGAAACACCATCGGTCACTGCGATGATCCTGCCCTCAACATTCTGATCCGGCGCATGTGGGAAGAAATTAGCACTGAAAGCCTCAGGCTCAGTCGGCAACAGACGATCGCCAATCAGGGCCTCGCGCACTGATTTGGCGAGCATGGCGGTCGCGGGCTGCCCGTATTCGCGTACTTCCAGGTTGGCCACTGGCACGGCCTCATAGCCCAGCAAAACACCATCATCCGGGTCGCGATATTGCTGCCCTTTGCGGACCACGGCGTAGGTATAAGCCTCGCCATCGGGCAGATCCTGAACATAGGCAATGACACCGGCGCCGCCGACGATGTGCTGCTCACCAAAAGCCAGCAAATAGGGCGCTGCACCCAGTTCTTCAGACGTTACCAAACGCGGTCCGCGCAGAAAATCGCGAATCGCGTCGATCGGAATCAGCGGAATGGAACTTTCCAGCGGCAATTCGCGCACCTGCGGGGAACGCCGCTCAAGCCCTACGCCTCCGGCACCGGCGGCGAAATCGGCTGTAGCAAGCTGTGGGCGACCACCTGCCCCATAGATCAGGGTCAGCACATCGCCCGGATAAATCTTGTGCGGGTTGCGAATCTGATTATTCACATACCAGACTTCGGGCCATTGCCAAGGATCAAGCAGAAAGCGGTTGGCAATGCCCCACAAGGTGTCGCCCCGTTTGACCGTATATTGCAGCGGCGCATTGGCGCGGAGCCTAGGAGCAGGAGTTGGTGCTGGCGCCGTCGTCCGCGCCGGCATCGCCGCTACTTCCGGCGGCGGCGGTGGCGGCAGCACGTCCTCGACCGGCGCGCGATTAGCGCACGCAGCAAGGGCTAGAGCCGTCATACACGGCAGAATGAATGCTGGCAGAGACTTCATATCCCGCCCAGACCGACTATAATTTCCCATGACGGCGCTTCCCTTGGCTTCCCCACGTGATTCTGGCACAAAGTCGAATTACGACACAGGCTTGGCGCTGACTCTACCAGTAGATTCGCAACTCGTCCCATGTCTTTACTCAAGATCCTCCAACATCCCGACCCTAGGCTGCGCCAGAAGGCAGCGCCAGTGGTGTCGTTTGACTCCGATCTGGCCAGGCTGATCGACGACATGTTCGAGACCATGTATGAGGCCCCCGGCGTCGGTCTCGCCGCCACTCAAGTGGGCATCATGCAGCGGGTGGCGGTTATGGATTGCTCGGACAAGGACGACCCGCCAGAGCCCATCGTCATCATTAATCCGGAGATTCTGGAGGCTTCCGAGAAACAGGCAATGGAAGAAGGCTGCTTGTCCGTGCCGGACACCAATGAAAAAGTGCCTCGCTTCAATCACCTGCGCATGCGCGCCCTGGATCGAGAGGGGAAATCGTTCGAATTGGAAGCTGAAGGCCTCATGGCCCAGGCGATCCAGCACGAGATTGACCATCTCGATGGCAAGCTCTACATCGACTACCTTTCGAGCCTGAAACGCGAACGCATCAACAAGAAACTGCGCAAGCAGCGGCAGTTGGCTTGAGGCTGGTATTCGCCGGCACGCCCGCCTTCTCTGTCCCGGCGCTGGATGCTCTGGTCCAGGCCGGCCATGAAATTGCGGCGGTCTATTCACAGCCAGATCGCCCCGCTGGTCGCGGCCGCAGGTTCACTGCTTCGCCCGTCGCGCTGCGTGCCGAGCAGCTGGGAATCCCCGGTTTTAAACCCGAAAAATTGCGCGGCAACGTCGACGCCATCGATCAGCTTCGCGCGCTGAGACCGGATTGCATGATCGTGGTCGCCTACGGCCTGATACTTCCGCAGGCCGTACTGGACGTCCCCGTGCATGGCTGCCTCAATATTCACGCCTCGCTGCTACCACGCTGGCGCGGTGCCGCCCCCATTCAGCGGGCAGTCCTGGCGGGCGATCGTGAAACCGGGGTCACCATCATGCGCATGGACGCGGGTTTGGATACCGGGCCAATGCTGCTGCGCGAAACCGTTCCCATCCGCGAGCAAACCACCTCGGGTGAACTGCAGGAGCGCCTATCCTGCCTCGGCGCCGAACTCATGGTTCGCGCGCTTGCCCTTCTCGAGAAAGGGCAACTCACTGAAAAGCCACAGGCGGACAGTGGCGACAGCTACGCCGCAAAAATCAGCAAAGAGGAAGCCAAGCTGGACTGGTCAGAAGATGCGCAAGCACTGCTCCGCAGGATTCACGGCTATAACCCGATGCCGGGGGCTTGGAGCATGATGGCGAACGATCGAATAAAGCTGCTCCGCGCACGGCGCTCGGAGCACGCTACGGACCTTGATGCGCTGCCAGGGACGGTTATTGCAATGGATGAAGCAGGCCTGCATGTGGCGACCGGCAAAGGCCTTCTGTGTATTACCGAATTGCAACGGCCGGGATCGAAAGTAGCGGCAGCGGCCCAGGCATTCGGGGGACGATCCATCGCTGGAACCCGGTTCCAGACTTGAAACGACGCAGCCGCGCAGCTATTTGACGGCGGGGCCGCTCCGGGGCGACAACTGCGCCGACTCAGGGTCGGCCGATCCAGGCTGATTGGCGGAGACACTCACGCTCGCCAGAATGACCAGAGACAGCACAGCGAGTGACACGAATCTAAGCACAAACAGCCAGATCAGTCGCGTGGTAGTTCTGTTTAACATGGGCGAATTCTAGGATTTCGCTGCACGATTTTTCGTCGAGGAATGTTCAACGGAATCCTGTGCCCGACCAATGGTTAGGTTTCCGCTTCAAAGCTTCAATATGACGACCAGATGAACCAGAAAGACTCTGAAAACGAGCTCGACATTCCGCCTCCACCGGAGCGGCCGGACTGCTGCGGTGGAGGCTGCGCCATCTGTGTGCTCGAAGATTATTTCGATGAAGTGCAAGCTTGGGAGCGCGAAGTCGAGATAATCGAGGCGCGCGCAAATGAGCGCGATAAAAACCCTGGGCGAGCGCGCAAATGAGGCCTGATTCACTCAATTATTTTCGGCTTGGGGATTCCGCAGGCGACCCCGGTGTCAGCAAACCGAACAGACACGATCCCGAAGATACGAGGAGGAGGCAGGCCATCGCCATCGATAGCGCAAAGCGCAAAGCGGCACTCGACTGAGGCCACCATTCAACTGCACGCGCGCGTTGGCAGCAGCTGATTTCACACGGCTTTGCCCGCGTTCGTTCGGCGCCTTCCGCTCGCGAGAGCGGATATTGCCGCTATCGCCGCAGAAGCTGATCGCGTAGCGTGCCGCCCCATGATGAAACCCACACCTCGCTCCGTCGCCGCCCAGACCGTCGCTTCGGTCCTGTCCGGCCGCAGTCTGGACACTGTATTGCCGAAATTGGAACAGCCCCTGTCAGCCGGCGATCGCAGCCTGGCGCGCGCGCTGACTTACGGTGTTCTGCGTGAGCACCTGTTCCTGTCTGCTCTGCGCGATGAAATGCTCAAAACACCGCTGGTCCAGGATCCGCTCACAGCGGCGTTGATTGAAGTCGGCCTCTACCAGCTGCGCGCGACACGGGTGTCGCCACACGCGGCGGTGAGTGAAACCGTCAACGCTTGTGCCGTATTGGAACTGACGGGACGCCGCGCCCTGGTGAACGCGCTGCTACGCCGCTATCAGCGCGACAGCCGCACCCTGGAAATCGCGGCAGCCAGCAATCCCTCACGTCAGTATTCCTACCCGACCTGGCTGCTCGACAGCATTCGCCTGGATTGGCCCGATCAATGGGAGCGAGTGCTTGTGGAGGGCAATGCACAGGGGCCGATGTGCCTGAGGGTCAATTCGAAAAAGACCGACCGCGAGACGTATCAGGCCCTGCTAAAGGGAGCAGCTCTGAATTCGAGCGTGGTCGAAGGTGTCGCTGATGCGCTTTCTCTGGAAAACGGGGTGCCGGTAGAGCGCTTGCCTGACTTCCAAGCGGGGGCAGTTTCTGTCCAGGATGCCTCGGCACAATTGGCGGTCGATCTTCTGGCGGCAGAACCGGGCCAGCTGGTCCTGGATGCCTGCAGCGCCCCTGGTGGCAAGACCGCCCACATTCTTGAGCGCGCCGATGTGCGCATGATCGCGCTGGACAGCGATCAATTTCGTCTGCAGCGTGTCCAGGAGAACCTGCAGCGCCTGGGCCTGGAGGCGGAGCTGCACTGTTGCGACGCAGGGCGGTTCGCGGATCGTTGGGATGGCCCTCAATTTGATCGCATCCTGCTCGACGCCCCCTGCTCCGGCACCGGCGTAATTCGGCGTCACCCGGACATTAAATATCTGCGTCGCCACGATGACATTCCGCGCATGGCTGCAGAGCAGTTGCGACTTCTCAACGCCCTGTGGGGCCAGCTCGCACCGGGCGGACGCCTGATCTTTGCGACTTGTTCAATCCTGATGGCAGAAGGAGAAGAGGTCATCAAGAGCTTCTTTATGCGGCAGGCGGACGCCAAACACGAAGTGATTGAAGCTGCGTGGGGCGAGGCCAGACGCTTTGGACGACGTATCCCCCCGGGTGGAGCGCATGACGGCTTTTACTACGCCTCCCTGCGCAAATTGGCGAAAAAAGCTAAATAGTCAATGCCTTGTGCCCGCAATGCAGGCTGCGCTGTGGCGGATTCCGTGTTGCGGACCGTGCTGTGCGGGCGTAAGGTGCCGTCCGCACCGAGATGCTCCCTGTGGCCCTGCACTGACACCTTCAATCGTTCCGCTCCAGAGTCTGCCTGACCGGCCTGAAATCACGTGAAGATCATCATTCTAGGCGCAGGCCAAGTGGGCGCGACGCTGGCAGAAAACCTGGCCAGCGAATCCAATGACGTCACCGTCATCGACGCCGATGCCGGCCTGCTTGGCGAACTAGCCGAGCGCTACGATCTGGCCACCATTCATGGCTTTGCTTCTCACCCAGACGTATTGCGACGAGCCGGCGCCGACGACGCTGACCTGCTGATTGCGGTCACCGAGTCGGATGAGACCAATATGCTGGCGTGCAAAATCGCCCATACCCTGTTTCAGACGCCGACGCGCATTGCCCGCGTTCGCGCCGCCGAGTATTTGACCGAGCGTGACTTGTTTCACAAGGATGCGCTGGCGATTGATCTGCACATCTCGCCCGAGCAGTTGGTCACCGACTACATTCATCGCCTGATCGAGTATCCGGGCGCCCTGCAAGTCGTTGATTTTGCCGACGGCCGTGTACGCCTGGTCGGCGTCAAGGCCTACTACGGCGGCCCGCTGGTGAGCCATCAGCTTAAAGAACTGCCAGAACATCTGCCGGGCATTGATGCGCGCGTCGCCGCGATTTATCGGCGCGGCCGCCCGATTCTGCCAGAGGGGGACACCATCATCGAAGCCGAGGATGAGGTGTTCTTCGTCGCCGCAGCTCCGCATATTCCGAAGATCATGGCCGAGCTGCGACGCATGGATAAACCCGTCAAACGCGTCATGCTCGCCGGTGGTGGCAACATCGGTTTGCGTCTGGCGCGTGCGCTGGAATCCAAGGTCCAGGTCAAACTGATCGAGCGTTCACGTGATCGCGCCCGATACCTGTCGGAAGAGCTGCAACGCTCCACCGTACTGTGGGGCGACGCAGCTAACGAAGATTTGCTGAGCGAAGAAAACATTGAAGACTGCGATGTGTTCTGCGCCATTACCAATGACGACGAAGCCAATATTCTGTCCGCGATGCTGGCTAAACGGCTGGGGGCAAAGAAAGCGCTGTCGCTGATCAATCGCCTGTCATACGTCGACCTAGTTGAAGGCGGCGCCATCGACATTGCCATTTCCCCACAGCAATCGACGGTTTCCGCCTTGCTTGCGCATGTGCGTCGAGGGGACATGGTTCGCGTGCATTCACTCAGACGCGGTGCCGCCGAAGCAATTGAAGCCGTTGCCCATGGCGACTCCAGGAGCAGCCGCGTGGTGGGTCGCAAACTGGAAGACATTCAATTGCCCAAGGGCACCACGATTGGCGCCATTGTGCGCGGTGATCAGGTTCTGATGGCGCACCACGACACCGTGGTGGAAGCCGAAGACCATGTCATTTTGTTTATCGTGGATCGCAAGCACATCAAGGATGTGGAGAAAATGTTCCAGGTCGGCTTTGCCTTCATCTGACGACGGCTCCAGTGACTTGAACCCGATAATTTGATGGCAACCTGGAATATCAGCCTCGGCGCACGTGCTCATCGCTTTGTCGCGGTGCAGAGGATTACCGGCGTGCTGATGATGCTGTTCAGCCTCACCATGTTGCCGCCGATCGTGGTCGACTGGATTTACGAAGGCACTGCCACCATGCCTTTCCTGACCGCGATGTGGATCACCTTTGCCACCGGCATGGCTGTCTGGTGGCCGGCAAGACGCGAACGATCCGACCTCAAAATACGTGACGGCTTCCTCGTCACAGTCCTGTTCTGGACGGTGCTTGCGGCCTTCGGCGCGATTCCTCTGTATTTGTCAGATACCGCCTGGAATCACCCGACCGATGCGCTGTTTGACGCGGTTTCAGGCTTGACCACGACTGGAGCCACCACTGTTTCCAGCGGCCTCGACCACCTGCCCAAGGCGATCAATTTTTATCGCGTGCAACTGCACTGGCTGGGCGGCATGGGCATCATCGTCCTTGCCGTCGCCATCCTGCCGATGCTGGGCGTTGGCGGCATGCAGATGTACAAAGCTGAAATGCCGGGGCCGATGAAGAATGCCAAGCTGACACCGCGCATTACCGAAACCGCGCGTGTTCTGTGGCTGGTGTATCTCACATTGACCGTGGCCTGCGGCCTGACTTACTGGCTGATGGGCATGTCCCCGTTTGACGCGGTCTGCCATGCGCTTTCGACATTGGCAACCGGCGGCTTTTCAACCCACGATGCCAGCATGGGCTATTTCAACAGCCCCGCGCTCGAATGGGTTGTGATGTTCTTCATGGTGCTGGGCACGGTCAATTTTGCCACCCACTTCGGTGCGTGGCGGCATCGCAGCTTGCTTGCATACTGGCGCGACAGCGAGTTTCGCACCTGCATCAGCATCATCTTTGGCTTCTCGCTGCTGGTGAGCCTGCCACTGATCTTTGCCGGCACTTTCGACGACCCCCTGACTTCGATTCGCAAGGCGATGTTCCACGTCGTCTCCTTTGGCACCAACTCGGGCTTCGTCACCGCGGACCCGACGCACTGGCCGAGCTACACCCCGATCATGCTGATGCTGTGCGCCTTCATGGTGGGATGCTCGGGATCCACCTCAGGTGGCGTCAAGGTGGTACGACTGATGCTGTTCGTCAAACAGGCCCTGCGCGAGATACAGCGCCTGGTTCATCCCAACGCACAATTGGCGATCAAGTTGCAGGGCAAAATCGTGGATGATTCGGTGGTCTACGCCGTCGGCGGCTTTTTCTCGGTCTATATCGGGATGACCATTGTGCTCATGTTTGCCATGATGGCCACCGGCATGGAACCGGTGATAGCCTACTCAGCCGTAGCGGCCACCATCAATAATATGGGCCCGGGACTTGGGCCGCTGAATAGTTCGGTGGCCTCAGTGACCGAAGCCGGAAAGTGGATCATGATGTTTTCAATGCTCTTGGGCCGGCTGGAGATCTTCACCCTGTTGATCGTCTTCACCCCCAGTTTCTGGAGACGATGAAGTGAGCGTTTTCACTAAGGTCTCGCATGCGCAACTGCAGAAATTTCTGGCGCGCTATCCGGTCGGCGAGGTCATTGGCTTTCAGGGCATTGGCGAAGGCGTCGAAAACAGCAATTTCTTTGTTGACACCGAAGATGGCCGCTGGGTTCTGACCCTGTTTGAGCGGCTCAACCATGAGGACCTGCCGTTCTTTCTGAGCCTGATGGAGCATCTGGCGACGCAGGCGCTACCTTGCGCCGCACCCTTGAAAACGCGCGAAGGCAGACATCTCACTGAACTCAATGGCAAGCCAGCGGCGATGGTGCATCGGCTCACAGGGCAAAGTGTGCTGTTTCCGAATGCGGCCCAATGCAGCGCCGTTGGCGCGCTGATGGGGCGCATGCACAAAGCCACCCGGACATTCACCATGCGCGCCGAGAATACCCGAGGGGCGAACTGGCGCCAGAAAATGGCCCGGGAATTGCTCCCGGAACTGGCGCCGGAAACGCAGGAGCTGATCGAGTCAGAATTGAGCGCCCAGCAGCAACTCGATCTGAGTGCGCTGCCTCAGGGCGTCATCCACGCCGACTTGTTTCGCGACAATGTGCTGTTTGTGGAAGATCGTTTATCTGGCTTCATCGACTTCTACTATGCCTGCAACGATGCCCTCATCTACGATCTGGCGATTGCGGTCAATGACTGGTGCCTGGACGCCCGCGGCACTCCGATTGAGACAAATGTCAGGGCCATGATCGGCGCCTATATCAGCGAACGGCAGCCTGTATCAGACGAGATTGCGGCCTGGCCTCTGGTCCTGCGCGCCGCTGCCCTGCGCTTCTACCTGTCACGGTTGCAGGATTGGCTGCATCCGCGCGAAGGCGGTATCGTGCACGTAAAGGATCCGGCTGCTTATCAGCATATACTTGAGCATCATCGCCTGCACCCTATGGCTATGATTTGAAAAAAGAATATTCAGGACACTGGCGGCTCGACTTCTGGCGCAGACCAGTCTCGGCTAAACTTGTAGGGCTGTACTCATACCAAATCGAGGAGAGAATGTTTCCATGAAAATGCTGATAGCGGTGATCAAGCCGTTCAAGCTCGACGCCGTTCGCGAAGCCTTGGCAGACATTGGGGTTCAGGGAATGACGGTGACCGAAGTACGTGGCTTTGGGCGCCAGAAAGGCCACACCGAGATGTACCGTGGGGCGGAATACACCGTTGATCTACTACCCAAAATCAAACTTGAGCTGGCACTCGGCCCTGAGATGGTGGATCAGGCGGTGGAAGCAATCGCCAAAAGCGCCAAGACCGGCCAGATCGGTGACGGGAAAATTTTTGTCTACGACCTCGAGCAAACCGTTCGTATTCGAACCGGCGAGTCAGGCAACGAAGCAGTCTAACTGGAGCGCTGGGGCGCTCATCAACCAATCGGATCAGGGCGGCGCAAGAAGAACCGGGCGCCGAGCAAGAGGGGAATTCAGATAATGAAACGCTGGCTTTGGGCGGCTTTAGCCGCATTTCCTGCCGTGGCAAACGCGCAGGAGCTCAATAGCGGGGATACCGCGTGGATCATGACATCGACCGCACTGGTGCTGTTCATGACACTGCCAGGCCTCGCCCTTTTCTATGGCGGTCTGGTGCGCACAAAAAACGTCTTGTCCGTCCTCATGCAGTGTTTTGCCATTGCCTGCATGGTCTCGATTATGTGGGTGCTCTTTCTATACAGCCTGGCTTTTGGTGAAGGCGGGCCTTTCATCGGCGGTCTGAGCAAAGCCATGTTTGCCGGCGTCAGCGAGGACGCACTGGTTGGCGGCATCCCGGAAACCTCCTTTTCCGCTTTTCAGATGACTTTCGCCATCATCACCCCGGCCCTGGTGGTCGGCGCGTTTGCCGAGCGCATGAAGTTTTCGGCCATGCTGCTGTTCTCCGCCCTGTGGGTGACGCTGGTCTACGCGCCCGTCTGCCACTGGGTGTGGGCCGAGGATGGATGGCTATTCAAACTGGGCTTGCTCGACTTTGCCGGCGGCACAGTGGTGCACATCACCGCCGGCGTTGCCGCTTTGGTCGCCGCCGTCGTGATGGGCAGGCGCGACGGATTCCCGCATACGGCGATGCTGCCGCACAATATGACCATGACCCTCACCGGCGGGGCGATGCTGTGGGTGGGCTGGTTCGGATTTAACGGTGGCTCGGCTCTGGCCGCCGACGGCAACGCCGCCATGGCCATCTTGGTTACCCATATTTCCGCAGCGGCTGGGGCGGCGACCTGGGGATTTATAGAATGGATTCGCTACGGCAAACCGTCCGCGCTGGGCACGGTCACCGGCATGGTCGCGGGTCTGGGCACGATTACCCCCGCCTCGGGATTTGTCGGCCCGGGCGGCGCACTCATCATCGGCGTGGTCGCAGGAATCGTTTGCTTCAACGCGACCAATTTCCTTAAGCGGAAGCTGGGGGTGGATGATTCGCTCGACGTCTTCCCGGTTCACGGTGTCGGCGGCATTCTTGGCACTTTGCTGGCCGGTGTCTTTGCCTCGGCGGCGCTCGGCGTCTTCAGTGGCCAGGGCTTTGCCAGCGAGGAAATCACCATCGGCTCGCAGATGCTGGTACAGATCACCGGGGTGATTGCCACCATCGGCTACACCGCGGTGGTGAGCTGGATTCTGTTCAAGATCGTCGGCGCAACCGTGGGTCTGCGCGTCGCCTCGGACGAAGAAACCGCGGGGCTGGATCTGACCCAGCATAATGAACGCGGTTACGACCTCTAGAAGAATCCTGGCCTCAATCCGCTGACCGGGTTTACCCGGTCAGCGGCGCTGCTTAATTCAGCAATTTTTCAAGCTCGCTTTGGTTTAAGCGCCCCTGCGCCTGCAGAGAAAAGCCCAGCAGCGTGGGCCAGTCCGCCGCAGGATATAGGCGAATATTGCGCAATCGCACATCGCTCGGCGGATCGATACGCACGAGCAACCCCTGAGGCTGGCGCAGCAGAGAGCGCAGGGCTTCATCTGATTCTCTGTCCCACTTCCATTTACCCTGTTTGCGCAAAGTGTCAAGGCGCG
Source organism: Panacagrimonas sp. (assembly GCA_041635265.1). GTDB lineage: Bacteria > Pseudomonadota > Gammaproteobacteria > Nevskiales > Nevskiaceae > Panacagrimonas. The sequence continues at coordinate 12,127 of JBFJJV010000051.1, forward strand.
TATCGATTGCCTTGGCCCACACATTCGGACTGAGCTTGGCACGGGCCACAGCGACTTCCTTGCCGCGAGCCAGCAAGCCTCGATCTGCATAATCAATCGTGAGCTCGCGGATCACAATCTGGTCTTGCGCCTTGGCGAAAACAGCACGCGAGCCCTCCAACTGCGCGGTGGCAAGGATTTTCCCGACCTCGTGCACATCAGCGTTTATTTTCAGGACCGCCACACTCACCTCGGGAATGAAGCGTATTTCCAGCTCTACGTTCATCCGGATAGCGTCGTAGCCGAGGTCAAACAATGTGGGCAGCGGATGCCTCGCCGGGTCAGTCGACTTGGGCGTAGCCGCGTGGGTCTTAGGGACCGGAAATTGCAGATCTTCTATCAGGAAGTGCACGAAATCGACCTGCCCCTCCTTGTCGCGGCTGATTTTTCTGACCTCAATCCGGCGCGCCTTTGCGGAGCTTCCCTGCGGAATCTGCAGGCTCAGGCCCAGCATGCCATCGGACTCGAAGCTCAAGCCCCAAACCAGCCCCCCGCCCCACAAGTACGGCCATAGTCGTTCGTAGCGCAACTTGCCGTGTGGAACCAGACGAGCGCTGAGTTTATCGACCTCTTCGTGCGCTTTTCCCACCAGCCACCACTGAGCCAGGCCAAGACAGATGAATAAGGCCAACATGGCACGAAAAATAAAGGGGAATATTCGCATGCGCAATTGTAAGAGGATTCGCCAGATAAGCTGCGATGTGGTCGAAAGCTTGAGGGCCTGGCGCTTGTCGAGAAGTCGAATTGATCGTCGAAAACGAAAATCTGCACTAGACTGAGGCCCTTGCAATACGGGGTGACTGACAATGCGCGCTGCTTTTTTGGGCCTTTGCCTGATATTCGCTTCCAACTCCAGCTTGGCGGATCAAATTTATCGCTGGGCCGACTCGAATGGGAAGACCTATTACGGCGACCTGCCGCCCCAGAACGCGACTGCGGTTGAGAAGATCGATCGCAGACATGGCGCCAGCCTCGATGCGGAAAAATCCAAGGCCAAACCGGATGCAGGGGCCGGCGATGCGGAGGAGGCCCGCGCCGCAAAATGTGAAAAGACACGTGCGCAATTGGCCACCTACCGAAATGCCTCGAGACTGGTGCAGACAGACAATCTGGGAAATGAGCGCGAGTATTCCGAGGAAGAAAAAGCCCTCCTGATTGGACGGACCGAGGTTGAAATCGAGGTGCTCTGCGGCGGCGAAATTGAATAAGACCTGGACGTGATGGACTTGCGCCTTTGTAAACCGCTCGCTGCCTGGATGCTACTCGCAGCCTTTTCCCTGCCTGCTGCAGCTGCGAGTGTCTATCGCTGGGTCGACAAGAACGGCGTGGTTCACTATGACGACACCAGCACCGTCGGAGAGCGCGTGACGCGGGACATTTTTACGCAGAAAATTCCAGACCGCCCTGAATGGGCCGGGAGAGTGCCGCCCGAACTGGTCGCGGAAATTGAACAGCGCTGCCAACATGCCAGCGAGCGCCACGCGCAGTACGGTGCCGCACCAGTCATTTATGGCACAGATCCGGATGGCAATATTTACCAGTTATCCGACACGCAAGCGAGACTGATGCTTGCGGAAATTGGCGACGAAATGGAGCGCTACTGCGCGGCCGACGCACCGCAGCGAATCCTCGCAGAACGACAGGCAGAGCGCAGTGCAGAGCGCGAACGGCGCAGTGCTGCCACCAGACGCTAATTATTCAGCCGTGATCCTTTGTGCGATACGCCCAGCAGCGCAAATCGCCCGATGAGCCAACACAAGCACAGTCAGTTTGGGCTGCTCAGAGAACGCCGCTTCGGGCCGTTCTTTGCCACCCAGACGCTGGGCGCCTTCAACGATAATATCTTCAAGAATGCGCTCATCATACTGATCACATTTGGCCTGGTCGGCTTGAATGGCCAACAGATCAATCTCTACGTCAACCTGGCCGCCGGCTTTTTCATTCTGCCTTTTTTTCTGTTTTCGGCTACCGCCGGACAGATCGCCGAGAAAATTGAGAAATCACGCCTCATTCGCGCGCTCAAGATCAGCGAGATCATGATCATGGCGCTGGGCGCAGCTGCACTTTGGATTCAGAGCGTCCCGTTTCTCATGTTCGTTCTGTTTCTGATGGGCGCACAATCATCGCTGTTCGGCCCGGTCAAGTACTCCATTCTGCCGCAAGCGCTCAAAGAGACGGAATTAATCGGCGGCAACGCCATGGTCGAGGCAGCGACCTTTCTGGCCATACTTCTTGGCACGCTGGCGGGCGGCTGGATGATCGCACTCGAAGGTGGTGCGCAGATCGTTGGGGTCTGCGTACTTCTGATCGCCTTTGCGGGCTACCTGCTTTCCCGCGGCATTCCGCTGGCAGCAGCCGGTGCGCCCCAGTTGCAGATCAACTGGAATCCATTGACGGAGACCTGGCGCAACCTGAAGTTCATGCAGACCAACCGCACTGTGTTTCTGTCGGTGCTCGGAATCTCATGGTTCTGGCTTTATGGCGCAACATTTCTTTCGCAGCTGCCGAACTACACGAAAATTTACCTGGGCGGTAACGAGCAGGTTGTCACGCTGTTACTGACGATTTTTTCGCTCGGCATCGGTCTGGGCTCATTGCTGTGCGAACGCCTGTCGGGACACAAAGTTGAAATGGGCCTGGTACCACTGGGTTCCATCGGTCTGACCATTTTCGGCATTGATCTTTTTTTCGGGGCCAATGAGATTGCCCAAGTAACGGGCCTCGGAGCAAAAGCTTTCATCGCTGAATCGGGCAACATCCGCGTTCTGGTCGACCTCCTGCTGATCGGCATTTTTGGCGGCTTCTACATCGTGCCGTTGTACGCCGTAATCCAGACCCGATCCGACCCCTCACATCGCTCGCGCATCATTGCCGGCAACAATATTCTCAACGCGCTGTTCATGGTCCTTGCGGCCATTGCGGCAATCCTGATGCTGCGTGCCGGCCTCAGCATTCCGCAATTATTTCTGACCATTGCCGTGATGAACGCTGCGGTAGCCCTGTTTATTTACACGCTGCTGCCTGAGTTCCTGATGCGCTTTCTGGTGTGGATGCTCATCAATGTGCTTTATCGCATTCGCGCACAGGGCCTGGAAAACATCCCGGACGAAGGCCCAGCGATCGTGACCTGCAATCATGTCAGCTTTGTTGACGCGCTGATCCTGGGTGGCACGGTCCGCCGACCCATTCGTTTTGTGATGTATCACAAGATTTTTCGCATCCCAGTTCTGAGCTTTATCTTCCGCACGGCCCGGACCATTCCCATTGCACCCGCCAAGGAAGATGCGGCGCTTCTGGAAAAAGCCTATGCGGATATCGATGCGGCTCTTCGCGATGGCGAACTGATCGGCATCTTCCCGGAAGGCGCGCTGACGCCCGATGGCGAAATTCAGCCTTTCAAATCCGGCATCGAGAAAATTCTGGAGCGCACGCCCGCGCCTGTAGTGCCGATGGCCGTTCGCGGGCTTTGGCAAAGCATGTGGTCGCGCAGGGATAGCCGTATGCGCCGATCACGCCTGCCGCGCCGAATTCGGGCGCACATTGATCTGATCGCCGGCAGGCCCATGAAAGGCGAAATGCTGACAGCCTCCGAACTGGAAACGAGGATTCGAATCCTTCGTGGGGACCAGCCCTGAGGTCCTGCAAGCACCCGATTAGCGCAGGTCAGCAAGTCTGCGCTAATCGGGAAAAATCAGTGCGGACTGATCAGCGCGGCTTCACAAACTTCAGCGTCATTCGGTCAGACTCGCCGATGGCGAGATACTTTTCTCGGTCCTTCTCCCCCAGGCGCAGACTCGGTGGCAGCGTCCATACGCCTTCCGCATGATCGGCACTGTCCTTTGGGTTGGCGTTGACCTCAGAACGTGCCTCAAGTTTGAAGCCGGCCTCAGTAGCGAGTTTGATCACGTACTCTTCGGTCATGTAGCCAGAGACCTTCATGGCCTCGATCGAGGTGCCGGGCCTTGCGCGGTGTTCGACGACACCGAGGATGCCGCCAGGCTTGAGTGCGGCGTAAAACGCCTCAAACATGGGCTCGGCGTAGCCTCCCTTGAGCCAGTTGTGCACATTGCGAAAAGTGAGAACGCGGTCGGCGCTCCCCGGCGGCGCGGCAACCCAGGAATCAGGTAGGCCCAGTTCGGTGATCAGGGGCTTGCCGTAGAGGTCAGGCGCAGCAGCCATTTTGGCTTCAAGCGCCTGCATCAGCTGAATGCGCCACTGCGGTGCAAGCTCGGGATTGGTCACGAATCCCGCCGCGATGTAGCGCCCCGATTGGCGCAGCAGGGGCGCGAGGATTTCGGTGTACCAGCCGCCGCCGGGCCAGACTTCTACCACCGTCATGCTGGGCCGCACTTCGAAGAAAGCTAAGGTCTCGACCGGATGGCGGTACTGATCTCGTGAAGTGTTTTCGCTCGCTCGATGTTCGCCCGAGATCACCGCCATCATGGTCGTGCTCTGCCCTGCGGTCACTGTCAGCGGTGCAAAGACAGCGACGAAGCAGGCCAGCAGCCTCTTTCCCGTTTTCTTCACTAGGAGTCTCCGATTCACCCAAACAAGCCTATTCGAGCCCTCTGCGTCAGAAGAGTTTGACAGACTCTAAGCGCCGATGACTTCGCGAGCCTGCCGGGGATCCTCCCTCACCCTTGAATTGGGGCACGCCCTGTTCGGCAAAACGGACACCCGGGCCACCGGCCAGATCCCCTTCAGTCCGCCTGCACTGTCGTTTGACGCGGCCAGCGATGTTTACGGCGACGCTGTTCAGAGCATCCCGCTCAGATCTACCGCCTCCCCAGAACAGATCGACGATTTCTTCGGGGCTTAGGCGCGGATCAACGCTGAATATTGCGCCCGTAAAAGACTTCCATGATTTCGTGATCCACGCGCTGACGGATCCGTTTTGCCTCGCGCGGCAGCAGCTCAGAAGCACCTGAACCGAACAGATAAGTGTTCAGGTCCAGCTCTTTCAGGCGCATCTTGGTGTGGAACATGCTCTCCTGATAGACATTGACGTCGACCATGTCATAGCGTTCCTTGATGTCACGCGCGATGAAATTCTGAATTGAATCAATCGCGTGATCGATAAAATGCTTCATGCCGCGCACATTGCGGGTAAAGCCACGCACGCGGTAATCCATTACCACGATATCGGATTCAAAACTCTTGATCAGATAATTCAGCGCCTTCAACGGCGAGATTTTTCCACAGGTGGATACGTCAATATCCGCGCGGAAAGTGCTGATGCCGGCATCCGGGTGCGTTTCGGGATAGGTGTGCACCGTGATGTGACTCTTGTCCAGGTGCGTCACTACCGATTTTTTCTTGGCGGCAGACTTTGGCGTCGGCGGACTGTCGAGATGCTCCTCGGAGATCAGCATGGTCACACTCGCGCCCTGGGGGTCATAGTCCTGCCGGGCAACATTGAGAATCTGGGCCCCGATGATATCGGCGACGTCGGTCAGAATGGCCGTGAGGCGCTCCGCGTTATAGGCTTCGTCGATGTATTCGATGTATTCACGCGTGTGCTCTGGCGAACGCGCATAGCAGATGTCGTAGATATTGAACGACAAGGTCTTGGTCAGATTATTGAAGCCGTGCAGCTTGAGCTTGGTATTTCTAGTGGATTTTGCCAACGACGGCGTCTCCGAACAAAAGATGGGGGGACTCTGATCGCCCTGCGGGGCGCTCGCTCCGATGAATTATCGCCGATATTAAGAATCAGCCCTATAAAAAAATAACTGAACCCTATTCAGCCGGGCGAATCTCGAAACTGTGGGTCACATTGACCCCACCCCGCTTGAGCATGATGGACGCGGAGCAATACTTGTCGGCCGACAGTTCAACCGCACGCTTGACCCTGGCTTCACTCAGCCCGTTGCCGCAGATAACGAACTTCAGGTGAATATCGGTAAAGACTTTAGGTTCAGTATCAGCTCGAGTGCCGTCGACTTCCACAAAGCAGTCACTGACTGGCTGACGCGCTTTTTTGAGAATGTGCAGCACATCGATGGTCGAGCAAGCCCCCACAGAGAGCAGCATTAACTCCATTGGGCGGCCGCCCAGATTGCGTCCCCCGACCTCGGGCGGCCCATCAATCACAATCGCGTGACTACTGCCGGTTTCGCCTAGCAGCGCCGCGTTTTCAACCCACTTCACTCTCGCCTGCATGATTACTCCTGTTAATTCGACTTGCCCGCTTGGTCCTATGGCCATCTGCGGCGCCGGAAATGACGGCAAGCAATTGTAGGCCTTAGGGATTCTTGTGGTATTTTCAACGAAATCAAGGCGCGGGCGTTCGAACGCCCTTACGAGGAAACGATGTTTGACAAGCCGGCCCTACAGGCCTTCATCAGAGATTCGACGAAGCGCAGTTTCGGCCCCAAACAAGTCATTCTCAATGCAGGTGACGAGGCGCGGGCTCTCTACCTGATACTGGAGGGCTCTGTCAGTGTGCTAACTCAGGAAGGC
>JBFJJV010000052.1:0-18379 GCA_041635265.1 Panacagrimonas sp.
CGGACAGTCGTACTTGGCGCAGAATTCTTCGGTGCGGGCGAAGCAGGGATGATCGCGAAACTGCTCTCGCATATCGCGGTCCATGCCGAGATAGTGAAAGAAGTTATAGCCCTGAAAAATGCCGTGGTGCTCAACCATCCAGAGATTTTCTGGAGTGACGAAAGGCTTGAGGATGGCGGCGGCTACTTCCGGATGGTTATACGGGCCCAAGGTGTCTCCAATGTCGTGCAAGAGCGCGCAGATCACGTATTCCTCATCGCGGCCATCACGATGGGCCAGCGTGGCGGTCTGTAGAGAATGGGCCAGACGATCGATCGGAAAGCCGCCGAAATCACCGTCCAGCAGCCGTAAGTGCGCAAGCACACGATCGGGCAGTCCGCGGGCAAATACCATCAAGTGGCTGGCAATAATGTCCCAGTCTTGTTTGCTGCTCTCGGACAGATCCTTGAAATCGGCCAGTTGCTGCAGGTGTGCGTCATTGGAAGCCATCGTCTTTCCCTCTCCTGTTTCGTGCTTATTGATTATTGATCGCCGCGACTCATGCGGATCACCTGCCCGCTGTCCGCTCTGACCGCCAGCACCAGACCCTGACCGAGTTGGCGGTCCAGCCCCTGCCCCATGACGATCCAGTGATCCTTTCTGAAGAAGGCGCGGTAGGGCGCCTGCGCACGCAGTTCAGCAACGCCATAGGCCTCTGCCCATAAGGACTTGGCTAGGGCCAAGGCTGCCTTGCCATTTTTGAGGGGTCCGCGCGGCGCGATGTCGGCGCGGCGTTCCTCGGGCTTGAGATGCGCGATGTATTGATCGACCCATGCGACCCATTGTTCCGTGGGGATCGGTTCAGGTGCAGTCCGATCCACCAGTTCACTTTTGTCCTTGAGATGAAGATCGTAAGGCAGCGGGAAACTTGCAGGCATGGGCACAGATTTGTCGCCAAGCAGGCTGTTGAGCACCCGGCGTACATCCTTGGCCACATGAATCGGAGTCGGTGGATTGCTCGGCCGCGTGTAGACAATCTTTTGCTGACCATCGATGACGATCAACCAGGGCGTCCGCGTAATAAGATAGGTATCCAGCAACGGGTCGCCGTCGAGCAGCAGTGGAAAATTCAAGCCACGTTCCTGCATGGTAGCAACCGGGTCTCCGGTTTCTTTGATGCTGATGGTCCAAACATTGACTCCGGCATCCAGGTAATCCGTCCAGATGTCTTCAACATAAGGCTGAAGCGCACGGCTGTAGGGGCACCAGGAGGGCCAGAACATCAGCACCGTCGGATTGCCAAGCGCGTCCTTGGGATACCTGACGGTGTCACCATAAGGCGTTTTCAGCTCGAACGCTGGTGCCCGGCTCAGTTCGCGTTTGAGCAGCAATGTTTCTGCGACAGCGGACTGAGCAGCGAGTCCCGCACCTAGAAGGAATACGCTACAAATATTTACAAGCCGTTTCATGCTTCAGTCTCCGTTCGCATGGAATGGATTACTTGCTCGATTTGATCAAGGACGGACTCTGCACCGCGTTCCTGTAGCAGACGCAGCTTCTGATCCGTCGACAATGGCAAGACTTCCGCCAGACGATGTCCGACCCAAAGCGCATCATCGGTGCGCAATGGCATCACAAAATGCTGCTTGCCGATTTTTTCGATGATCTCGCCGACCATGCGGCCCAATATTGCATGTCTGGGACTCAGACTTTGATATTCGGGCGGCTCCTCAATCAGCACCTGGGCACGTATCAGACCATCGGTCTGCACCGTCTGATCCAGTATTCGAAATACTTTTTCGCCCTGCGTCGACAGGGAAAACAAGCCGGGTGAGGGCACATCCCAATCGACGATGCGCGCGGTACAGCCCACCGGCGCACAGGCTGCTGGCGCTCCGGTCTCCTCACCCTCAAGTATCTGGCAAATACCAAAGACCGAATCATTGCCTATGCAGGCCTTGGTCATATCCACATAGCGCACTTCAAATATGCGCAGGGGCATGCGCCCGCCGGGAAACAGTACGGTGTTCAGCGGAAATATCGGGATTTCAACAGGCGTCATCATCCGGACATTCTGGCCTCAATGACTATGTCTTGTCGCCTTTGACCAACATCGAGCGCGCCATCTTCTTCACTTCCTCTCCATCGCCACCCAGATCAATCGGCTCTGGAACCACAATCCCTTTTTCGACTGCGGAGCGGCTGCCAATATTTTTGATCCAGCGCTGCAGATGGTCCAGCCCCTCTACGGACACCCCTGCCCAGAAATACAGAGATACCCATGACCAGTTGGCCATATCGGCGATGGAATAGTCTCCGGCCAGATATTCATTCGTCTCAAGCCGCTTGTTGAGCACTTCATACAGCCGACGTGTCTCATTCTGATAACGGTCGATGGCGTAGGGAATCTTCTCCGGCGCATAGCGGAAAAACACATTCGCCTGCCCCTGCATCGGGCCAATTCCGCCCATCTGGAACATCAGCCACTGAATGGTCTGCGAGCGTCCCTTGGCATCCCTAGGCAGAAATTTGCCGTACTTCTCAGCCAGATAAATCATGATGGCGCCGGATTCAAATACGGCGAAATCATCTTCATCTCTATCCACGATCGTTGGGATACGACCATTGGGATTAATCTTCAGATAGTCCGGCTTTTTCTGATCTCCGTCCGACAAGGAAATTTTGCGTACCGTATAGGGCACGCCCAGTTCTTCAAGCAGGATGGAGGCTTTCCATCCATTAGGGGTCGCCGAGGTATAGAGCTCAATCATTTATCAGCACTCCGCTGAAAAAGGTCTTTTGGGGTGATTCAAACAATGGCGTGACGGTCGAGTACCGAGAAGAAGCTTGAAGGCTCGGGGCGCACGCGGTAGTTGTCGGTCAGATCAACATGAATCAGTTTGCCACCTGCTGTGCTGATAAACACCGCCGGACGCGGCACATCCGAGTCGTAGCCCAGAGCCTGGAAACCGGCGGGCAAACCACCCCTGATCAGAATGCCGAGCTTTTCTGCGACGCGATTGTCGGCATCGGTCATGAAGCGCATGGGCGCATCCATTTTTCTGGAAAGGGCGAGGCTATTGGCCTCCGACTGCGGGCTGACCAGATAAACTTCGACGCCGCGTCGCGCCAGCTCGCGATATTGGGCTGCAATCTCCTTGATCTGCGCCATGCACAAGGGGCACCAATTGCCTCGAAAAAAATCCACAGCGCCGGCTTTGCAGTCAACTCAGAACATTTAATGGTCTTGCCATTCTCCCTCAGTTCAAATTCAGGCAGCTGCGCACCTTCAGTCAGCACCGCATTGCTGGCCGCACCGAAACGTGAATACCAGAAGATATAGGCCACAGAGCCAAGGATGCCAACCAGCGCCGAGAGCACGACCGGCATCGTGGTGTAGGCCCCGGCAGAAAAATAGAGGCTGATAGCGGTCCCGCCGACACCGGCCGCGATCATCCAGATCATATTGGGCGAGGTACGAGCCTGAGGCATCAGAATGATCTTGCTAAAGAACAAGGCGCAGGCACCGCAAGCGATGGCCGTGCCTAGCCAGGCCGATTGCCAGCCTTCCTGGATCATCATCACCAGCGCCGAGAGGAATCCACCCATTCCGGCCACGATGTAGCCGCTGACGTAGATCGATTTAATCATCTCTTCTCTCCTGTCCTTGGGAATTTCAGCTTATTCAAGGCTTGTCCAGAACGCTCAGGACAAGCCGTCCGATATCTTCCAGTACGGCTTTTCCGGGCCGCGATTTGGCGGTCATATTCAAGCCGGAAACGCTGTTGGCCAGAAAACGGGCAAGCGAAGCTGCAGATTCCGCGCTCTCGATGCTGCCGTCCTGCTGCCCGCGCACCACGGCCTGCGCCAATGCGCGCTCAAGGCCCTGACGGGCATTGCGAACCGCGGCGAGCACGTCTTCGTCGTGCGATGCAAATTCAACCATGATGTTATTGACCAGACAGCCGCGCTGGGCATTTTTACCCAGGCCTTGTCTGATCATATTGCCGACGAAGGCCTCGATTTCAAGCCGGGAGGCATCCGCTTGAAACAGGGGCGCAGCCAAGCCGCACATTGCAGAGTCGACGTAATGGGACAAAGCCGCGAGCAGCAAATCCCGCTTGGTTCCGAACGCCTCGTAGAAGCTGCTACGACTCAAACCCGTTGCACTCAGCAAATCCGTGAGAGAGGACGCCTGATAGCCACGCTCCCAGAAGAGCTCCAAGGCTTTCTGCAGCGCAACCTCTTCGTCAAATTCGCGGAACCTGGCCATTTCCATTAATTCAGGAACAATCGGTCCAGAATCCACCAGAATACTCCTCCTGTCAAATTGGAGGCCGGGCAAGCATGCTGAGGTGGGTCGTTGGGCCAGCCACTGTGCGCCCTAATTAGGTCTGGCTAGGGCCTTACTAGTCGGCTTTGCGAGGCAACACAGGCTGGGCAGCTAATGTCCCGCCTTCGATCGCAGCAGCTGCGGACCTAGCCTTGCTGCCCTGTCTCACGATTTCAGAACTTTTCTGCACGCAGTACCTCGACATCGCTCATGAACAGAATCATCGCGAAGTTCTCGTAGTAGAGCTTGCGCAAATCAGCCGCAATCGCAGTCGCAGTGGCGGCCTCACACACGACCTCGATGCGGATGTTTGCACTGCGGTCCCAGCCAGCGTTGCGCGAGCCGCGGGCGCCTTTCCCGCGAGCGTCGGTGATGGTGTATCCGTGGGCGCCGAGACGCTCAAGGTCCGCGATCACGCGCGGTTCCAACTGCGCTTCGCAGATGACGGTCAGCAGTTTTCGAATTTCGGTGTGCACGATTCAAGCTCCGTCGGGAAGGATCAGCCGCACCGCGGCGTGGTACAGCGGGATTCCCAGCAAAATATTAAACGGGAAAGTCACGCCCAGAGCTGCCGCCAGCGACAGTGAGGGGTTGGCTTCCGGCACCGCCATGCGCATGGCCGCAGGAACGGCAATATAGGATGCGCTGGCGGCCAGTGTCGCCAGTACCACGGTGCCGCCCTCGGTCAGCCCAAGCACCCAACCGAGGCTGCCGCCGATCAGCGCGGCGACCATGGGGAAGACGACGGCGAATCCGACCAGGAACAGGCCGCTGCGACGAAGGTCCCCGAGCTGGCTGACGGTAATCAGCCCCATTTCCAGCAGAAACAACGCGAGAATACCCTTGAACAAATCGAAGAACAGGGCCTTGATGGGCAGCACGCCATCGGCACCAGCAATCCAGCCGATCAATAGGCCGCCGGTCAGCAGGACCACCCCCTTGCCAAGGAAAATCTCTCGGGCCAGATGACCCCATTGATGCTGGGCCGCCCATCCACGCGCGATGACGATACCCACGACGATGGCAGGCACCTCCAACATAACCACGAAGACCGGCATGTATTCCTCAAATGGAATGGACTGCGAAGTGAGATAGGCCGCCACCACCGCGTAGGTGCCGACGCTGACGGATCCGTAATGAGCGGCGATCGATGCCGCATCGGCGCGCTGTAGCCTGCCCAGATAATGGAGCACCGGGTAGGCCAGCAGCGGCAGCAGCAATCCCATGGCGACGACAGCCAGCATCTGCGGTGCCAGTTCCACCAAAGGCTGGCGGGATAGCTCCACGCCGCCCTTCAGTCCGATGGCCAGCAGCAAAAGCATGGTCACGAAATCGTAGATCGCCGACGGCAAGCGCAGGTCCGAGCGCATCAGCCCGGCGAGTACACCCAGAACGAAAAACAAAACCACCGGGTCCAAAGTGTTCAAGCAGCGCTACCCCGCTCAGCGGAATGACGAGGTCCCTGATCGCTTGCCAGCCGCCACTTCAGCGATTCACCGGCGCGCAGCGGGATAAAAGCATCGTCCCCGTCGCCGATCTGAGCGGGAACAGAACAGGATTCTCGTTCCAACAAGAGGGTATTGGTGTTGCGGGGCAGGCGATAGAAGTCCGCACCGTGGAAACTCGCAAAGGCCTCGAGCCGTTCGATCGCCCCCACCTGATCAAAGGCTTCGGCGTATAGCTCAATGGCAGCGTGTGCACTGTATATACCTGCGCAGCCGCAGGCGGACTCCTTGGCCTGTTTCGGATGCGGGGCACTGTCGGTGCCGAGAAAAAACTTGGGGTCCCCACTGCTCGCAGCAGCCAACAAGGCCTGACGGTGCTCTTCGCGTTTCAGCACGGGCAGGCAGTAGTGGTGTGGTCGCAGGCCGCCGCTGAACAGCGCGTTACGATTCAGCAGCAAATGGTGCGCTGTGATCGTTGCTGCGACGCGGGACGGCGCTTGCGCGACGAACTCCACCGCCTGCCGGGTCGTGATGTGCTCCAGCACCACTCGGAGTCGCGGGTATCGTTCCAGTAGCGGCCTCAGTTCGCGCTCGATAAATATCCGTTCCCGATCGAAAAAATCTACCGCCGGATCGGTCACCTCACCGTGGATCAGCAAGGGCAACTCATGCTCGGCCATCGCGGCCAGAGCTGATTCGCAGCGGCGAATATCTGTGACGCCGCGCGCGGAATTGGTAGTGGCGCCGGCGGGATACCACTTGACCCCATGCACCTTGCCGCTGGCCTTGGCCGCGCGGATCTCTGCCGCTGGCGTTCCATCTGTGAGATAGAGCGTCATCAGAGGCTCAAAGCTCACCTCCGGGGGCAGCGCTTCGAGAATGCGCTCGTGATAACCCAGGGCTTGGGCGGTCGTCACCACTGGCGGATCCAGGTTTGGCATGACGATGGCGCGCCCAAAGCGCTCCGCGGTATCACGGACAGTGCGCGACAACATCGCTCCGTCGCGCAGATGAACATGCCAATCGTCCGGGCGGATTATTTTCAATCGCTGAGTCGAGACGGCTTCAGGGTCCATTTATGGATTCCGTTGGAGTGGTAGAAATTCCTGCTGCCAGTGTGGGACACCACCCGGCGGTGCGCAGCAAAGTTTTGCGCGCATTCGCGCCCAAGTCCACGCCGCGGTTGTCATGTTCGGCGCAAAACCAGGCAGCATCCTGCACATCGCAGCTTTATCTGATGTAACGCGACTCAATATTATGCGGTGAAATGACCATGGACTGTCCTAATAAACATCGCTCACAAAGCAAGCCCGGTCACTAAAATTTGAAATTAAAAATAAACTGAAAGTGTTTAACCGCGCTGACCCAGCCAGACACCGACGGCCGCCAAAACAAACCCGACAGCATCCATCGCACTGAAATGTGTGTCGAGCATGACCGCACACATCAACGCAGTTACCGGCGGCACCAGAAAAAACAGGCTGGCTACTTTTCCTGCTGCGCCGCGTCCGATCAGCCAGAGATAGAGCAAGAGGCCAAGACAGGAATTGACCAACGTAGCCCAGATGACGCCAGCGATGACGGGTACAGTCAGGTCCAGAGCGAAGGACTCCAGGAGAAATGCCAGCGGCAACATCACCAGCATCGAGACCGCAACCTGCACGACCAGACCCAGGCGGGCGTCCAGATAGCCGCCAAAGCGCTTTTGATAGACGGTGCCGAGACTGAGCGACAAAAGCGCCATTAGCGCCAACAGATAGGCGGCGGGGCTGGCAAAGGACTGCAGGTCCGGAACGACGACGATCAGAACCCCGATGACCCCCAGCAGAAGTCCTGCCGCGGCGGTGAGGCGCATACGCTCACCGAGCAAGATGACGGCAAATAAGGCCGTGGTCAGAGGCATCAGACCCGCAATGAGACCGGCAGCCGCTGCCGGTACCCCCGCCCGCATTCCGGCATAGATGAATCCAAAAAAACCGGCTTGCAACAGGAGGCCGGCAGCGCAGGCGTGGGCCAGTTCAAGCCGTCTAGGCGGCGCCGGAGGGCTTAGCAGCAACCACAAGCCGATCATCGTGACGGTTCCACCAAAACGCAGCGTCGCCAGTGTGAAGCCGCCAGCACCCTCCAGAGCAAAAGCGGCACTGATATAGCCAGTGCTCCAGATCAGGATGAAGCTCAGGCTGCCGAGCAATTCCTGATGGCCGGATTTTGCACTTTCAACAGACTGCATTTGGCGGGGCAACGGCAAGGTAATCGGCTATCTTACTTGGACCGAAGCGGGAGCAAGCAATGGGAAAAGTCGTCAACCTCAATAAACACAGGAAGCAGGCGGCGCGCGAAGCCGCAAAAGAGCAGGCGGCGGCGAACCGCGTCCGCTATGGCAGAAGCAAAGAGCAGAAGCAGCGCGATGCGCGGGCGGAACAGGAAGCGCGGCGGCGCCTCGACGGCCTACAGCGCGAACAAATCGACGGCGACGCCGATCAATGAGGCAGGCACTTTCAGCTTCGTTCCTCGACCGTCTTCAGGGCCTTCAACACCATTGATCTGGCATCAACTTCCGCTCCCAATGTTGCCAGCATAATAAAGACACCAGATAGACGGCGATGCAGGAAAACGATCTCGCGGGGTGGCACACGGAAATGCTTTGAGAAGGCATTTTTTGCGGCGATTTGACCGGTGCGCATGGGTAAATCACTTTCGCCCCACTTGTAGGCGCCTTCCGAGTTAAGCAGTTTAGAATCGACCCGATCCGGTTGATTGCCGACAAAGGGCTCGGTGATCGTGACGCACATTTTGCTGAACGCATCGAGTACCGGAGCGGGAAAGTCAGCACTCATCAGGCCGATGCCGCAGGCGCCCCTGATGATCTGTTCTGGATCATTCTCCACCCCGCCACGGACCACGCTGGCATAGTTTTCAACAAAGCCTCGGCCAAAGACGCGCGTTGCGCCGAAATCCAGCAGTACGATGCGATCCTGCCCATTTGCATCCGGACGGATACGATAATTACCAAAGTGCGGATCGGTCTGAACCATATTCCAGTCGAAGAGTTCGGTCACAAACAGCTCGACAAAAGCCGCCCCCAACGCATTGCGGCGGGCCTGCGACAGGGACTTCACATCTGCGTGCTTAACGTGGCAACCGCTCTCAAAGGTTGTTGTAATAACCTGATCACTGGAATATTCCTCGATCACGCGCGGCACGGCAAAGCGCGGGTCATCCTTCAATCGTTCGGCAAACGCCTCGGTAAAACTGCGTTCTGCAGCGTAATCCACCTCGCGATGCAACATCTCGCGAAGCTCGGAAAAGATCGGTTTCAAGTCTAGGCCCTTGGGCGCCATCTGGGTCATCGAGACCAGACGCGACAGGGTCTTGATGTCACTTTCAATTGCATCGGCCACGCCGGGGTATTGAATCTTGACCACCAGTTCCAGACCATCGCTCTTGCGCCGTGCACGATGTGCCTGGCCCAGTGACGCCGCAGCCAGCGGGCGCTCATCAACCTCAAGTTCGGCAAGTCTCTTTTTGCCGAGCGCGCGTTCCAGAACCGGGCCGACGACGTCCCAATCCACGGCGGGGGTATCGTCCTGCAGCTGCGAAAGTATGCTGACCGCTTCTTCTGGCAGGAAGTACTGGCCATACAGGGACAGCATCTGCCCCGCCTTCATCACGCTGCCCTTAAGCTGGCCCAGTTCATCGCGAAGAATCTCAGCCTGCTTCTGATAGAAATCGCTATCAGACTTCTCGCGAGAAACTTCTCCGCGAAACAGATTGGCCACGGAATGGGCCAGAATCTTGGTACCCGCGCCCATGCCCAGTCGGGTGAGCGCGAGATTTCGTTCAAACGGCCGCGTGCGCAGGCTTTTGAGGCTCTTGATGCTGACTTTCTTCTCGTCTTGATCCACCCTGATACGTCCTTCCTTACTGTTTGACTGTCCGATGCCTAGCCTGGGCCAGCGTTTGATACAAAATGACCGTCCAGAAGCATTGATCGATGAGGTCGCCGCCCTGGTCCATTACCAGGTTGACCATCAATCCGCAGTTCGAAAATTGATGCTGAAGGCGGCGATTTCCGTACTCAACGCCATCAAGCCTGATGCGGTCCGTCATGTGGTCAGCGATCTGCTCCCCAAGTTCGCCGACGCCCTGGATCCCCTGTTTCAGGAATTTCACCGCACGCGCGGCGGGGATTTTAGCGAGTTCCTGCAGGATCATCAGGAAGAAACCGTTAACGCCTTGATTTCGGTGACAGATCAGCGGGCCGAGAGCTTTGGCCACGTGGCTGTAAGCAAAGTCTACGCGCGTCTCAGGCCGACGGCGAAAAACGAAGTCAGCGCCGCGCTTCCGGCGCTTTCAATCATTCTTTCTGCACACCTGAACAGGCCGGCAGGCCGCTGAGGCATGATCTCAGGCTGCTTCGTCCGCAGCCGCAGCCGCTATAATCTCGCCCCCCGCCTCGCGCGGTGCGCTATTTCTCACTCAAGTCCACGGAGTTCCAGCCATGACGGACAGCTTCAAGTCCAAAGCCAGTCTTAAGGTCGGCGATAAGACCTACACCTACTACAACCTCAAGGCCCTGGAGCCGCGGTTCAAGCTCAGCCGCTTGCCCTACTCCATCAAGGTGCTGCTGGAAAATCTCCTGCGCCATGAGGACGGCGAAAACACCACCAAGGCCGATATCGAAGCCCTGGCAGGTGCCGATTTCAAGAAAATTCCGAACCAGGACATCGATTTCACGCCCGCCAGAGTAATCTTGCAGGACTTTACCGGCGTGCCTTGCGTAGTCGATCTCGCTGCCATGCGCGATGCCATGAAGAACCTCGGCGGCGACATGGGCAAGGTAAACCCGCTGTGCCCGGTGGAACTGGTGATCGATCACTCTGTGATGATCGATCACTATGGCTCCAAAGAGGCGCTGGACCTGAACGCTCAGGTCGAATTCAAGCGCAACGAAGAGCGCTACACCTTCCTGCGCTGGGGCCAGGAAGCCCTGAAGAACTTCAAGGCGGTTCCGCCGGATACCGGCATCGTCCACCAGGTGAACATCGAATATCTGGCCCGCGTCGTGTTTGAAAACGACGAAGGCGTGCTCTACCCCGACACCTGTTTCGGGACCGACAGCCATACCACCATGGTCAATGGCATCGGCGTACTCGGCTGGGGCGTGGGCGGTATCGAGGCCGAAGCTGCGATGCTCGGCCAGCCTTCTTCCATGCTGATTCCGGAAGTCATCGGCGTGCGTGTCACCGGCAAGCTGGCCGAAGGTGCCACGGCCACTGATCTGGTGCTGACCGCGACCGAAATGCTGCGCAAACGTGGCGTAGTCGAAAAATTTGTTGAATTCTTCGGCCCCGGCTTGGCGAACTTGTCCGCCAGTGAGCGCAACACCGTCGCCAATATGGCGCCGGAGTACGGTGCGACCTGTGGCATCTTTCCAATCGACAATGAAACCCTGAACTACCTGCGCCTGACCGGTCGCAGCGAAGATCAGCTGGCTGCGGTTGAGGCCTACGCCAAGGCCCAGGGCATGTGGTGGAGCCCGGATGCGCCAGAAGCCGAATACACCGACGTCATGGAACTGGACCTGAGCAGCATCAAGCCTTCACTGGCAGGCCCCAAGCGCCCGCAAGACCGTGTGCTGCTGTCGGACATCAAAGCCAACTACAACAAGGCCTTTGCATCCGAACAGAAGATGCGCCCTTCCGCTGGCCCGGCCACGGTCACCGACCAGGGCCAGAGCTATGAGCTGAAAGACGGCGCTGTCGTCATCGCTGCCATCACCAGCTGCACCAACACATCGAATCCTGGTGTGCTCATCGGCGCCGGCCTGCTGGCCCGCAAGGCCCGCGCGCTCGGCCTCAAGACCAAGCCCTGGGTCAAGACCTCTCTGGCCCCCGGCTCCAAGGTGGTGACCGAATATCTGGAAAAAGCGGGTCTGACCGAAGACCTGGAACACATGGGCTTCCACGTCGTCGCCTATGGTTGCACCACCTGCATCGGCAACTCGGGTCCGCTCAACGCGCCGATCGGCAAGGCGATTCAGGACAATAAGCTCAGCGTCTCCGCCGTACTGTCGGGCAACCGCAACTTTGAAGGCCGTGTGCATCAGGACGTTCGCATGAACTATCTAGCCAGCCCGCCGCTGGTCGTAGCCTTTGCCCTGGCCGGAACCACGGACATTGATCTGACCTCAGAACCTATCGCACAGGACAAGGACGGCAAGGATGTATTCCTGAAGGACATCTGGCCTTCCAATCAGGAAATTCAGGAAGCCGTCGCCAAGTCCGTGACCAAAGAGCTGTTCAACAGCACCTACGCCGACGTCCTCAAGGGCGATGCCCGCTGGCAGAGCATCAAGATTTCCAAGTCGGAAACCTACCCTTGGGATGCCAAGAGCACTTATATCGCCAACCCGCCCTACTTCGACGGCATGACCATGACGCCGCCGGGCGTGCAGCCGATCAAGGGCGCGCGTTGCCTGGCCGTTCTGGGCGACTCCATCACCACGGATCACATCAGCCCCGCCGGCGTGATCAAGAACGATGGCCCTGCTGGTGACTTCCTTAAGTCACGTGGCGTGCAGGCTGCGGACTTCAACAGCTTCGGCTCACGCCGCGGCAATCACGACATCATGATGCGCGGCACTTTTGCCAATACCCGCATAAAGAATCAAATGACGCCGGGTGTCGAAGGTGGTGTGAGCAAGTTCATCAACGGCGCTGAGGGGCCGGTAGAACCGATCTACGACGTGGCCATGAAGTATCAGGCAAAGGATATTCCGCTGGTGGTTCTGGCGGGTAAGGAATACGGCACGGGTTCCAGCCGCGACTGGGCCGCCAAGGGCACTATCCTGCTCGGCGTCAAAGCCGTCATCTCCGAAAGCTTTGAGCGAATTCATCGCTCGAATCTGGTGGGTATGGGCGTATTGCCGCTGAATTTCCTTGCAGGTGAGTCTGCCGCTTCTTTGGGACTGGACGGCACTGAAATCTTCGATTTCGACGGACTCACTAAAGGCGCGACTGAAGTGACAGTCAACGCAAAGAAAGCGGATGGCAGTGTCAAGACCTTCAAGGCCCGGGTTCGCATCAACACACCCAAGGAGTGGGACTACTACGCACACGGTGGTGTTCTGCAGTACATGCTGCGCCAGATGGCCGCCTGAAACCGGTCGATTCTCTGAGGGCTTGACGCCCCCGGAAGCTGAAACGAAAAAGGGCGACGCAAATGCGTCGCCCTTTTTTTTGAGTCTGGTCCTATCTGCCGCTCAGCACATCTTAGTGTCCACGATAGCGGCCATGGCCGTGCTGCCGGGCGTGGCTGCGACTGTGGCGATCAGCCCGATAGCCGGTGTAATGCCGGTCGTGATGATGCCCGTGGTGCTCGCGATGATGCTTGCGATAATGCTTGCCGCGATGATTATGAGCATAGCCGCCGTGACCATAGTGGTGCGGTCGCAGCGCGTAATGGTGGTTGCTGTGCCTACGCCCACCACGGTCACTCGCAACATAGGCACCGGCGGTAGCGCCAATGACGGCACCGACCACAGCGCCGTTCTGGCCGCCGTAACTATTGCCGATCACCGATCCGACGACGCCGCCAATCAAGCCGCCGAGCGCTGCATCCCCGCGGTCGCGTGCCAGTGTCGGTGTGGCCAAGCCCATCAACACGATGCCTGTCAGCAATATTCTGGGTGTTTTCATCACGCTTTGCTCCAAGAATGTGGAAGTCACGGCAGCCAAGTTACGACTGAGGCCGTGAATCAAGTCTGAATACAGCCGGCCGAATTGTCGCAAGCTGTGTCAGGCACAGGAGCCGCTGTTCAAGGCCGGCATGATCTATCCACCCTTCCGCCTCCCCTTGATCGGCGCGTCGCTGCTCGTCTTGTGGCACCGCTCGAGAGAATTTGGCGGTGATAAATATTCTGCTGCGCCACCGCCCCGCCATTGGCATAAACCGGCATAATTTCATGATGCGCGCACTTTCGGAACGATCCCCTTTCCACTTAATCACGTTACTGGCATGGTGCGCGCAGTTCTGGCTTCCGGTCGTTCATGCTGCGGCGATGTCCGGGCACAAACTGGACGTGGCGGCATGGTGTGGAACAGAGCCTTCTGCACTGCAAGCCAAACTGGCCCGCCTGCCCAATGAAGTCCGCAACATTCTTGAGAAAGGCAAGGCACAGGCCAGCGATCAGGAATGCATGCAGTTCTGTGTCGCTGCGACGACGGGGAGCCTGCCCTCGACCGCGCCGACCCTTGCGTCGAACGCATCAGGTCTTGAAGCAAAAGTGTGTTCCGCAAACGCGTCTGCTTCGTACTCACATGGTGCACCGCCGCCAGCACGCGGCCCGCCGACTGACTCCTGAAGCTACGTTCGCGATAAAGCGGCAGGTCTAAAAGCCAGCCCCGTATCCGCCTACGGCCGCCCACACGCGGTCTGGAGAGAAAACCCATGTTGTTCCTATTTGCCCGCCGGCTGGCGTCTGCGCCACTGGCCCTGGCTGCTGCCTGCGCGGCCATGTTCTCCGTGTCATCCGCAAACGCCTGTTCCACCTGCAAATGCGCTGATCCAACCATCAATCTACTGGGTACAGAAAAGCCCTTTTCCAATCGCTTCCGAATCGGGCTGGACTACTTCGTTCTCTCTGAAAGTAGCGGAACGGGATACGACAAACAGGACACCGAGGAATGGCGCACGCTTCTGGGTCTGGCCTGGAGTGCCAATGAAAACCTGACCCTCGCAGCTCAGATTCCGTGGGTACGCAAGAAAATCGAGAGCCCGAATCTGGCCCGCAGCGAAGCCGAGGGCATTGGTGACATCGATCTGCTCGCTCGCTACGTTGTGCATCGCTCGGGTGGCGGATCCGGGCGCAATCTCTTTGGCCTGCGCGTCGGCATTCGATTGCCCAGTTCAGACCAAGTGCGCGACAAGGGCGAAAAGCTGGACATCGACGTGCAACCTGACGCTGGCAGCACAGTGCCAAATGTTGGCGTCTGGTACTCGCGTTTCCAGTTTCCCTGGTTCCTCTCCACTTCGCTGACCTACTTCAGCTATGGCGAGGCAAATCAGGATTTCTCGCCAGGCGATGCCGCTATCTTCTCGGCACTCGGACAATACGGACTGAACTATGCGGTCGCCCTGCAACTGGGCATTGATGCGCGCTATGCGCAAAAGAATCATTTTTCAGGCGCCTCCGATCCTGATTCGGGCGGAATTCTGGCGATGGCGTTTGCCGGCCTTGCCGTGCGCGCACTGAACGAACTAATCATCAGCGTCGGCGTGCAGCAACCCATCGTCGAGCGCCTCAAGGGCGAACAGAACGAGGATGCTTCGTTCCGAGTCGGCCTCACCTACGACTTCTGATCCCACAATCTTTTGATTCGGTATAGAACTTCCATGAGCATCAAAACTTTATGGCCTGTGGTATTGCTGAGCAGCGCCCTTGGGGTCGGTTGCGACAGCGGTGGCTCCAGCGAGCCGGGCATTCAGACCACTATCAAGGCCGTCGCACAAAGCGGTCGCCCCCATGCAGAGACCGGTGAGGACGCGCGCTTGGACAAGCTCATCTTCCGGCGCAGCGATGGGACCAAAATCGAGCTGCAAGTTGGTCTGCTCAACCTGGTCCCGATCGAGCTGAATCATTGCGAGAGCACCGCCGGCCTGAGCGTGCGGCCACTGCTTGACGCACTGAATCCGGTCGCCACGGCTTACGCGCACGGTGGCATTGATGGTTCCGCACCTGCCGGAGCCATCAGCGTGGCGGATGAAGAAGCCGAGCTTGGCCGCCTGAGCGCCGCACCGGGCCGCTACTGCGGCCTGGTCGTGGAGATACGGACTAGTTCGGTACCGGATACCGGTTTGAGCAACGCCGCGATCAGCGTTTCGCCCTGCTATTACGCCGGGGCGATCGGCCTGTCGGACGAAGAAGCCGAAGCGGTGACGGCGCATCACTGTATCCTGAGCAAGTTCAGCATTGTTCCTTACCGTTTCACACTGCCATTTGGCTCAGCGGTGACGCTGGATTCGGCTAAACGACAACTTGATCTGACAGTGCTCGTTCGCTATGAGGAGTGGTTCGACGGGCTCGACTTCGAATTGCTCAAGGCTGACCCTGAAGAACAGGCGCGACTGAGGGACAACATCGCCGCCGCAATGCACGTCGTCACCGACGATGAGCAGTCGCTCACGCTCGGTTTCAAGATGCATATTGGAAGCAAGGAAGCGGTCTGCGCAGAAACTTACGAGGCTTTAGGTAGCGGGACGGGGCATCGCCTGCGAATGCAGGACTACCGGTTCTACGCCAGCAATTTCGAACTAAGCAATTCAAGTGACACACAAGCCGTCAAGCTGGCGGCAAAGCCCAATCGGACCGTGCTGCGGGACGGGAGCAACAGCATCGCACTACTGGGCCAGACACTCGGTTGTAACGCACTCATTGGCTTGCGAAATCTGACCCTGTCCGGAACAGTGAAGAAAGGTGAGTATGACCGGCTCTGCTTCACCCTCGGCGTACCTTACGCGCAAACCTACGCCAATTCGGTCATGCCCCCGCGTCCGCTCGGCATGACAGGCATGGAAGGACATTGGCGGTTCGGTCACAAGTTCTTCCGCTTTGATGCATTGGCAGATCCTGCTGGCGCCGCTGCACCGTTTTCCATACATCTGGCCAGTACCGAGTGCGGCGGCGCAGACGACCCGGACTCGAGTGCGCCGCCGGCAGAGGACTGCGCCTACCCCAATCGCCCGCGAGTGTGCCTAGATTACACGCAGATCGCTGAAGGATATTCCATCATCGCTGACGTCGCGCCCCTGATGGCGGAACTCGACGTCACAAGGAACACAGCAGATACCGAGCCCGGATGTACCTCATTATCCGGGGATCCCGAATGTGTCACCGTCCTGCCGCAGTTTGGCCTCGACTACGCCTTCGACCCACCGGAGCTGATTCCGCGGCGCGCCCAGACACTGTTTACGACCGGGAAATAATATTGCGGCCGCTATTGCCGGTGGGTCTCGGCACAAGGACTCCGGCCAGTGGTTTTCGCTAGCGGGATAACCGCCGCGACCAAACCGGAGCGCCAAACCCTGCAAAAGCAGGCTAAGGTTACGCCCTTAATGCGGGCATAGATCCAACTTTATATATTGGGGAACAATATGAGTCGATTACTAGTTCTGCTGTACGGGCTGCTGTCCTATGGTTTGTTCTTGGCCGTTTTCCTGTATCTGGTGGCCTTCAATGCCGACCTCGGCGGAGTAGCCAAAACCGTCAGCTCGGGTACGCCAGGACCGCTTGCAACCGCTCTGGCAGTCAATATTTTCTTGCTCGCCCTGTTCGGCATTCAGCACACCATCATGGCCAGAACCGGATTCAAGCGCGCGCTGACACGCATCATTCCTGTGGCGGCGGAGCGCAGTACTTATGTGATGGCGACCAATGTCGTGCTGATCCTGCTGATGCTGTATTGGCAACCGCTATCAGGAACGGCATGGCAGATCGAAAATACTCAGATCGCGCTCGGGATGCACGCGATCAGCGGCCTGGGCTGGCTGCTCGTCCTGATTTCAACGTTTCTCACCAACCATTTTGATCTGTTTGGCCTGCGCCAGATCTATCTCAATGCCGTGGGCAAGACCTATTCTGCTGTGGGATTCAAGGAAATTCTGTTCTATCGCTGGATTCGCCACCCCATGATGCTCGGCCTTCTCATCGCATTCTGGAGCATCCCAGTAATGAGCATGAGCCACCTGCTCTTTACCGCGGGCATGAGCCTCTACATTCTCATCGGCATTCACTTTGAAGAGCGTGGCCTGCGGGCAGAACTCGGCGAGTCCTATATCAATTATCAGCGTCGGACACGTCGCGTTCTGCCATTCGTGTACTAGTTGGCTAACTGATCGTCCAGGAGCAGCAACATGGCCAAGCGGCACATATTGGTGCTGATGTGTTTTCTGGCAGCGTTTGTCTGTTACATCGACCGCGTCAATATATCCGTTGCCATCATTCCGATGGCAGAGCACTTTGGCTGGTCGGGAACAGAGAAAGGGTTTGTTCTTTCATCCTTTTTTATTGGCTATATGCTCGGACAGATCCCCTCGGGCTGGTTCGCCAACCGCTTCGGCGGCCGTCTTATTCTGGGTCTGGCTTTGCTGCTCTGGTCTGTCTTTACTGCTTTTACCCCCATCGCAGCGGCCATCGGATTTGGCGCCCTGATCCTGTCTCGCATCGTAATGGGCATGGGCGAGGCCGCCACCTTCCCAGCGACCTACAGTTTGTTCAGCAATTGGGTGCCGCGTAGCGAGCGCTCGCGCTCGGTCGCTTTCGCGCTGGGCGGAATTCCGCTCGGCACTGTCCTTGGCCTGATGGCTTCCGGGGTACTGGTCGCGCATTATGGCTGGCAAAGTATTTTTTACGTGTTCGGCAGCGCCGGCATTGTGCTTGCAGCATTCTGGTTTCTGATTGTGAAGGACACACCCGCACTCCACCCGAAGATATCTGACTCAGAAAAAGCATTCATTAGCGCTGGCGTCCAAGCGAAAACCGGAGCGCCGCCGCCCTTGCCGTTTGCCGAGCTTTTGCGCGCTGCCCCATTCTGGGCTCTGGTTTTCAACCATTTTTGCAGCA
>JBFJJV010000053.1:0-18298 GCA_041635265.1 Panacagrimonas sp.
ATCGGAAACGGTCTGCTCCGCCTCCGGCAGGATGCCGCGCAGCATCGTGCCCGACAATTCCTGCCCGACACGCAGCATGCCCTCCCCTTCGATATACGGTGCGACGGCCTCAATGTCCGCATTCTCCTGCACGGCTCGGGCCACCGACTGCCAGTCTTGTAGCTGACCGCGATAAGCCGAAATCGTGGCGTGACTGGCCATACCCAGAATGCGCAGACGCAACTCTTGCTCAAATCCGTTCATCACCGACAGGACCGTTATCAGCGCTGTGACGCCAATGGCGATGCCCATCATCGACGCAGCGGAGATGAAAGAGATGAAGTGATTGCGCCGCTTGGCCCGCGTATATCTCAGGCCAGCAAACAGTTCGTAGGGGTTACGCATAGATTCGTTTTATTCAAGGCGCGCTATTCTAGACAAGGAAAGCACTTTCGCGTTCCGCCAATTCAAATTCGCTCAGGTATCGTTGCGTCTATTCAGCTCTTCGAGCAAGCGCCCGAACAGGGCCTCACAGCGATTCAGGACATCCGTCACCAGGGTCGCCGTCACATCAAAGCTTGCGTGGTGAAAGCCGTGCTCCACCGCCTCCAATTGCATCGCCAGCGACGATGAGCCCAGCATGCGACACGCTGACTTCAAGTTATGCGCTACACGCCCGGCGTCTTTACTTAGCCCCTCTCGAACATACTTCTCCATCTGCCCCCGCTGCCTGGGGAAGTCCTCATTCAGGATTTTGATCAACTGGGCGGCGCCCTTAATCTCATGAATCGAAACTAATTTGTCCAACATGTCTGCTTCATAATCAGACTCCGCGCCGTACTGCGGATTTGGGACCATTTTGTTCGAAACCGTCCGACCGACCTGATTTGACGCATCGACCTTTGCCAGTGCGGCGGCCAGTTCGCGCATTTCAATGGGCTTTCGAATGTAATCATTCATGCCTGCAGCCAGACATTCCGCCTGATCTTCGACCATCGCATTGGCCGTCACCGCGATGATGTAAGGCCCCGGCTCGGCGCGTTGACGAATTTCTCTGGTGGCCTGAAGGCCATCCATCTCGGGCATTTGCACATCCATCAGGATCACGTCATAGCTTTGCAGATTGACCGCATCCAGTACTTCGCAGCCATTGCCGGCGGAATCTGCCTGATAACCCAGTCTTTCCAGAAACTGCAGAATGACTCTTAGATTTACCCTATTGTCTTCGGCTACCAGAATTCTGAGCGGGACCTTGGAGATCGGACTGTTGCGAGCGTCCGATTTGCGTCGCTCCCGCCCACCTGAAAAGAGCAGGCCAAGCTGATCGAACAGCGTCGCCTCGCGCACCGGCTTGAGCATGCGGCAGAAAAACTGAGACTCGGCCCCTTGGGCGGGCGCGCCGGTGATCGAACTCAGCAAGATCAGCGGCAGGTCTTTACTGTTGGGCAAGCTGCACAGCGCCGTCGCCATTTCAACGCCAGTCATACCCGGCATCTGAAAGTCGAGCAAAGCCGCGTCGTAACTCTCTCGCGCCGCCCGCTGCAAGCCCAATCCGGGATCCACCGCCTCGTCCACCTCCACGCCCCAGGATTCCAGCATCAGGCGCAATACACGGCGATTGGTACTGTTGTCGTCTACCAGCAGTACGCGCCTGCCGAGGAATCGCCGCATATCCACGGGGGGGACGTCGGAGCGATTGAAGTCGACTTCAAAAAAGAATGAGGAGCCTTGGCCCTCGGTGCTCTGAACCCAGATTCGTCCATTCATGCATTCTACGATGCGCCGACAGATGGCCAATCCCAGACCGCTACCACCATAAAGTCGGGTATGCGACGCATCTACCTGATTGAACTCCGAAAAAAGATTCTTGAGGCCCTCTTCCGAGATACCTATTCCTGAGTCCTCTACTTCAAATCGAATGCGCCAGGGCCTGTCTCCAGAACAGACCGAGACCACTGAGACGTGCACGACGATGTCGCCAGATGCGGAGAACTTGATGGCATTGGATAACAAATTCACCAAGACCTGGCGCAAGCGACCGGCATCCCCGACCAGATTACGCGGCACATCCGGAGCTTGATCCAGGATCAATTCAAGACCTTTCTTGCTGGCATCCAGAGCAACGAGATCAAGCGCCTCCTCGATGCATCCGCGAGTCGGAAAGCTGTAGCTCTCGAACTGCAATTTTCCCGCCTCGGCCCGGGAAAATTCCAGAATGTCGTTGATCAAGGTCAGCAGATGTTCGCCGCTGGCACGAATGGTATCGGTGAACTCCTTTTGCTCCGGTGTCAGGAAAGTACCCTGGAGCAGACTGGCCATGCCGATCACCCCATTCATCGGCGTGCGAATTTCATGGCTCATATTGGCCAGAAACATGCTCTTGGCCGCGCTCGCGGCCTCTGCCATGGTCTGAGCATTGCGCAGGTCCTCGACATCCATCGTCACGCCATACCAGCGCCGCTCTGCGCCGATCGGATCCTGGCGGGGCGCAGCACGCGTAATGTTCCAGCGGTAACTGCCGTCCTTGCGACGCACTCGGGACTGGCAATCGAGCGGCTCGCCCGTGCTCATCGCCGTATTCCAGTCCGACAGCATGGCGTCAACATCTTCCGGATGAATGGCATTGGCCCACTGCGCGTTGATTTCTTCACCTGCCTCCATGCCCATATACTCGACGCCAGCAGCATTTAGGAAATCGATGTAACCCTGATGGTTTGCTGTCCACATAATCTGCGGGGCGGCATCGGCCATGGCTCGAAAGTGCGCTTCACTGCGCTCCAGAGCATGCTGTACTTTCTCTTCTTCGCTGACATCCAGCCCCGTCACGATCAAATTGAATATCCGCCCATCGCTGTCGGTGACGGGCGAACCGACAAACTCCATGCGACGACGGACCGCCCCTTCGTCTCCATTAACAAAGTAGTCGAATCGCTCCCGATGGGTCACACCGGAGGCGACGATACGAACTGCCCGTCTGGCAAATGCCCTGGTGTCTTCGGCTGGAGTCCACCAAGGTCCGTCCCAGAATTTTTTGTTGATTCCCTGACTGCGTGCCCAGCCACACTGGCTAAACGGCAGCTCATTGCATTCGATCAATGTACCGTCGAGGTCGAGCAAGCCCATGAACAAGGGGGACTGGTCGAACATGGCCTTGAGGCGCGCCCTGTTCCTGGCCAAATCCACTTCTGCGGACTTGCGTTGACTCACGTCCTCGAAGACCACCAACGCCCCCAGCTGAGTGCCCTGGCGATTGTGAAAAGGACGCGAACTGGCTTCCACCAAAGTCTCTTTCCTGGTTTTGTACTTCAGCAAAATCTGCTGCTTGACAACGGTCTCGCCTTGTAGAGCGCGCGCCAGAGGCCCCTCCATAAGCTCAAGGGGGGAGCCGTCCGGATAGCGCAGACCAAACGCAGACTTCCATTTCGCCCATGCCTCCTGAAGTAGCTCGCTGCCGACGCCGGTAATCTCTCGAGCCGCATGATTGATGTGCAGCAGATCTCCCTTCATATTCACCGCAATCACTGCGCCGGGCATACAGGCCAGCAGGGCCTCCATCTGACCCGCATACTCATCCGCCAAAGCGGTCTGATTGGCCTTGCTCATGTCCTTCGCTACCTTGTCTGGCTTGGACTCCAGCACCTTTGTTTCGGTCCGCTTGACGCGCGGCGCCGATTTCTTCACAGCCGTCTTGCTTTGACCGGCGGGTGCAGTGCCCCCTGCACCCCCTTTTTTTTTGCTCGAACTGTTCTTGCAGCTCTCGACGCCGCCCTTTTCAGCAACCTTTTTGCTCGTTCTCTTGCTCTTCATCATTAAATGCGGCCCTGTTCCTGATCGGCTGCCGCCCTACGCAAATTACCGTAGAACGATGAAATTCTGATCGACAGCATAATCCAGCTGGCACCACCGAAACAGGTTTCTGAGCTGGCGCGCCCCCTACAATGCCACCCCAGATCTGCTGGCTCCATCAGCTCCCGGAAGAAGAATCGCTCGGCAGCTCCGCTTCAAGCCGCGCAAACAAGACCTTGCAACGCTGCAGACAGGCCTTCGCCATATTTTGGGCCGCGCTCCAATCGCCTTCATTGAACTCCCGTTCCGCCTGCTCCAGGTCATGACCCAGATCCTGCGCAGAGAGGGTCAGCACGGCCGATTTGAGACTGTGCATGACCCGCGCCGCATCAATTTTCTTATCGTCTGCAATAGCCTGCGAGAACATCGCCATCTGACGCGGAAAGTCGCCGTGCATGGCCTGAATCAACTCGACCGCGCCGTCGGATTCATACATCTCCGCCAGTGCCGAAAACATGGTGGGACGATAGTCCTCGGGCGCTTCGCTTTGCCGCCGACGCTCCACCAGTCGGCCGAGCGACTCCCCTGTCCGCATCATCACCATCTCCAGTTCTTTGGGCACGATGGGCTTGCTCAGATAATCATCCATCCCTGCGTCAAGACAGTGCTGCGCGTCACCAGGCAATGCGTTTGCGGTCACCGCCACAATCCGAGGCGAACGTGGATAACGCTCATGTATCTTCGCAGTTGCCTCAAAGCCATCCATTTCCGGCATTTGTATGTCCATCAAAATTACGTCGAAAGGCTGTCGATCCAGCGCATCGAGCACTTCAATGCCGTTACCAGCCAACTCGGCCCGATATCCGAGTTGCTGCAGCAACCGCAGCGTCACCTTCTGGTTGATAACGTTGTCCTCAGCCACAAGCACGCGCAGCGGATAACGTTGAGCAAGCTTGCGCAGGCTTTCGGGATCGGAATCCTTCAGCGCGCGGCGCTGCCCCGAGAACAGTTGCGCCAATTGATCGAGCAGGATTGCGCGGCGAATCGGTTTGAGAATTTTTGCGAAGAACTGCGCAGAATCCGCAACGTGCCCATCATTGCTCACTGAACCGAGCAGAATCATGGGCAAGTCGCCCGCCTTCGGACATTGCCGCAAGGCCTGGGCAAGCTCGATGCCGCTCATTTCTGGCATAAAGTCGTCGAGCAAAGCGACGTCGAATGACCCCGCATCGGCTTTAGCCAAAGCAGCGCGCGGCGAAGTGGCTTCAGTCACGCGCATGTCCCAGCTTTCAAGAATCGTCCGCAGAACGCGCAGATTGGTCGTATTGTCATCGACGAGCAGGACACGCTTGTCCTTGAGACTTGCGGGCAAAGCTTCGGGCAGGTCTTCACCCAGCTCCAATTCGATCTCGAACCGGAAGGTCGACCCTTCGCCCATTTCGCTTTCAGCCCAGATACAGCCGCCCATTGCCTCGACCAGTTTCTTGCAAATCGCCAGACCCAGACCGCTGCCGCCATAAATCCGGGTGTTTGAATTATCCAACTGACTGAACACACCAAACAGCTGATCCATTCGATTTGCCGGGATGCCGACACCAGCGTCGCTAACGGCGAACAAGAGCCGTCGCATGCCATCACTGCCACCTTCGGGGGCATTACGCACACTGACGATGACATCGCCTTTTTCGCTGAACTTGATGGCGTTGGATAAGAGATTGACCAGCACTTGCCGCAATCGCCCGGCATCACCCAGGACTTGCTGAGGGAGCTCCGGAGCAGCATCCAGAATCAGGTCTATATTTTTCGCGCTGGCACTGGTGGCCACCAGCTCCATCGCCTCTTCGACACAAGTTCGCAGACTAAAGCTATATCGCTCCAGCTGGAGCTTTCCCGCGTCGACTTTGGAAAAATCAAGAATGTCATTGATGACCGCCAGCAGATGCTCGCCGCTGGCGCGTATGACGTTGACGAAGTCCCGTTGCTCGGCGTTGAGCCCGGTATCGAGCAACAGTCCGGTCATGCCGATGACGCCGTTCATGGGTGTCCGGATCTCGTGACTCATATTGGCCAGAAACAAACTTTTGCTGTGAGCAGCTGCTTCTGCCTCTGCCTGTGCGTGACGCACTTCCTCGACGTCAGTGCCCGTTCCAAACCAGCGCTGTGGAAGTCCATTTTCGTCCAGCTGTGCGACGCCGCGCACAATGTGCCAACGGTACTCACCGTCATATCGCCGCAACCTTAACTGAACCTCAAGCGGAGACCCGTCACTCACAGATTTACTCCACAAGGCCTGCGTATGCGCTAGGTCTTCGGGGTGCACCGCGTCGGCCCAAGCTTGACCCAGAAATTGCTGATCGCTCAATCCCAGGTAGTGCAATCCACCTTTGTTCGCGAACACGACTCCGCCGGTTTCATCGGCAGACCAGAGAAGTTGGGGAACCGCCTCAGTCATGAGCCGGAAGCGCTCCTCGCTGCGCAGCAGTTCCTGTCGAGCTTCTTCCTCTGCTGTCACGTCAACAATGGCGATATAGATGTTGATCAACTCATTATTCGCGCCTCTCACGGGCGAAGCGCGGAAATCGGCTCGCCGCCGCTCGACGCCGTTCTTCGTGCGCACCAGATAGTCGCTACGCGACTGTACGGTCTCACCACTCCCAGCCCGATTCACCGCGTCCCTGACAAAATTTACGCCCTCCGGATCGCCAGACCACCACGGCCCCTCCCACATGGGCTTGTTCAAGGTTTCCTCTTGCGTCCAACCGCTTTGCTCGAGCGCGATATCGTTGCACTCGAGCAGAATGCCATCGACGCTCAACAGTCCTTGAAACAGAGGGGACTGCTGAAACAGAGCCTGCAAGCGGGCCTGGCTGTTTTCGACAGCATGCTTGTCCGCCTCGCGCTGAGTCACATCTGTGCCGGTGACGTATATATTGATCACCTTTCCGTTGATATCGCGAACAGGCGAAGCGTAAAAATCGCACTGCTGCCTCACGCGACCCTGCGGTGAATTGACGTAGTAGTCACAGACAGATTGAATGTACTCTCCGGCCGCTGCGCGACCAATCATGTCTTTGCACACGCGACGGGTATCGTCGGCGTGCCGCCACCAGGCCGATTCCCAGAACGGCATATCGACGCAGTCGGCGCGCGTCCAGCCGCAGGCCTCATAACTCGTGCTGTTGCAGTCAAGCAAGGTGCCGTCCACCGATACCAGTCCGTTAAACAGGGGCGACTGATGAAACAGGCTGTGAAACCGCGCCTGCGAAACTTGGACTTGTGCTTCAATTCGCTTGCGCTCGGTGGCGTCAATCAATATCCCTTCGTACCAACGGTCATCGACTACCCGCGCCTGACCCTGAATATGAACGATCGAACCATTACGATGAATAATTCGGTAATCAACGACTGTTTTTTCGTCCCGGCCTGTGTTTTTAGCCACGTGCGCACGCACATGATCCACATCATCGGGATGCATGATTGAAGCCCAGCTATTGCCTTCAGCCGTGAAATACCTTGCTGGGTATCCCGTGATTCTTTCGACCGCGTCACTCATAAATCGCATGTTCCAGCCACTTTCCATGTCGCAACGAAACACGATGTCGGGACAGATGGCCATGAGCGCGCGGTAACGCCGCTCGCTTTCCTCCAATGATTGCCTGGCAGTTTCGCGCTCAGTCACATCCATGCCAGTGACAAAAATATTGATGACCTCATCTGAATCGTCGCGGACCGGCGAGCTGCATACCTCCACGAGCTGTCTCAATGGCCCACTATCTGTGTTGACGAAGAAGTCACAGACCGCCCGTAGGTGCTCACCTTTGGCGGCACGAAGGACGAGGTCTTTGATCCGCGTCGCGGCGGCTGCGGAGGGCGTCCACCAGGGTCCGTCCCAGAAATACTTGCCTTTCCCCAAACCTTGAGGCCAGCCGGGCTCGTCATAAGCCCGATCATTGGCTTCGAGCAATATTCCATCGGCGGACAAAAGCGCATTAAAGGTTGGCGACTGTTGAAAAAATTCATGCAAGCGTGCCTGAGCCCGCTCTGCCGCGGCCACGGCCAACTTGTTAGCGCTGATGTCGCCGAAGATAACCAAGGCACCAATCTGCACGCCCTTGGCGTCTCGCAATGGCCGGGCTCTCGCACTGACCAGATAGCCGTCACCATTGGCTTCATTGCGTATCAGGAGCTCCTGCTCTTCCGTGGAGTGACCCCGTAGTGCGCGGACCAGAGGAACCTCGTCTAATTTCAGCAGCGTTCCATTCGGCGCTCGCAGGCCAAAGAAACTCGGCCAGTTCTCGGGGTCGGGCGGAAACTCCTCAGGTCTGCGACCGCTGATCGCAAGCGCACGCTGATTGTAGATACGCGGGATCCCCTGCATGTCGACCGTCACAGCCGCGTCGGGCATGCATTCGAGCACTGCCGCGAACTCAGCTGCACTTTGATCCCCCCGCCCTTCCAACTCGCTCCCGGCAGCGCGCCCCGCGGCTGGCGCTAATCCCGACTGAACAAGCTCCGTGCCGCCGCCGGGAAGCCCCATGCTGAACAGGCCTGAAATTGTTCTGGCCAATGTCTCCAGCTGACTGCGTTGAGCAGCCGTAAATTCACGGCCGTCCGCATCAAGCACGCACAAGGCACCCAATACCTGTCCATCTTGACCGCGCAGGATGGCAGCGCCGAAGGATTTGGCACGGTCCAGTTCGGAGCTCTGGCCTTGAGCGGGCACACGGCTGAGTTGGGCAGGCCTTTGCGCTTCAACCCATTCCCGATCGGTGTCGATCAGATCAGCCCACCAGACGCGGTCGCGACAGACTTCGCACAATTCAGTTCCGACCTTGGCCTGGAGCCGGATTTTTGATCCGTCGTTCAGGCCCAATAAGGCGATATCAGCTTCGCAGAGACTCTGCGCCAGATCGACCAAGTTGTCATAGGTTCGAGCGAACGACGCGCCCAACATTATTGAATGCTCGGGACGATCTGCGCACCTAACAGGACCGCGCCCTGCAGTCGCCTTACTCATGCGGTCAAATCCATGGAATTTTATTTCCTGTTCGTCTGCCCCTGTTGTCCATCATACGCGCTGTCGGGGACAACACGCGCACGCAATACCAAGACATTTGTCACACTTTTTTGACATCGAATCCGCTTGAGCACGCCGGCAATGGTGCTATTGTCAGCTTGCAGCAGAAGCAGGGGCTTTCGATGAAAAAATCTAGGCAAGCTGGCAAGACTCAGGTCGCCTCGTTCGAGGTACACCATTGCGGTCTGCTCGATGCACAAGGTCAGGCATTAGCTGACTGGCCGGACTTTGCCAAAGACCACGAACAACTTCAGAAAATGTATCGGGTCATGTGCGAGACGCGCGCAATTGACAAGAAAGCGGTCGCCTTGCAGCGCACGGGCAAGCTGGGCACTTACGCTTCCTGCCTCGGTCAGGAAGCGGTGGGGACCGCCATTGGGCTAGCCATGCGCGAGGAAGATATTCTGATTCCGGCCTATCGCGACTACGCTGCACAGTTTCTGCGTGGCGTACCGCCCGAGTCGACCCTACTGTATTGGGCGGGCGACGAACGTTCGATGAATTTTCCTGAAGGCACTCCTTCGCATCACGATTTTCCATTTTCGGTGCCGATCGCAACGCATATTCCTCATGCCATCGGCGTTGCTTATGCGATCAAGCTGCGCTCGGAGAGCAAAGTCGTTGTCGCCACCTGCGGCGATGGTGCGACCTCCAAGGGTGATTTCTACGAAGCGATCAGCAGCGCCAAAGTCTGGAATCTTCCGATTGTCTTCGTGGTTTCCAATAATCAATGGGCGATCTCCATGCCGCGTGAACGACAGACCGGGGCGCAAACCATTGCCCAGAAATCCATCGCCGGTGGCCTGCCCGGTGAGCAGGTCGACGGCAATGACGTGATTGCCACTCGTTACGTAGTGGAGCGCGCGCTGGCGGCTGCACGCGACGGCGAAGGGCCGCGGCTGATCGAGGCGCTGACCTATCGTCTGCATGATCACACCACGGCAGACGATGCGCGCCGTTACCGCGACGAAGAGGAAGTCAAAGCCGCCTGGAGCCGGTGTCCTATCAAACGCCTGCGAACCTGGCTTGAGTCAGACAATGGCTGGACGGACGCAGATGAGACCGAAATGCAGGCGGCTTGTGATCAAAAGGCTGAAGCCGTGGCAGAGGCCTATCTGAAGATTGAACCAGAACCGCCGCAAGCGATATTTGATTCACTCTACGCGGTACTGCCTTCGGCACTACAGAATCAAAGAGAGGAAGTCATGCAGGCCGGCGGGACGAACGACTGACTATGGCCACTGTCAACATTATCGAGGCGATCAATCTGGCCCTGCGTTCGGAAATGCGGCGCGATGCGAATATGGTCGTGTTGGGAGAAGATATCGGGCGCAACGGCGGTGTGTTTCGCGCCACCGTTGGGCTGCTTGACGAATTTGGCGAAGGGCGCGTGATCGATACGCCGCTGGCTGAAAACCTGATCTCTGCCATGGCGATCGGCTTGTCGACGCAGGGCGTTCGCGCCGTGGCCGAAATTCAGTTCAGCGGCTTCATGTATCCCTGTGTAGATCAGATCGTCAATCATGCGGCGCGCTACCGAAACCGCACCCGCGGCCGCATCACCTGTCCTCTGGTCATCCGTGCGCCCAATGGCGGCGGCATTCATGCCCCTGAACATCACTCCGAATCACTCGAAACCACTTTCGCCCAGATGCCGGGATTGCGCGTGCTGTCGCCATCCAATCCGGCGCGCGCCTACGGCCTGCTGCTGGCGGCCATTCGCGATCCTGATCCCGTGATCTTTCTTGAGCCCACACGCTGCTATCGCCTGTTCAAGCAGGAGCTTGAAGACGATGGCGAAGCCCTGCCGCTGGACACAGCTTTTGTGGACCGGGAAGGAGATCACATCACGCTGCTGAGCTGGGGCGCGATGATGCACGACACGCGACTGGCTGCTGATGCGCTTGAAGAGGAAGGCATCCGTTGTGAGCTGATCGACGTTGCCAGCCTAAAACCCATCGACATGGACAGCATTCTTGCCAGTGTAGCCAAGACCGGCCGCTGCGTAATCGTGCAGGAAGCAGCGCAATCCTACGGCCCAGCCAGCGAAATTGCAGCCGGCCTGGCAGAGCATGGCTTGATGAGCTTGTTTGCCCCGGTCGTACGGGTATCTGGCTATGACACCATCATGCCGCTGGCGCGCCAGGAAAGAGTGTATATCCCCGACGTATCGCGAATCATTCGAGGCATCAGGCGCGTTTTGGAGCAAGCCCCCATCGCTTAGACAGGAACCGCATGATCGATTCAGAAAATTTTTCACGCAGCTGCGAAAGCAGACCCTGGGCTCACGGTCGCTCTATGAATCAGCTGCTTCTGGATTCCCCTGCACACGCCTATGAGACCGCAGCCGGGGCCTCTTTAGGGAGATCATGATGAGCGTTTTTAAATTACCGGATCTTGGAGAAGGCTTACAGGAAGCTGAAATTCTCGAGTGGCATGTGGCCGAGGGCGAAACCGTCAAAGTCGATCAGGCACTGGCTTCCATCGAAACGGACAAGGCCGTGGTTGAAGTCCCCAGCCCTCAGGCCGGAAAAATCAGGACACTGCACGGCAAGGTGGGTGACAGCGTTGCGGTTGGCGGCGCACTGGTGACCTTTGAAGACAGTGGTAAACACGCTGAAAAACCGGCAGCTCACAAAACGGAAACCGAGCCAGAAAAAGAAGCGATTCGCGATACTGGCGTGGTGGTCGGCGCCATGTCCCAGAGCGACGAGCTGCGCGCAGAAAATGCGTCAAGCATCAGTGGCGCTTTCGGATTGAAAGTAGCACCCGCCGTACGCGCCCTGGCACATCGATTGAACGTGGATCTGACCATTATCACGGCGACCGGGCCGGACGGAGTGATCACAGCTGCCGATGTTCAGCGCGTCAGCAAGATACTGAGTGAAGTCGGGCCGCTGGAGAAACTCAAAGGTCCGCGCAAGGCGATGGCCAACAGCATGAGCCAGGCCAGAGATGAGGTCATGCCAACGACGCTGATGGATGATGCCGTGCTGCGGCGTTGGACGGCGCCTCAGGATGTCACGTGCCGACTGATTCGAGCCATCGTTGCCGGAGCCAAAACGGAACCGGCGCTCAATGCCTGGTTCGATCACATGGAGATTGGCCGGCGTCTACTGGAAAAGATCCATCTGGGCATTGCAGTAGACACGCCGGAAGGACTGTTCGTATGCGTTTTGCAGGATGTTGCAAACCGCGACCCGGCCTCCTTGCGCCTGGGGCTGGACAAGATGAAGAAAGACGCCAGCAATCGAAGCGTGCCGCTAGAGGAGTTGCGCGGTTACACCTTCACCCTGTCCAACTTCGGGCAATTCGGCGGTCGCTACGCGACCCCGGTGATCATTCCGCCAACGGTAGCGATCGTGGCTGCCGGCGCTGCCCGCGATGCGGTCGCGCCGATTGAAGGCAAGGCTCAGATCACCCGCGTACTGCCCATATCGCTCACTTTTGACCATCGCGCTGTCACTGGGGCCGAAGCCGGACGCTTCCTTGCTGCGTTGATCGAGGATCTGGAAAAGGCCGACTAGCCCGAACTGTAAAACCCACGCGACGAGTGCGCCATCAAATGCTATTCTGCCCGCCAAGGACTCAATGGGTAGCCTGCCATGCGCTTGAAAATACTCGTAATTGCTTCACTCTTTGCTCCGGCATTGGGCATCGCTCAGGAGCGTGACGTCATCGTCATTACCGAGGCGTCGGCGCCGGCCACGATCCAGCAGGATCAACTTGGAACCTTTGACACCGCTGCTTACCTGCCACGCAAAGGCAGCAGCAAGGCTGCGGTTTCCAGCCAGTTCGGCCCACCCAGCGTGCGACACCCGCCCGTCGGCGGCGGATCCAAATCGCAACCCCCGATCACCCGTTGGGATTACGACCATTTCTCCGTATTTTTTGAATACAACCATGTGATCGATGCTGTCCGGTTCGGTAATCCGGCGCCGGTCGCAGTCCGCGATGGGCTGGTTGGCGGTCCGCGCTAAGTTCCGCGTTTTTAAATATCGGCCCCGGAGCCCCGTGTGACTCCGGGGCTTTTTTCTGTCCATCAAACCCGTACCGACCGTAAGATCGAACCATATGAGCCAAGCCTATTTGCCTGCAGAGTGGGCACCGCAACAGGCGGTGATGCTGACCTGGCCGCGCGAAGACGGCGACTTTGCCCATCACTTTGATCAGGTTGAAATAAATTTTCTTGAGATCGCCCGGCAAATCTCGCGATTTGAACCTGTGTGGATCAATTACTGCGGCGAGCCCGAAAGCTTGCGCCGGCAGCTCTCTTCCTCGGGCGCTCGCCTGGATCACATCAAGATTCACAAGGTCGCCTCAGATGATGTCTGGGCGCGCGATCACGGTCCCATCACCGTTGTGAACGCACAGCAGCAGCTGATTCATCTCGATTTTTGTTTCAATGGCTGGGGCGGAAAATTCGACGCATCACGCGACAACGAAATAAGCACGTCATTGAATGCGATTGGCGCATTACCCGGCCAAATTGAAAGCCTTGATTTCGTGCTCGAGGGCGGAGCTATCGAAGTCGATGGTCGCGGCACTCTGCTAACCACCGAGCGTTGCTTGCTCGCCAAAACGCGAAATCCGGCAATGAATCGTGAGGACATTGAAGGTTTTCTGAAATCACGCCTGGGCCTTGAACGCATTCATTGGCTGAAGCACGGCGACCTGCTCGGCGACGATACGGACGGACACATCGATACCATCGCCCGCTTCTGCGACGAACACACGATTGCCTACCAGGCCTGCGAAGATGTGGATGATGCGCACTACGCGGATCTCCAGGCCTTGGAACAAGAACTCAGGGCGCTCCGACAAAGTGATGGCAGGCCCTACCGGCTGATCCCGCTACCCCTGCCTTCGGCTATAGTCGACGAGGACGGAAAACGACTTCCCGCGGGCTATGCGAATTTTTTGATTCTGAACGGTGCGCTGCTCGTTCCCGTCTATGGTGTTGCACAGGATGAGGCCGCGCTGGATCTGCTTCGGCCCTTATTCCCCGCCAGAGAAGTCATCGGCGTCAACTGTCGCCCACTCATCCAGCAATACGGCAGCCTGCACTGCGTGACCATGCAAATACCGGCAACAGCCGCCTGATCAATCGGCCATATTCACCACGTAGCGCCCCTGCACGCTGCCTGCCATGAGCTCATCACAGGCGGCCGGAACCTCGTCCAGCGAAATCTCGCGCCGGACGATGTCGCCCAGATTCCGGGGCTTCCAATCCGTGGCCAGCCTGCGCCAGATATCGACTCGCCAGGCGCGCGGCATTTCAACTGAGTGAATGCCGAGCAATGAAACGCCGCGCAGAATAAACGGCATCACTGTGGTCTTGAGCTCGAAACTTTGGGCCAGACCGATACTGCCGATATTGCCCCAGGGTTTGACCACGCGGGTCAGGCCGGCCAGTATCTCCCCTCCCAGATTATCCACCGCACCCCCGAACTGAGCCGCCTCGAGCGGCTTGGCTCCCAGATCGAGCGAGTGGCGGTCGAGCACCTCATCGGCGCCGAGCATCTTCAAATACTTCTCGGCGCTTTCCTTCTTCCCGGTGAGGGAGACCACTTCAAAGCCGGCACGTTTGAACAGCTGGATCGCGATCGACCCCACGCCGCCCGTGGCGCCCGTGATCAGGATCGGGCCCATCTCCGGGGCCTGATGATTTTCCAGCATGCGCCTTAATGCCAGGGCCGCTGTGAAGCCGGCGGTACCGATCGCCATCGCCTCGAACAGGCTCAAGCCTTCAGGTAGTGGCACTACGGCCTCGGCCGGGACCCGCGCAAATTGGGCCAATCCGCCATCCAGCAGCTCACCGATATTGCAGCCGGTGACCAGGACGGGGTCTCCTTTCTTGAAATTGGAATCCTCGCTTGATTCGACTATGCCGGATAAATCAATGCCGGCCACGCGTGGCATTTTTCGCATGATGCGGCTCTTGCCGCTGACGGCCAGCGCGTCCTTGAAATTCAGACATGAATAGGCAACCCGGATCACCACCTCACCGGGAGTCAAGTCATCCAGGGAAATGTGATCGAACCTGTGCTCAAGTTTCTTTTCATTCTGGTGCACGCGAATGGCGCGAAATGCATTCATGGTATTTACACAAAAATTGGGAAATTTTTCCGACTGGG
Organism: Panacagrimonas sp.; assembly: GCA_041635265.1. GTDB lineage: Bacteria > Pseudomonadota > Gammaproteobacteria > Nevskiales > Nevskiaceae > Panacagrimonas. The sequence goes on from JBFJJV010000053.1 coordinate 14,980, forward strand.
TCGGGCCTCAAAGCATCAATTTTTCCGCATATTCTGAGCGCACCGCGTCGAACTGCGGGAGGACCTCATCGAGGGCGTCCACCAGCTGCGGATCGAAGTGCTTACCCCGTTCCCGGTGAATCAGATCAATCGTTTTTTCTACGCTCCAAGCCTCCTTGTACGGCCGTCTGCTGGTGAGCGCGTCAAACACATCGGCCAGCGCGGTAATGCGGCCCTCCAATGGAATGGCCTCGCCTGCCAGCCCATTGGGATAACCGCTGCCATCCCATTTTTCGTGATGGGTCATCGCGATAGTCTTGGCCATTCTGAGCAGGTCTGAATCCTGCTCGCCGAGAATCAGTCCGCCAAACTCGACGTGTCGCATCATCGTTTCCCACTCTTCCGCATTGAGTTTCCCCGGCTTACGCAGAATGTGGTCGGGCACACCGATTTTGCCAATATCATGCATGGGTGACGCAAGCATGAGCACGTGTGCATCTGCTTCGCTCATACCCACCGCTAGTCCGAGAATAAATGAGTATTGACTCATGCGAATGACATGAAGGCCGGTATTGTCGTCCTTGAACTCGGAAGCTTTGCCTAGACAGCGGATGACTGCCAGGCGCGTTCGCTCGACCTCGGCAGTGCGTATCCGAACCATCTTCTCCAACTCAACATTCTGGCGATGCAAGGCAAGGTGCGTCTTTACCCGCGCAAGTACGAGAGACGGACTGATCGGCTTGGACAAATAGTCGACGCAACCGGCGGCGAACCCTTCCGCTTCATCCTCTATCTCACTCATTGCAGTGACAAAGATCACGGGTATGTCCCGTGTACGCGGGTTTCCTTTCAAACTGCGACAGACTTCCAGTCCGTCCATATCAGGCATCATCACGTCCAGCAGAATCAAATCGGGTACCGGATCCGACATCGCGATTTCCAGCGCGCGCGCGCCGGAGGTTGCGGCCCTTACGCGGTACTGGTGTCGCAAAATGCCGGATAGCACCTCGATATTCTGTGCAATATCATCGACCACAAGAATACCGCCAGAGGCAGCGGCGCTTATGCTCTGATTTCCTGTTACCACCATAACTAACGCGTCTCCTCATAATTCCCCGCTGCACTCTTCAACGCAACCAGCGCTTCTTTCGCTCCGGCAAAATCATACGCCTGAATTGCCCGACGCAGACCAGGCAAATGGCCGCGCGCCGAATGACGCAGCATGAGGCGTGCTAGCGCCTCGATCGTATCTTCAGCCGCTGTATCGTCGTGATCCAACTGACTCGACAAGGTGTTAAGCAATTCGTCGATCTTATTCTCTTCGTCGGCAGTCGGCATGACTTCCGCCTGTTGATTCTCTGCTCCCTGCTGTTCTTGGGGATGATTTTCAAGCCATTGCCTCAGCGCCGGAAGGACTTCATCAGCAGCTTGCTCGAATTGCGCGAGCGCTTTTTCGCTAACCTGACCTTCACGCATTCGATTTTCCAAATTGGCTGCCGACTTGGCCAACGCATCGGCACCCACCGTCGCCGCGACCCCCTTAAGCGAGTGCGCATCGCGCAGCGCCGTCTGGTAATCCGAGTTCGCTACCGCGCGGCGAATTCGCTCAACGACGTCTCCTTCGCTATTGATAAACATACGCAGTATGCGGTGATAGCGATTGTAGTCATCCTGCGCGCGGCGCAAACCGGTTCGCGCATCCAGTGAAGCGATTCTCGGAACCGGCCCTTTCTGCGCAGTCTTCTGTGGCCACAGTTGCATGGTGTGGATTGCAGAATCGTCCTCACTCTTATCTTCGCCAACATGCGGGCGACCGCTGAGCCTGCGAATGGCACCGAAGAGTTCGAATAGATTGATGGGTTTTGACACATGTGCGTCCATGCCGGCGCTCCGAGTGTTCTCTCGATCCTGCTCCATTGCATTTGCCGTCATGGCAATGATCGGGAGCTTGGCAAACTTCGGCTTACTGCGAATTTCCCGCGTCGCCTCGATCCCGTCCATGATCGGCATTTGAATGTCCATCAACACCAAATCAAAGGCCTGCTGCTCAACCATGCTGACACCTTCAGCGCCATTGCGGGCTATTTCCACCAATATTCCGGCGCCTTCGAGGGTCTCCCTCGCAATCTGCTGATTGAGTGGGTGGTCTTCCACGATCAGAATCTTCAATCCCTCCAGGCCACGCGAGGCCTCAGCTTCTGCCTGCCCCGGCTTGCCGTGCTCAGCAGCACTCTTGAGCTCGAATGCGACCAGAATCCCGTTGTAAAGCATGGAGGGGTCGATCGGCTTGACCAGATAAGCGTCGATTCGCTGACCGCGCAGCAGGTCCCCTAACTCCTCAGGAGAGTAAGAGGAGACCATCATGATACGGGGTTGGCCGAAGGGGAAATTCATACGCCTGATTTCCGTAATGCAACGGACACCATCCATATCCGGCATCTTCCAATCCATCAGTACGAGCCCGTAACTATTTTCGGGACTATCAGAAGCTTCGCGCAACATTTGCAAAGCTTCCTCGGCGGTGGCGGCCATGGACGTCGCAAATCCGAAGGCTTGGAGGTAGCGCGCGCTCACCTGCCGCACCGTCCGACTATCATCGACCACCAGCACACGAATACCGTGCAGGACCGGTGGCAACTGACGTCCGACCCGTCGCCGCTCCTGGTGCGTATCCAGCGGCACCTCGAACCAGAATTCGCTACCTGCGCCCAGCTTGCTATGCACGCCGATTTCGCCGCCCATGAGTTCGACAAGTTGCTTGCAGATTGCCAAGCCCAAGCCGGTGCCACCATGGCGCCGAGTGGTCGAGGCATCAGCCTGCTCGAACGACTGGAACAGTCGGGCGATCTGTTCTTCGGATAATCCGATGCCTGTATCCCGAACACTGGCACGCAACATGACACGACCACCCGTGATCGGATCGAATTCAAGGCGTACGTGAACCTCACCCTTTTCCGTGAATTTGACTGCGTTGTTGGTCAGATTGATCAGCACCTGGCCGAGACGCAGCGGATCTCCCACCAGACGAGGCGAGCGATGCGGTCGCTCAATCAGAAACTCGAGCGATTTCTCGTGCGCGCGCTGACCCACGATGGTCGCCAGATTGTCTAGCACGGGATCAAGATCAAACTCGACTTTCTCAATGGCCAGCTTACCCGCTTCGATTTTTGAGAAATCCAGAATATCGTTGATGACCCCGAGCAAGGACTGGCCGGCATTATTGATCTTGCTCAGGTAGTCCTGCGCGCGTGCCGGATCCTGGCTGCGCAAGGCCAGATGTGAGAGGCCGATAATTGCATTCATCGGCGTTCGAATTTCATGGCTCATGCGGGCCAGAAAC
>JBFJJV010000054.1:0-18280 GCA_041635265.1 Panacagrimonas sp.
ATTCAGGCCATCGCGAGCGCGCACCGAAAAATTTGAGTAACAATTTATCGGCACGGTCGCGCAGACTGACTGCGCAGTTCTCAGCCTTCTCCATTGGCGAGTTTTCGCCCAATGCGGACACGCTGCGTAATTGCTTAGCGCGATATCGGTAAACTGGTTTCGGTCGTTCTCGGCCATTTCGTGTTGATCAGCGCCATTCACGTTCTTAAATCATATAAAAGTTCAAGGTCCGCTATGACTGCTGAGGGAATGCAAAAGTACATCCACGATCTACTGCGTGCGATGCGGAAAAAGGAAGCATCGGATCTCTTCATTTCCGATGATTTCCCCCCGGCTATGAAGATCAACGGCAAGTTGACGCCATTCGGAAGCCAGAAGCTGAATGGCCAATACACCAAGGCATTGGCTCATGCCTTGATGAACGACGCGCAGCGCAAAGAATTTGAAGAGGAGATGGAATGCAATTTTGCCATCAGCCCCAAAGACATTGGTCGCTTTCGCGTCAATGTGTATGTTCAACAGGAGATCGTGGCGATGGTGATTCGCACGATTACCACCGAGATTCCAAACTTCGACAAAATGGGTTTGCCCCCGGTGTTGAAAGACGTGGTGATGAGCAAGCGCGGTCTCTTGTTGCTGGTCGGCGGCACCGGTTCGGGCAAGTCAACCACTCTTGCCGCGATGCTGGATCATCGCAATGAGGCAAGTCATGGTCATATCATCACAATTGAAGACCCGGTCGAATATGTTCACAAGAACAAGAATTGCCTGATTTCCCATCGTGAGGTAGGCCGCGATACAAAACATTGGTTTGCAGCGCTCAAAAACACCTTGCGCCAAGCGCCGGACGTGATCCTTATTGGTGAAATCCGCGATCGCGAAACGATGGAATTTGCAATGAATTTCGCAGAGACCGGGCATTTGTGCATGGCGACATTGCACGCCAACTCTTCCAATCAGGCTCTTGAACGCATCATCAATTTCTTCCCTGAAGAGCGTCATGCGCAACTGTTGATGGACTTGTCCATGAACATGCGCGGAATCGTGTCACAGCGCCTGATCCCGACCGCAGATGGCAAGGGCCGCTGCGCCGCCATCGAGATTCTGCTTAATTCTCCGATGATCGCCGATTTGATTTTTAAGGGGGACGTCGGCGCGATCAAGCCCATCATGGCCAAATCCAAAGGATTGGGCATGCAGACCTTCGACCTCGCGCTATTTGACCTCTATGAAAGTGGGAAGATCAGCTTGGAAGAAGCGCTCAAAAATGCTGATTCGCTCAATGAATTGCGACTCAAGATCAAGTTGGAAAGCCAGCATGAGGCTGGCAAGGATGACGGCGGAGCACTGGACGCGCTCAGCCTGGTGAAGGAGCCAGAGCCGGAACCTGAAGAGGAACCGGAACCAGAGCCGGCCGTTGCATTCCCGTCGATCAGAGATCCGAGCGCAGATAGGCCATCAGAGTAGATGCCCCAGCGCTGACGACAGTGCTTGAATGCCCGACATTCTGCTCCTGAAGTGGCGCTGTTAAACTCGAAAAGTTAGAGAAAAGGAACTTTCTCCATGGCACCGCAAGCGCCGCCACTGCGCCACATCCACTAGCCGCTCATCCTCTCACTGATGGAGCCAAGGGATTGACGGCGGAATGGATTACCGCGGTGCTGCGCGCTAGGGGCGTGCTGGGGAGTTCCAGCGTTACACAGGTGGAACCGAAAGAAGTGGGCAACGGCATGCTCGGTCCGAATCTGCGTCTGACACTTCAATGCGACCAAGCTGAGTAGGGCGCCCCTCAGACGCTGGGGGCCAAAATAGCCTCGGAACGTTCGGAGAGCCGCGCATCCGGCGCCGGACTTGAGTTGTATCTGCGCGAGACCCGTTTTTATCAGGAAATTGCGTCGAAGCTCGATGCCGGTCTGCCAGTAACGTATTTCGCCGACATCTCGGCAGACGGGCAGAATTTCTGCCTGTTGTTCGAAAATCTCGCGCCCGCACGCGATGGTGATCAATTGAAAGGCTGCGATCTTGCAGATGCTGAAGCGGCTATGGATGTTGCTGCCGCACTACATGCGCCGCTCTGAGGTGATCTCAAACTGATGGATCTGCCCTGGGTTGACCGCGGTGCCATGGTCAAAATGGATTGCGAGCGATTGCCGCCCTACGTCCCCAAGATTGCCGCGCGTTTCGAGCACTAGCTCGAACCGGGAGTACTCAAGGTAGTGGAGCGCTTTGGCGCCGCCATCGGGCGTTATTTCACCCAGCACGACCAGCCTTGGACGATTACCCACCAGGACTTTCGGCTCGACAATATGCTGTTTGATACGCGCGATGGAAATTTGCCGGTGGCGGTAGTGGACTGGCAAACCTTTCTCCGGGGTCCGGCTCCGCTCGATGCTTGCTATTTCAATGGTGCCGGTCTGCTGGTGAATCTGCGGCGACAGCGCGAAGAACAACTGGCCAAATGCTATCACCAGAATCTTCTCGACCGCGGTGTCAAGGGCTACGACTGGAATCGCCGCTGGCACGACTACCGTCTGCACACCGTCCACGGCTTGATCATGGGCATTGTTGGTGCCGCTGTTACCGAGCCGATCGAGCGCGGCGCCCAGATGCTCAGCCCCTTGATCAATCGCCATGCGATTCAGGCGATGGATCCGGATACCTTGTCTTTGATTGAAACAGGCTAGAAAGCTGACATAGACCCAGGTGTACGAACCCCTGGTCAACTCTAGATGAGCTAAAAAAAGCGTGCGCTCTCAGCGAATCTGTGTGAGACCCGCGTTAGCGGGCGGGCGCGAAGGGCAAGAATCGCTTTACGCGATTTGCAGCTTCTCCCGGCGCAGTCGGGAGTGGGAAGCTCCCGTGTCGTCAGTCAAAAAAGGTGGTGCGCCCTGAGAGATTCGAACTCCCGACCCTCAGGTTCGAAGCCTGATGCTCTATCCAGCTGAGCTAAGGGCGCATGGTCTTCCCATCCATCTGCCTGCAATATTTCGAGCCAGGCGGTGCGCATTGTAACGGCTGCCCACATGATATGGGCGTGCCGACCCCACGGGGCTTCGGTTATGGTTCGGCCCCAGAGCGAAACAGCCTTCCCAGCACCCATGCGACTAAACAAATTTATCAGCCAGAGCGGTGTTTGTTCGCGCAGAGCCGCTGACCAGTGGATCGAGGCCGGAAGGGTCGCCGTCAACGGCACTGTGGCCACGCTAGGAACGCAGGTGGAGACAGGCGATGCCGTTGTCGTCGATGGCAAGCCCGTCGGTGCCAAGCGGCGCTCGGTCTACATCGCGCTGAACAAGCCAGCAGGGATTACCTGTACGACGGAGTTGCACATCAAGGGAAATATTATCGATTTCGTCGGACATCCGGAGCGCATTTTCCCCATAGGGCGGCTCGACAAAGATTCTGAAGGACTGATTCTGCTCACCAATCAGGGCGATATTGTCAATCAGATCCTGAGAGTGGAGAACGCGCACGAGAAAGAATATGTCGTGACGGTGGACCGGCCGATTGATGGTGCTTTCCTCGCGGCGATGTCTGCCGGTGTCGAATTGAAGGAACTGGGGCAGACGACGCTGCCCTGCCGTCTCAGGCGCACCGGACCCAAGACTTTTCACATCACACTGACCCAGGGCCTGAATCGGCAGATCCGGCGCATGTGTTCGGCTTGCGGTTACAAGGTGCGGCGACTGCAGCGCATTCGCATTATCAATGTCGAACTGGCGGGCTTAAAGCCCGGCAAGTGGCGGGATTTGAGCGAGGCGGAACTCCAAGGGCTGCTCCGTTAGCACATTCCTAGGGACCCCTAGGCGGGCAAAGGGTAGATTCTGGACGGATGCTCCAGCCAGCTTCTGGGGCTGCAGGATGGCTGAGCAGCGGCGATAATGGCCGACTGAGTTATTCCCACCTGCCAATTGGAGACATCATGGCCGAAGCTTATATCGTAGATGCACTGCGCACCCCGACGGGGCGCCGTAAGGGCTCCCTGGCCCACGTTCACCCCGCCGATCTGGGTGCCCACGCCATCAAGCATCTGGTTGAGCGCAACGGTGTACCAGCCGAAGACTATGATGATGTTATCTGGGGTGCGCTGGATGTGATTGGCCCGCTGGCTGGCAATATCGCTCGTACCTCATGGCTGGCTGCCGGCCTGCCGCTGACGGTGCCCGGGGTGGTTATTGACCGCCAGTGCGGCTCGTCCCAACAGGCGGTTCATTTTGCCGCTCAGGCGATCATGTCCGGCATCAATGATGTGGTCATCGCCGGCGGTGTGCAGAACATGACCGCCATTCCCATGATGTCCGCTGCCTTGGCTGGTCAGGCGCTGGGATTCAAGGACCCGTACTCGGGCTCCAAGGGTTGGACGGCGCGATTTGGAGATGCCGAAATTTCCCAGTTCAATGGCGCCGAGATGATGGCCGACAAGTGGGGCTTTTCGCGTGAGGACATGGAAGTGTTCTCGCTCGAATCTCATCGACGAGCCCGTGCAGCTATCGCCGAAGGTCGCTTCGATCGTGAACTGGTGCCTCTGGAAGGTCTGGAGCAGGATGAAACCACTCGCGAGACTACGCTGGAAAAAATGGCGGAGCTGAAGGTGTTGCGTGAAGGCGGAAAAATGACAGCCGCCGTTGCCAGCCAGACCTGTGATGCTTCATCGGCCATGCTGCTGGCCTCTGAGGCAGCTGTAAAAAAATACAATCTAAAGCCGCGTGCTCGTATTCATCACATGAGCGTGCTGGGCGATGACCCGGTGATGATGCTGTCGGCACCGATTGAGGCTACGCGCCATGCACTGAAAAAGGCCGGCATGAAGATGCAGGACATCGACCTGGTCGAGATCAACGAGGCATTTGCGCCCGTGCCGATGGCATGGCTCAAGGAGCTGGACTACCCGCACGCACAGACCAATGTGAACGGCGGTGCCATCGCTCTGGGACATCCTCTGGGTGCGACCGGCGTGAAGCTCATGGCCACCTTGCTGCATGAACTGGAGCGCAGCAACAAGCGTTGGGGGCTGCAGACCATGTGTGAAGGCGGCGGTCTGGCCAATGTGACAATCATTGAGCGTCTGAGCTAATCCTTCCGCAGGCTGACGAAGGCCCGGAGCTGCAAAGGCGGCACCGGGCCTTTCTATTAGTGCTCATTGGCCCCCGGGCGCGGATTCCGCAGCAATACGAATCCCTCAATCGGGCTTGTGCCGCAACAACGATCAATTCGTTGCGGCTGCTGCGTTCAGGCGGCTTTCTTTTTGTTTTTTGTTGCTAATTTTTCCGGAGGCCGCACGACGGTCGCTTTTACGGCATTGAGCCGGGTGTCGGTAATTTCAAACTGGTAGCCGTGGATTTCCACTTTCTTCCCAGGCTGCGGAATATTTTCCAGCTTTTCCAACAGCAGGCCGTTGACGGTCTTGGGGCCGTCGGTGGGCAGTTTCCAGCCCAGAGAGCGGTTCAGGCTGCGCAGTGTCACTGAGCCTGAAATGCGAAATGTACCGTCCGGGTCTGCGTAGACGTTCTTGATGCGTGTGGCCGGATCTGATGTGAATTCACCGACGACTTCTTCCAGAATATCTTCCAGCGTGACTAGGCCCTGAATATCGCCGTACTCGTCAACCACAAAGCCGATGCGCCGTTTCTGGTTCTGAAAATTCAGCAACTGCTGATTCAGCGGCGTGCCTTCTGGAACGTAGTAAGGCTCCTTGGCCAGTTCAATCAGGGAACGCGTATCCAGCGTGTTGTTGGCAAGCGGTGTCATCAGTCTGCGTACGTGAACGACGCCGCAAAGTTCGTCAATCGAGCCATTGAAAATCGGTAATCGCGTGTGCTGGGTGCCAATCATCTGGGCACGAATTTCTTCCCAGGGCTCAGAGACATCCACGCCGACGATCTCATTGCGCGGCACCATGATGTCTTCGACCGTGCCGTGCTCGAGATCAAGAATCGACAGCAACATCTTCTGGTGTCGCTGCGGAATCATGGCGCCAGCTTCCGCCACCACCGTGCGCAGTTCTTCGGTCGAAAGACTGTGCTGGGCCGCTTCTTCCGGGCTGACGCCAAGCAGGCGCAGCAAGCCGTTACTGATCAGATTGACGACCCAGACGATGGGGAACAGCAGCCGCAATAGCGGCCAGAAGACATAGGCGGCTGGAATGCCGATCTTTTCCGGATGCAAGGCGGCGAGGGTTTTTGGCGTCACCTCGCTGAAGATCAGCAGGGTCACCGTCAGAGTGCCAGTGGCAATGGCGATGCCCGAATCACCCGGAAAGATGCGCAGGGCGATGACGGTGGCGACCGCTGCGGCGAGGCTATTGACGAAGTTATTGCCGAGCAGAATGGTGCCGATCAGCCGGTCAGGCCGTTTCAGCAGTTCGCTTGCCAGCTTGGAGCCGTGGTGACCGGCCCTGGCTCGGGTTTTGAGCCGATACCGGTTCAAGGTCATCAGGCCCGTTTCGGAGCCAGAGAAAAAAGCGGAGAGCGCGAGCAGGACAAAGAGCAGTCCAAATAGCGCAGGTAGGGGAATGTCGTTCAATGAGGAGAGCAGAGCCTTTGCGGCAGAACGTTGCTTGTTACTGAATGCAACGTGGAAATGTCAACTGTGATTACTTTAGGAATATTATCAAACCCAGTGTTTTTCAAAAATTTGTTCCAGAATAATCTTGCTTCCGAAGTAGGCGAGAATGAGTGTGGCGTAACCCGAAAGCGCCCAACGAATGGCGGTTCTGCCACGCCATCCGTGCCGCCACCGGCCCCACAGGAGCACTCCGAAGATCAGCCAGGCCGTAATCGACAGCACCGTCTTGTGCGCCAGGTGCTGCTCGAGCCAGTCATGCACAAACCACAGGCCGCTGAGCAGAGTCAGACTCAGCAGTAGAAAGCCGAGCCCAATCAGCTGAAAAAGAACCCGCTCCATAGTCTGCAGCGGCGGCATGCGCCCGCCTGAGGGCGCGAGCTGATGCTTGCGCAGAAGCCGCTCGTGAATGGCCAGTGCCGCCGATTGCACCGCCGCTAGTGTCAGCAGGCCGGCTGCAAGCAGAGAGATCAGGATGTGCGCGCTGACCTGCCAATCCTCGACCCGCACCTGAGTCACTGGCGAGGGGGCCAACGCGGCCCACACTGCAAACACGCCGGCCACCGGATAGATCACCAGACTGTTGCTGCTCAGCTGCTCGCGGAACGAGAAAAGCCACAGCAGCAAGGCCGACTGCCAGGCAAACAGTGAAGCGGCCTCGGTTACTCCAATGCGCAGGCTGCCCTCATGGACCAGGCCGCTGAGCAATGCCAGAAAATGCATCAGGACCGCGAATGGCGGCAGCCAGACCAGCTGTGGCCGCTGTTTCCAAGCCAGGAGTCCGCAGATGGCGTACAAGCCTAAGGCGATGAGTGAGGCTAATAGTGCGTTCATTTGAGTCGTAGAGAATAGCATCGGAGGGTCTGGACGAATGATCAATCTGGCGTGCTAGGATGCAGGCGGAAGCAACGAGAACGCGATGCAAATCAAGGTACTGGGATGTAGTGGCGGTGTCGGACCCGGCTTACGCACCACCACCCTGCTGGTTGACGAGGAAATCCTGATCGATGCTGGGACCGGAGTTGGCGATCTTGATCTGGCCGATATGCGCAAAATTGGGCGCGTCTTTCTGACGCACTCCCACTTGGATCATGTTTGCGGCCTCGCGTTCATGGCTGACAATCTATTTGATGAAATTCAACAGCCGGTTGAGGTCAGGGGTATCAGCGCTACCTTGCGCATTCTTCAGCGTAATCTCTTTAACTGGAAACTCTGGCCCGATTTTTCCCAGTTGCCGTGCAAGGAGAACCCCGTACTGTCTTTCAAGTCACTTCAGATCGGACGCCGTATCGATCTGGGGCGGGGGCGAACGCTGAAAGCCTTTGAAGTGCGACATACCGTTCCTGCCGTGGGGTATGTGCTGGAATCAGATAAAGGGGTCTTTGCCTTTACCGGCGACACCGGTGCCTGTTCCCATATGTGGTCTTTCCTCAACAAGCTCGAGCGCCTGGATTACCTCATGATTGATGTCGCCTTTCCAGACCAGGAAGCTGAACTTGGCATCATCTCCCGCCACTATACGCCGGCGCTGCTGAGCGATGATCTGAGTGCGCTTCAGCACCGGCCAGAGCTGCTGCTCACACACCACAAGCCGGGCAGCCTGGACACCATGACGGCCCAATGCAATAAGGCCCTCAAAGGCTGGAAACACCGTCATCTGATTCGCGGGGATGTCATTGCGTTGTAGGATTGCGCTCGCAACCGGCTCGTTGCATTAAGCTATTTCGCGAGTCCCCATTCAATTCTCACTTCAATCAATGGCACTCTGACTGCTCGTGAGTATCGCCGTCACGCCCAAGAAAGCGGGCACGAGCAAATTTCAGTGCACATCTAATCGCCAGAACTTCGACGAACCATGTTTGATTCACTAACTCAACGCCTGACCCAGACCCTGGACAGCATTCGCGGCCAGGGTCGTTTGACCGAAGACCAGATCAATACCGCTTCGCGCGAGCTGCGCATGGCCTTGCTTGAAGCAGATGTGGCGCTGCCCGTCGTCAAGGGCTTTATCGACAAGGTTAAGCAGCGCGCCCTAGGGGCCGAAATCACTCAGTCCCTGAAGCCGGGGCAGGCCTTTCTGCAAGTGGTCCAGCAGGAACTGACCGAATCCCTGGGCGGCAAGTCAGAGCCACTCAATCTGCGCGCGCAGCCGCCCGTAGTCATCCTGATGGCGGGTCTGCAGGGATCCGGCAAAACCACCACGACCGCCAAGCTCGCGCGTCGTCTGAAGGAAGACGAAAAGAAAAGCGTGATGGTGGTGTCCTGTGACGTCTATCGGCCAGCAGCGATCGAGCAATTGCGCATTGTCGCCGCTCAGGTGGGCGTGGACGTCTTTCCATCCGAGGTCGGACAGGAGCCGGTCAAGATTGCTCTGGCTGCCCTGGCCGAAGCGAAGAAGCAGTTTGCGGATGTGCTGATCGTGGATACGGCCGGTCGTACGACCGTCGATGCCGACATGATGGCGGAGATCAGCGCGCTTCACAGCGCCCTGTCGCCTACCGAGACCCTGTTTGTGGTCGACAGCATGAGCGGTCAGGATGCGGCCAATACGGCCAAAGCATTTGGTGACGCCTTGCCCCTGACCGGGGTGGTGTTGACCAAGGTCGATGGTGACTCGCGCGGTGGTGCGGCCCTGTCGGTCAGCCAGGTTACCGGCAAGCCCATCAAGTTCCTCGGCGTCGGCGAAACTACTGACAAACTCGAGGTCTTTCACCCGGATCGGATAGCGACCCGCATCATCGGTCAGGGCGACGTTCTGAGCCTGATCGAAGAAACCACCAAGAAGGTCGATGCCGAGAAAGCCAAGAAACTGGCAAAAAAGATTTCCTCAAAGCGCGGCTTTGATCTGGCTGACTTTCGTGAGCAGATGATGCAGATGCAGAGCATGGGGAGCTTTGAATCCATTTTGGAAAAACTGCCCGGCGGCGCGCAGATGCAGGCACAAATGAAGAACGTCAACGCCACCAAGGAAATGGGGCGAGCTGTGGCAATCATCAACTCCATGACGCCGCAGGAGCGCAAGTTTCCCAATCTGCTCAAGGCTTCGCGCAAACGCCGGATTGCGGCGGGCAGCGGCGTGCAGGTTCAAGAGGTCAACAAACTCCTTCGACAGTTTGATTCCACGCGCGACATGATGAAGAAGGTGGCCAGCGGCGGCATGGGCAAGCTCATGCGGCGCCTGGGCAATAAATTGCCGCCGGGCATGATGCCGCCGAGATAGCGTTGGCTAAGCCCCGAGCATCTCGCAATAGGCCTCTGCAGAAGGCAGACTGCGGCAGGCCGTGATGGAAGCCTGACCAGCGTCGTCTTCGCCGGTCCACCAGAGGGAACTGATGATGCCGTTCTGGCTTGCCGCCGTGACTTGTGCGCTGAGCAATGAGGGTACATCCGAAGCAGAAACAGTGCCCTGAACATCAAAAAAATCAGCAAAGTTTTCAGCCACGCGTGGTCGTGTGTCGTCCTGCATCGGCGGCGGCGCAAAGTGCAGAAGCCGATCCTCGAGTTGTTCGACCGAAGCGTCCAGGTCCAGCATGGCGACGATTTCGGGTTCCATTGAATCCAGCCAAGAGGTAACGGTCCCTAAGGCAAGGTCGTGCAGGCCCTCAGGCGGCACCGGATGCGCCAAAGTGAAAGGGAAATGACGATTGGCGCGATCAACGCTGGACATCAACAGCCCAAACCAGGCGTTGTTGCCGCAGATTCCTGGCGCAATGCTGAAGTGCCAGACCGGGCTATTCAAATAGGTCGGCAACCATTGTTCCCCGAGCAAGGAACGGGCGCCGTAGACGGAGGCCTGAAGCCAGTCGTCCCATCGGGTGAGGAAGGATGTCGGCAGACGGCGGCTGGCAAAATCGCCCAGAAACGGGAGCTTTCCATACCAGCCGGGAATGGCTACGCCAGCAGAGACCTCATTCACTAACCCAGGCTCCTTGGACAGCTGAATGCACGCAATTCGGGTAGGCGGTAAGGGTTCTGAACGCTACCAGCGGTCACCTGGAACTTGACCTGACGACCATCAAAATTGAATGTGACGAACATTTTTTCCGTCTGGCCCGTGCGCTCGACCGTCGCTTTGTCAAAGAGCCGGAACAGCGCCCAGGGGCCGTTGGTTGTGTATCCGGAACCCGATGCGCCAGCAGGTTCCACGGTCAGGCGGACGATGGAGGTACCGCCTGGCCCGGGCCAGGAAACCCATTTGGGGACCGATGGGCCGTGGCTATAGCTGATGCTCTGACCGTCTACATCCAAGAGGAAGCGACTGATGCCGGCGTCCATGCTGACTGGCGTGAACTGATAGCGGTAAGAGGCCACGTTGGCATTACGGAAGTAGACGTTGCGGATGGTGTCCGCGCGCTCGAAGTTGGCCACCGATTTGGCATAGCCCATGGGAACGCCCTCGACCTTCTTCAAGCTCCAGGGTCGTGTGGAGGTATTTACATAGGGAGACAGTGAGTCGTTAAAGAACTGCTGAATTTTTCCACCCGGGCCAAACAGAGCCGCAAAATCATCGGCGGTGACGTCCTTGCTGCTACCGGAACTGAAGGGATAGCGTCCGCCCAGTGCCTGCGAACAGAAATTGCCGAAGGACTGCGCAATGCCTCGGGAAAGATTGCTGCGCGTCTCGCCCAGAACCTGGCTCGTGCCGGTGGTGGACAAATCCTTGAGCATGGATTTGAAGGGTTCCGGCATGCGCGCGGCCTCAGCTTTCACACGAGAGGGAGCGTCACTGGGCGGCGGTGGGTTGCCGCTCTGCAATGCCGTCTCGGTATTGCTGAGCATGATGTAGACCTCATTGACCAGCGTCAGTGCGCCGTCCATGGGGGGTGGCACGCCATCACCGGGTCCCTTGACCCAGTAGCGCAATGATTTGAAGTGATCATCGACAATGCTCTCAGGCGTTTTGGCGGCTTCTTTGGCGAGTGCGACTTCGGTTGGGTTGGAGCCACCAAAGAGCTTACGAAGATTGCGCTTCTGTTCTTCGATTTTGGTGGCCGCCTTGTCTGAAATCGTTTTCTCTTCTTCCTGCTTGGTGGCCAGAGTAGTCTCGCGAACAATGGCTTTGAGCAACTGCGGGAGCGGTGAATCCGGCGCCGAGAGAATCCGCGCGATTTGAATGCTCTCAGAGAGCGAACTGGCCCGTTTGAGCTGAACGTCATTGATGAAGGCTTCCCAGACCTCGACGTAATCCTTGAGATAAAGACGACGAACCTGATCCGCTACTTTGTTGCTGCCGAGCAATTCGTCAGCCTTCTCGGCCGTTGCTTTTTCTGGCCCTGTGCCGAGGACCCAAGGTTGCTCTTTCTCCAATTGCCTGGAGACCTCCCCGACACGTGACAGGAAAGCCTCGTGATAGCCGTCATAGGAATAGAGTCCTTCGACGCCGCTGCTCATCGGTTTGCCGCTGGAACGGGTAAATACCAGTGAGGCGCTTGGTCCGGCCTTGCTTGCCAGGTTGAATTCCGGATATTCGGAGCCAATGCCTTCACGTTTGATGCGGCTGTAAACGCGCTGCGGAAGTCCGAAGCGCGTCAGTGCGCTACGGGCGCTGGCAATCAGAAGCGGATCAGGTGGCAGGGGCGACGAGTAATTATCCTGCGCCAGCAGCTTGCGCAGATGCGCGCTGAGCTCATTGCGCTGGTCGACGGTCACATCGCGCGGCAAGCTCTGATCCCAGTCGAATTCGATCGCTGCTGCGGCGTAGTCAGGCTCCAGGTGCGAGCGATCCTGCAGCATGAGGTAGACCTTGAGCACCTCGTAGGTCTGTTCGAGATCAGATGCGGGAATGCTGCGCAGACGATCTTCAATCCGATAAATCAGCCGGGGTAGAAATGCATTGCGAAGCAATCGTCGATACGCGAGATCGGCGCCGGCCTGAAGCTTCTCGCCCTGATACAAGCCAAAGGTCATGCTGGCGGGCGCGCCGTCCGTGACAGCTTCGGTCATCGGCACGTCACGGACAGCATTGAGCAATGGCAGCAAGGAGACGACGTTGGTGTCCGCCCGGACAGGCAAATTGGCGACTTCTTCGCGGACCACTTCACCGCGCGCATCGACTTCCTGAACATAATTGCTGTTACGCGAGAAAGAGATGCCCCAGGCCGTCAGCAGTCCGACCCCGACGACAGCGCAAGTGCCGTAAGCGAGCCATTTGAGACCAAGACGACGCTTCTCCCATTTAATGTTGGTTCCGGCAAGCGACTGCTCCTCAAAAATGACATCGCCAAGCAAGCGCGTGAGAAAGAAGCTGCGCCCACTGCTGTTCTGCATCGGCAGCGGGCTGCCATCAAAACCAAACGAGCGAGCGATGTTGCCGACCACACGGTCAATTGGTCGACCTTCCTGGGTGCCACTGGTGAGGTAGACACCGCGGAGCAGGGGAGCCTCGCCATAGCGAGAGCTTACAAATACCTGTGACAGAAACTCCATCACCGCCGGCTGCAGTGCCGCCACCTGCTGCGGGAAGCCGAAAATCAGTGCACGTTTGCCCAGATCCTTTTCTTCGCGCATCCGTTGTGGCTGACGCTGGAACAGGCGGTCCAGCAAGCCCTGCCATTCCTTTTCCAGCTTTGGCAGAGGGTCAGGCGCATTCCTCTCCTGCGAATACTCGAAGCTGGTTCCCCAGACCTGGGCGCGTTCTTCCTTGCCGAGGTCCGAGTAGAACTCGGTGAATCCGGCGAGCAAGTCGGTCTTGGTCACCAGAACATAGATCGGGAAGCGAATCTGTAGTCGTTCGTAGAGTTCCGCGATACGGGCACGCGCAGCTTCGGCGTGTGCCGCGCGCTCACGTGGTGTTTGTGTCAGCAGGTCCGAGGCGCTGAGCGTGAGCAGAATGCCGTTGATGGGCCTGCGCGGGCGAAATTTCTTGAGCAGATCCAGAAATCCGTCCCAGGCACTGCGATCCACCTGCTGATCGGAATCCTGTGTGGTGTAGCGGCCTGCGGTATCAATGAGCACGGCTTCGTCGGTAAACCACCAATCGCAGTTACGTGTGCCGCCGACCCCCTGGATCGCCTGCGTGCCAACCTTGTCCGCCAGAGGGAACTTCAGCCCTGAGTTGATCAGCGCCGTGGTTTTGCCAGATCCTGGTGGGCCAATGAAGACGTACCAGGGCAATTCGTAGAGATACTGGCTGCTGGAGCGGGTGAACAGGCTCGCAATGCTGCGACCACTCTTTCCCTGCCGACGTACCTGACGCAGCTTATTGATAGCGTCTTCGAAGCGCTCATTCAGCACCTGAAGTTCCTGTTCCGACTGGCTCGGTCCGAGCTCATCGGCGGCCTGGGACTTGGTCAGCCCATCCATCAAACGCTTGCTCGCGCGTCTCGCGCGGATGAATCGCCACAGCCATCTGAAAAAGAAGAACAGGCCAACCAGGAGGATGAGAATGAGGCGAACCGCGCTCGATTCCAGAGGTCGGAAGTCGCCGAGTCCGAGCCAGGGGCCGGCGTACCAGATCACCAGCGCCGCGGCAATGAAGCCGGCAAAATTGACCAGCAGCGGATGCGACAAAATGCGCCAGAGGAAGCTCATGCGCTGAATCCTGGTGGGGGAGCCTTGCGCTCGAAGTCAATCATTTCCGGCCCGATCAATTGACGAGTACCTGGACATCGACGCGACGATTCTTCGCGCGATTTGTGGCGGTGTCGTTGGGCGCCAGCGGCTCGGAATCTGCCCGGCCTTCAGCACTAATGCGCGATTTCTCGACGCGTTCGCCGAGTCTTCCGGCGACACGCTCTGCTCGTGCGGTCGACAGGTGCCAATTGGAGGGAAATCGAACTGAACGAATCGGTACGTTATCCGAATGGCCGACGACAAGAACGCGGCCCGGAACCTGGCTGATGGCGTCTGCGATGCGGTCGATCAGTGGCGTCATCTTGCCCGGGATGGTGTCGCTTGCCGGGGCGAAGAAGCCATCCGAGCGAATAGTGACCACGCTGCGATCTTCATAGTCGGCGACATCAACCAGCTTGGCCGCAATGTCAGATCCAAGCAGCTTGCGCAGACGCGGAGGGACTGGCTCTTGTCGAGGCGGCTTCGGCGGAGCGGCACGCTGTTCGACTTGTGGCGCCTCGATGGTGCGAATACTGGCAAATACCGGGTCTGAATTACGGTTGAGCAAAGTGCTTAGTATCAGATAGCTAAGGGTCAGTATGAACGCGGTTGCCGCTAGCACGACCCAGACCGGCACCGCATCGAGCACAGCATTGCCCGGAAGCTTGACGCCGACCCAATTTGGACTTAACTCCCGCTCGGGATCCCCGCGCTCCTTGCGTAGCAACTCATAAAGGCGTTCGCGCACCTGTAGTAGTTGCGCCTGACCGTTATCGAGCACGCGAAAGCGGCCTTGAAATCCCATCGCCAGACAGACTTCCAGCAGCTCAAGCAGGGCAAAATTCTTCTTCGGATCTTCTGCCAGCTTGGCCAGCAGTTGAAATGTTTTTTCACCGCCCCAGGCTTCATTGTGGAATGTGACCAACAGGCTTTGTGCAGCCCATTGGCCCGAGCCGCCCCAAGGGGTGTTGGCCGCAGTCTCATCCACAAACGTGCACAGCACATAGCGAGCGGCCACCACCTGGTCGGAAGGAATATTTGCCCGGCGCGCCGCTTGCTCGAATGATTTCACGCCTTCAACCAGGCGAGCTTTGACTTGCACCGGGTCTGCCTGAGAGGCCACGCGAAGTTGTGGGATCAGCGCGAGAATCGGTGTTGCTGCCGCAAGCAGCGCATTGTTGCCGACACTATCCGGCAGCTTTTCATTGGACGGTAAGGCAGCGGGAGCTGCACGCGCTGTCGGCGCAGTCGCCTGCGCAGGGGGATTGGCCTTTTGCCCGCTACGTCGGGGCTTGGGTACCATGACCGTGCGGTCGTCTGCGCGCGGTGCAAATGGATCGTCTGGGTCAGTGGCCATAAAAGTAGAACCTTTTTTGTCGTCTACTGGCGGATGGCCCAGCATTCCATTTCCAGCCCTGGGAATTCACCAGCAATGTGCATGGCCAGGCCACCGGAACGTTCGAGCTGCTTCCACAAGTCGCCGCTGCGGTCCATTTCGAAATAATTGAATCCAGCGTGGAATGGGATTTGCCGTGGCGCAACGGGCAGAGCTTTGAGCGCGATCCCCGGCAGTTGCATATTGACTAGGTCGCGCAGCTTTTCCACCGGCCCCAGTTTAGTCTGCGTCGGGAAGCGTGCCCGAAGTTGTTCTGCAGGAATCTGTGCGTTGACCGCGAGAATAAATCCTGCAGTTTTGATCAGCGCCGGGTCGGGAATGACGGCTACGTGGACGCCGTACTTGCGTTCCTGCAGCTCAATCGAGATGGCGTTGGTTTCCAGCACAATGCTGAGGCTGGCCCGCAGTTCCTTGATCAGTTCGGGAAAGCATTTTCGCGGTTCAGCGTGGAGATAGTCCGGGTACTTGATACAGCGTCGGCCGTCGCGGAAGGTCGCTAGATCGCCAGCCATTTCCAGACAGGTCTGATAGAGGGCTTCCGGATGTAGTGTAGGCAGCGAGCGCATATGAGCGATGAGTGGCTCATAGCGATTCACCGTCTGCAGGAAGAGAAAATCGGCGACTTCGGCCACGCCGCCACGACCCGGATGCGCCAGGCGTGAAGCCAGGGCTTCGCCGCGTTGATGGAGCATGCCCTCGATCTCTTGAACGTATGCGGAAAGCACAGGGCTGACCGACACCGCGAGGCAGGGTGGAATGTATTCACGGTCGAGGACGACGAGTTTGTCGGCACGCCGTTCAATAATGCGCACTGCGCCCAAGCTTACCCAGGCGTCGGTCTTGTCGCGTGCCAGCAACAAGCGCATATTGAGTTCGGCTAGTCGAACCGGAGCCGAGCTTTCGGAGTCGCTATTGTGGTCTGACAGGTCGCTGTCTACAGCTAGATAACGTGCAAAGGTGCTGTCATTGGACTCGCCCGAGTCAACTTCAACCGAGCCGTAACGTGATACCGGTACGGCGAGCAGCAGCATCTCATCTTTTGAATCTGCAGGAATCTCCAGTGGTTCCGGACCCGAATCACGTTCGGGGAAATCAAACGGCGTGCCGTCGGGCATAACGCCACGCGCCGAGGAGATTGCGACCTTGCCCAATGACAGCGCAGCTTGGTCAATCGTGAGGTGGGAAAAGCCCCAGGGGAATGGACAGATTTCGCCGACGCGATTTTCCAAAGCGCGGGAAAAATAGCGATCCTGCTGCTGGAAATGCTGCGGCTGAAGAAACATGCCTTCAGACCAGACGACTTTCTTGCTCCAGGACATATCGACTTACCAGGTTGGCTCGGTCAGAGCAGGTTGCGGGAAAAATGGACGATCGTCATGGGCAATCAGCGACCCTTGGAACTTTCGACAGAAATATCCACTGAGTTGGCGTCCGCACGGATCAACAGAACACCGGTCGAGCCTGGTTTGATGTTAGTGCTGGTGCGCCAATTGGCGCGGGCGACATCACGGAAGGCCCCAATGACTGCGACGTGTTTTACGTCGGGGGGAAATTCGCGCTCCAGTGTGATGGTCTTTCCTGGCTGGATGATGATCTCGTCACGTTTGACGAGATCAGCCGCCAGCACCTCTTCGTCCCTGTCGTAGAGCGCAAAGAAGTCTGCTTTCTGGAAGTCAGCCAGGGCGCGAAGGGCATAGATGCGAATCACCAGCGGAGAGGCGCGGCCGGTTGAATCGGGATTCAGGTCACTTGATGCGACGGCAGACACCGCCAGAGAGGCAGCTTGCGGCGTCTCCGGCTTCTTCGCCGAGCATCCGGCCATAAGCAAGGCGGCCAGCAGGGCGGGCAGCGCGCGTCGCATGGAGGCCGCAGACAGCCCCAGTAGGTTCATCTTCACAAAATTTTCCAGATCGTTATTGAATACAAGGAGTAAAAAATATGTGTTGTCAGGGCTTGTTGCGTCTCGCTTGTTCCAGCGCCTTGATGTGTTGCTCGTAGGCGCGCAGAAACTCACGGCCGAATATTGCGTGAAAATCTTCTTCTGCCTCAACGGTGAGGTCTTGGTAGAGCTGACCGAACATTTCCCATAAACGCGCTTTGCGACTTGAGGACAGCAGGCTTCCTACACCGCTTTTTTCCGGAAGGCGCGCCTCGAGACGAGCGGGCTCAAAGCGCTTGAGCACATCTGAGAGGGCGGCGCGCAAGCCGGCCATGAAGCCGAATTCGTGGGCGCGCAGATCCCCGTAGGCATCGCGCATGGCTTCGTCCGCGTCCATGAAGCCTGGCATGGGCTGACCGAGCATGTAGCGAATCGCCATGCCCGCGTCAGGCGAGAACTTCAGGGGATTATTGCGGCCACTGGCGATCATGGTGACATCCGCTCGCATCTCGCGTTTGACCGACCCTCGCGCGGCGAGCAGCGCCACCGTGCCCGAAGTGGCTTCATGCAAAAGGGTTCCTATCTTGAACATGAGCTCTGGTGTGAGTTGATCAATTTTCAGCTCACTGGAGTTCAGGCCTTGTAACAGGGCTTGCAGCAATTCCGGAGAGATCTCCAATGGCTCTGCTGTCGCAGCGGCTGGATGAGTCTGAGCTGCAGCGGGCGGGGGCGCAGGCGGCGGCTGCACAGCTGCATCAAAGTCACCCAGTAAATTTGAAGCAGCAGAGGAGGGGGGGCTGCCGCCGAGCAGATCATCGATTGAGGGCTCGCTTTTGGGGCTTGCAGGGCTAAGCTCCGCCGCCGGTTCCACGCCGGATTGAGCAGGCTTGAGC
>JBFJJV010000055.1:0-18226 GCA_041635265.1 Panacagrimonas sp.
AATCCGTGAAAAACTCCCTGAAAATAAATCAACAGTAGGCCCAGAGGCCGAGCTGCGCGACAATACGTGCAGACGTCGCCGCGATCGAGCGGCTAAGGAAAATATATGAGCATGTTGGATAAGCCGAGTAAAAAGTACCGAGCCTTTGCCCCGATTGGCCTGAAGGACCGTACCTGGCCTGATCAGGTGATTACCAAGCCGCCGGTGTGGTGCAGTGTCGACTTGCGCGACGGGAATCAGGCGCTGATCGAGCCAATGGATCATTCGCGCAAATTGCGCATGTTCGAGACGCTCTGTCGCCTTGGCTTCAAGGAGATCGAGGCCGGATTCCCGTCCGCGTCACAGACGGACTTCGATTTCATCCGCTTCCTGATCGAAGAGGATCGAATTCCTGAAGACGTGACCATCCAAGTCCTGACCCAGGCGCGTGCCCCCCTGATCGAACGCACCTTCGAATCCCTTCGAGGTGCGCGGCGAGCCATCGTGCATTACTACAATGCAGTGGCTCCAGTCATGCGCCGCGTGGTTTTCAACCTGAGCAAGGCTGAAGTCATTGCCGAATTGGCGGTGGAGCACGCAAAACTTATCAAGTCACTTGCGGCAGGTCAGCCAAACACGGAATGGGTATTTCAATACTCGCCTGAGATGTTCTCCGGTGCCGAGCTGGAATTCTCCAGAGACATTGTCGACGCCGTTACCGAGGTCTGGGCGCCAACCCCTGACAATAAGTGCATTATCAATCTGCCAGCAACCATTGAGCACTCCACCCCAAATATTTTTGGCGACATGGTGGAGTGGACGCATCGCAATTTGAAGCGACGCGATTCGATTATATTGTCTGCCCATCCACACAATGACCGCGGAACCGGCACTGCTGCAGCCGAGTTCGCCATGATGGCAGGATGCGACCGCGTGGAAGGCTGCCTGTTTGGTAATGGCGAACGCACTGGCAATGTCGATCTCGTCAATCTTGCCCTCAATATGTATTCGCAGGGCGTGCATCCCGGTCTCGATTTCTCAGACATTGACGAAGTGCGACGCGCAGTAGAGTTCTGCAATCAATTGCCGGTTCACCCCCGTCACCCCTATGTGGGCGACCTGGTATTTACCTCGTTTTCCGGCTCCCATCAAGATGCAATCAAGAAAGCATTTCATGCCCGAAAGGAAGACGAAATCTGGGACATGCCCTACCTGCCGATTGATCCCAAAGATCTCGGTCGCAGCTACGAGGCGGTGATCCGGGTAAATTCGCAATCGGGGAAAGGCGGAATTTCATATTTGCTTGAGACCGAATACGGGCTGAGTCTGCCTCGTCGTTTGCAGATCGAGTTCAGCCAGGTTGTGCAGAGCGTGACGGATGTGAGCGGCAAAGAAGTAAAAGCCTCTGATATCTGGGATATTTTCTCCGAGGAATATTTCTCCGGCGACGGGCCTTATCACTATGTGGCTCATTTTCTCGTCGAAGATTCAAAAGAGAGCGTGGTCGAGTTGACGACTGAGATCACTTGCAAGGGTAAGAAGCACAAACTGTGTGGGCGCGGCAATGGCCCCATCGATGCTTTCGT
This sequence comes from Panacagrimonas sp., assembly GCA_041635265.1. Lineage (GTDB taxonomy): Bacteria > Pseudomonadota > Gammaproteobacteria > Nevskiales > Nevskiaceae > Panacagrimonas. The sequence continues at coordinate 1,566 of JBFJJV010000055.1, forward strand.
TCGAGGTCTTGCCGAGTTGAGCGGCCAGCAGATCACGATCAGCGATTATCATGAACATGCGATCACAAAGGGCGCAGATGCTGAAGCAGTCACCTACATAGAGTTGGTCGTGGATGACGGCGGCAGCATCTATGGCGTGGGCAAGGACTCCAATATTGTCACTGCATCATTAAAAGCCATTCTTAGTGGGCTGAATCGCCTGGAAAGACAAACTCAGGTCGGCAGCGAGTCCGAACGTGCCGTGGCGTAAGCCCTTTCGGCGCAAGACCGACCCTCCCATAGCGAGGGCCGCTGTACGTCCGGAGCGATTGTCTACGAACAATCTGAGGATGAGGCCGCTTCGGGAAGCGGACTCCGGTGCACTGCACTCTTTGTGGAGTGCGCCGGATGTCCGTCAGTTTTTGTGGAGCGGACGTGGCTTGGTCTTTGAGCAGACCCGTGACATCGTGTCGCGTAGCGCAAGCCTTTATGAAGAGCGTGGGCAAGGTCTCTGGGGGGCATTTTCACAGACCGACGCACTGATCGGATTTTGCGGCTATTGGTATTTTCACAAGGAAAGCGAGTTGGAGCTGATGTTTGCCGTAGGCGCTGGCTATTGGCATCAGGGCTATGCGGGAGAGATGACTCGGGCTCTGATTCCCTACGGATTCGATTATCTGCGCTTGAATGAAATTCGAGCTAGCGTTCATCATCGTAATACGACCTGCAAACACCTGATGGTTCGCCTTGGCTTTCTTGCTGAAACCGGTGCGACCCTTGCTAACGAGAAACAATTTTTCTACCTCCCGCGCAGCCGGTTTTTAAGCGACGATCAAGGCTGGGAAGCCGCTTGATCGATTTGCCTTTGTGTCGCGTGGTGTGATCTGCGCCGCCCTCTGACTAGAACGGATTTTCTCCTTGTTTATGGATGCTGCGAAACGACAACAGTACCTGAAGGCAATGGGGATCGATCTGTGGATCGATAGAAACAAAGCTTCGCTTGACGCGGTGGCCTCGCCCACACTTCAGACGCGGATGGATGTTTCGGATCACGAGTCTGAATCGTCCATTGCGCCGGCAGAATCTGCGGTGAGCGTCGCCGCCGCACGGGCGCCCCTGATAGATGTTCCGACTGACTGGACGGGTTTGCGGGCAGCTGTCAAAGACTGCAAGGGCTGCTCCTTGTGTGAGACCCGTACGCAGACCGTATTTGGTGTCGGTCCGGAAGACGCGACGCTGATGGTTGTTGGCGAAGGGCCGGGTGCGGATGAGGATGCCTGTGGTGAGCCTTTTGTAGGACGTGCCGGAAAATTGCTGGATCTGATGCTTGCTTCGATCGGTCGCTCACGTCTGAAGAATGTGTTCATCGCCAACGTCGTGAAATGCCGGCCTCCCGGCAATCGTGACCCGCAGCCCAGGGAGTTGGAGGCCTGCAGACCCTACCTCGAGCAGCAAATCAAACTGATTGAGCCGGATCTGATCGTTGCTCTGGGGCGAGTGGCTGCGCAGCGCCTCTTGGCAAGTGATGCACCACTGTCTCAGTTGCGCAAGGAGAAGCACGTCTACGGCGATGCCAAAACGCCGGTCCTGGTGACTTATCACCCAGCCTATTTGCTTCGTAGTCCGCGTGAAAAAGCGAAATCCTGGGCTGATCTGAAACAGGTGTCGCGCCTGTTGGCGTCGGGCAGCAAGGCTTGAGCGCACTGCCTGACGATGGCTGGCAATTGTCGCCGATGCACGATGGGCGGCTCGCAGAAGTCATGGATATTGAAAAGCGCGCTTACGAATTCCCTTGGACTGAGGGTAATTTTAGAGATTGCATCAAATCTGGATATAGCTGCTGGCTAGCAACAAATTCCGATGGTGTCGTAATCGCCTACGCAATCATGAGTATGGCTGTGGGTGAAGCGCACCTGCTTAATCTGGCCGTTGACCCGCGCCTGCGTGGTCTCGGGCTGGGCAGCTTTTTGTTGCAGCATCTGATGGAGACGGCGCGCGCTGCGCACAGCACCATCGTCCTGCTGGAGGTGCGGCGTTCAAATAAAGCGGCCTTGCGCCTTTATCGCAGCTTTGGATTTGCGCGGATTGGAGTGAGACCCAAATATTATCCGGGGATCATTCAGCGCGAAGATGCTTTTGTGTTGGCCCTGGATCTTTGAGTGAAGCTGGTCAACAAAACCCAGTTTTCCTGGGCCTGTTATGACTGGGCCAATTCTACTTTCGCGACAACGGTGCTGGTTGGTCTATTCCCGGTGCTCTTCAACAGCTATTACGCACTAGGAGTCGACCCCGGACTTTCCACCCTGTATTTGGGCGTATTCGGCAACTCAGCTGCCGCACTGGTGGTGATGTTGCTGGCGCCGACCCTGGGCGTCATTGCGGACCGCCGTGGATGGAAGAAGCGCTTTCTCGCCCTGTTCACAGCACTTGGAGTGATCGCGACGACGGGACTTTTTTTTGTCGGAGAGGGTAACTGGTCCGCTGCGATAGCACTTTTTGCATTGGGCTGCGTGGGTTTTTTTGGCGGCCTTGGCTTTTATGATGCACTACTGGTCAGCATAAGCAGCCGCGGTGATCGGGACCGCGTCTCCGCTTTTGGCTATGGATTGGGCTATCTGGGCGGGGGCGTCCTTTTTTTGATCAATGTCTGGATGGTTCTCAATCCCGAAGCCCTTGGGATTCCGGATAAGGCCTCCGCGGTCAAGATCGCCTTCATCAGCGTGGCCGTTTGGTGGTTCTTATTTTCATTGCCTTTGTTCTACAAGGTTCCGGAGCCCGCCTCGGGTGTCGGTGCTGACGAAGTGATGGGCTGGGCGGAGCTCGGTGCCACGCTCAAGAAAATATTGGGTATGAAGTCAGTAACCACCTTTCTGCTGGCCTACTGGCTGTATATCGACGCGCTGGGCACAGTGGCTCAGATGGCCGTGGATTTTGGTATCAAGCTCGGCTTTGCTTCTGATTCGCTGATCAAGGCTATTTTGATTGTGCAGTTTGTGAGCTTTCCGGCAGCGCTGGTCTTTGGCTGGATCGGTCAGCGTTTCGGTGCCCGCCGCGGCATCTACCTCGGATTGTCGGTCTATATCGGGCTCACCTGCTGGGCCTGGTTCATGCAAACCGAACGAGACTTCTATTTGATGGCCGCGACTGTCGGTCTGGTTCAGGGTGGGGTGCAGTCACTGTCCAGAAGTTATTTTGCAAGCCTGATTCCCGCAGAATCTTCCGGTCAATTCTTTGGGTTCTACAATATGCTGGGCAAGTTCGCTGCCGTACTCGGCCCTCTGGTCGTCGGACTGACAGCCTGGCTCACAGGGAATCCCAGGCTGGCCCTGTTTACGCTGATTTTTTTCTTTGTGGCCGGAGCGATTCTCTTGTCACGGGTAAAAGAGCCAGTGAATGCTCAGGCGGAAAATTTCGGAGCTAAATCGATGGGGCAAACTGTTGGGAGTGGATCAGGGCCGTTTTAGGTCTTTTACTGCGCCTCGCATGGCATGTTCAAGGGCAGGGTTGTTTACGCGCTCATAGCGTAGCTGCAGATAAGCCTTCAGAAGTAGTCTTAGCGGTCCTTCAAGCGCTGGCTCGCGTGCGAGGACGCGATCGACGAAGTCTCGTGGGCCTTCGTCTGGTCTTTGCTTGAATCCGTAGCTCGCCAGCTTTTTCCCTGCCTGCTGCCAGATCAGCATGGCCTTTTCACGTGTTTTTGGCGGCGCGGCGCGGCGCATGGCCAGCATACCGATGGCGGCCAGGACCAGACTCGCGCTGATGGTCAGCGCGAGCAGCATGTTTCGCATGTCCGCCAGCCCGAACTGAGACAGGAAGCGCTGCTGAATCTCTGGACCATAGCCGAGAACCCACTCGTTCCATCGTGCATTGATCAAATCCCAACGGACCTCGAGCTGCTGACGCAAGCTGCCATAGTCGAGCAGAAAGGAGGGAAGTCCCTGCGCGGCAGTGACGGCATTTCTCAAGCCCAGCTCGATACGTTCGGGCGAAACCGCAGCAGTTGGATCTATGCGTACCCAACCTCTGTTTTCTAGCCAGATCTCGCTCCAGGCATGGGCGTCCGATTGACGCACGACGTAGTAATCACTGAGCGGATTGGCTTCCATTCCCTGATAACCGGTGACGATGCGGGAGGGAATGCCCGCAGCCCGCATGAGCACGGCAAATGAGCTGGAATAATGCTCGCAAAAGCCCTTGCGGGTATTGAACAGAAAATCATCCACCGAGTGTCGCCCCAAGGGTGGCGGATTCAGGGTGTATACGAAGTTTTCGTTGCGAAACATACGCAAGGCGGATTCGATTATCTGTTCGTCATTCAATCCCTGCTCCCGCCATTGGCGTGCCAGGGCGACCGTCTCCGGATTCCATTGTTTTTGCAGCTGCGTGTATTTGAGTCGCTCACGTCGGGGCATCTCATTCTGCAGCCGATAGCTGGGAGAGGACACGCCCCGAATTAAACGGCGCTGGGTGAGTGGCTTGTCGAGGACGAGGGCGCCGGTTGGATCTATGCGCGACTCTCTCGGCAGTTGGCTCGGGTCCGGCATGTCCAGTGCGAACAACCAGCGGCTGCGCATCGGTTCCAGGGTGAGCTCATAACGAATTTTGCGGTCTCCGATTTCAATGCTTGGGGAAATCCGCCCTCGATAGTCCTCCGGAGAGGCGGACCAGGTGCGAAAGGAAAACTGGCTAAAGACGGGGCCGCGCCAGTATTGCTGCCCGGCTGCGGGCGGTTCGCCCTCAAAGCGAACGCGAAAGGCGACTTCATTCGATTGGATCAGACTGGAAATGTCGCCGGGCGTCATTGAATCGGACAGCCCTGAGCGTGCCGCGCCAGCGTCATGGGGCAATCCCCATATCGGTCCTGGGATGCGAGGAAAGAGAATGAACATCAGCAGCATCAGCGGAATCGCCTGAACGATCATGCGCGCGCCCTGGCGAGAAGAAGTCTTCAGTGGCAGCGGGGTACCCGGGTGGTGCGCGTCTATGAGCAAGGTGGTGATGGCAATTGCACTGAACAGCAGGTAAATCACCGTCCACAGTTCCTGAGAAAACAGAAAATGCGTGAGCAGTAGAAAATACATGATGAAAACCACGACCATGACGTCGCGTCGCGAACGCATTTCGGTCAGTTTGAGTGCCAGCATCAGAACCAGCAGCGCAACGCCGGCATTTTGCCCACTGACCCGACCAAAATAGGCGTAGACGCCGGCAAACGCCGCCATGGACAGCGCCAGCTTCAGGGCGCGCGGAGGCAGGCTCCATTGCCGCACGGAGGCAGCTGCGCGCCAGATCATGATTGCGAGCACAGCGGCGCTCTCCCACAACGGCAGTCTGAGCAGGTGTGGAGAAATGACCAGCAGCAGTACCACGAGCAAGATCATCAAAGAGCGATGGGGCAGATAGTCGCTCATTGGGTCTGAAGGAGTGCGAGTGCCTTGAGGCACTCAAATCGGTGGGATTCACTGCAGCTCGGATCCAGTTGGGTTCCGGGCAGCCGCAGACCGTAGGCACGGCCTTCGGCGTGCGCATCGAGTATCCATCGCGTCAACTGCGACAAGCGCATCTCCGGATCCTTGATGTTCACATGGTTCCACTCCAGCCACAGCGCCTCTTCAACGGTTTCGCTGAACTGCTTGACCATGGGCTTGGACGTCTTCGGCAAGCTCTTCCAGTGAATGGATTTCATCGAGTCGCCGCGCTGATAATCGCGCAGCCCCGCAAATTCGTCCTGTCCCTGCTTGCCGGCGCCCTGAGTCCCGCCGCTGCCCGCACTTTGTGGTGGCGGCAGACCGCCGCGAGCCGGTGCGGGGAACACCAGGCAACGAATATCCAGATGCGCCCAGGTCCAGGCGTGAAATAGGCCGAGTGGAAATTCTGTGCTGATAGAAAAAATGCCGGCTTCCAGCCAGCCGCGGCGTGGTGCGTTGACCGCGAGTTTAATCGTGGAAGTGCTCTGTGCCGCCACGTGGCAATCGGGGAGGGATTCCTGGCGCTGCGCCCAACCCGATGCGAGTGCATAGCGGGGGCGAGCCGCCAAATTTTCGACCATCACCTCGAAATGCGCGACTTCACCGGCAAATATCGGTTTGGCTTTGCCTGCGCGAAATTGCAGGTGCAACAGGTTGGCATGGGTATGGTGCATGCAGATCAGGCCCAGACTGAACAGAAGAAAGCTCAGTGCAAAGGCCATGCTGTTCGAGTAATTCATGGCCCCCAGCAGCATTACGACGCAAATGGCTCCGAACCCCCAGCCAAAGCGCGTCGGCACGATGTAAATGCGATTGCGTGGCACCGCAATTGGCCCTGGCTGTTTCTGGATCCGCCGCATTACCCATCGATCGATGCGCTGCTGAACCCAGTTGAGGGGGTGCAGAATATTCTTGATTAGCTGCCAGGCACGCATCGTTGGTCAGCGGCTCAGGGAATCGCCACGCTCTTGAGTATCTCTTCGGCCGTTGGCGCGCCGCCATCTGCTTGACTGGCTGCCATCAAGCGATGATCCACACAGGCTGCAAAAACCGCCTGCACATCTTCGGGAATGACCGCACTTCGGCCATCCATGAGGGCATAAGCCTGCGCGGCCCTGCGTAGTGCCAAGCCAGCTCGTGGCGACAGACCTTGCTTGAGACTCGCGTTTTCTCTCGTTGATCGGAGCAGGGCAAGAATGTAATCGACCAGGGCAGGAGCGGTTATGACCTCGCTCGCCTTTTTCTGCAGTGCCATCAGCTCTGCGGGGCTCATCGAAGGTTTGAGCTCGTCCAGCAGGTCGCGGCGGTCACGTTCCATCAGCAAGGCGCGTTCTGCGGCCACGCTTGGATAGCCAATTGAAAGCTGCATCAGAAAGCGATCCAGCTGCGATTCGGGCAAGGGGAAAACGCCGATTTGATGGGCCGGATTCTGTGTGGCAATCACGAAAAATGGGTCGGGCAATTTTCGTGTTTCGGCCTCTGCGGTGACTTGCCGCTCTTCCATGGCTTCGAGCAGCGCAGACTGGGTCTTCGGGCTGGCCCGATTAACTTCGTCGGCCAAGACCAACTGCGAAAAAATCGGACCGGGGTGAAAACGAAAACTGCCGCTGGCTTGTTCGAAAATAGAAACGCCGATGATATCTGCTGGTAGAAGATCCGAAGTAAATTGGACACGTTGAAAATCAAGTCCGAGCACACGGGCCAGTGCCAGAGCCAATGTGGTTTTTCCCACGCCGGGGATATCTTCAATGAGCAGATGTCCGCGCGCGAGCAGGCAGGTCAGAGCAAGGCGCAACTGCGCTTCTTTGCCGAGAATGATGCGGTTGAGTGCAGTCTGTGCGTCTTTCAGGGCAGCGTTCATTGTAGTTCGCGTCGTAAATAGAGTGTGCCGTTGGTCGAAACTGATTAAGCCCTACTATGGATCAGCCTGAGCAGAAAAGATTCTTGCCGGTGCAGTGAACGATACCCGGCCGACAAGAGGGTCAGTCTATCTATAGCGATGCGATCTTTGTCAGTTGCTCCTTCAACGTAGCCAGATCCGCCTTCTGCTTTTCGCTCAGATCGCGCGCCTGTTGCTGCACGTGATCGGGTGCTTTTCCAAAATTGGGGTTTCCAATACGGGCCTGTACTTTTTGAGAATCGCTTTCCAGCTTCTCGATTTGCTTTCTCAGCCGCGCGAGTTCGGCGTCTTTGTTGATCAGCCCTGCCATAGGCACCAGTAAATTCATGGTGCCGAGTCTGGCACTGGCGCACTGCGGCGTTGCTTCGCCCGCATTGATGATTCTCGCAGCTTCTATTTTTGCGAGGAATTCGATGTTCGTTGTGTGGGCCTGCAGGCGGGCAACATCTTGCTCAGATGCATTTTCCAGGAACAAGGGGAGAGTCTTTCCGGGAGAGATATCCATTTCCCCGCGAATCTGCCGTACACCCAGAATGAAGCCCTTGACCCACTCGATATCAGCCTCGGCGTGTCCATCTATCAGCTCTGAGTGGCTCAGCGGGTAGGGCGCCTTCATCAGCGTTTCGGATGCTGTACCTGCTAGCGGTGCCACACGCTGCCAAATCTCCTCAGTAATGAAAGGCATGATCGGATGGAGCAGGCGCAGCCAGGTTTCGAGCACGCCCACCAGCGTTTTCCGCGTGCCACGCTGCTGGGCTTCCGCGCCCTGCTGCAGCGCCGGTTTTGACAGCTCCAGATACCAGTCGCAGTACTCATACCAAATAAATTGATAAAGCGACTGAGATAAAAGATCAAAACGATAATTGGCGAAGTGCTGAGCGCAATCGCTCGCCAGCTTCTGGAGCTGCGAGGCGATCCAGCGATCAGCGATGGACAACTCAACTTCACCGCCCGATTGCCCGCAGTCCTGATCCTCACAGTTCATCAGCACATAGCGCGCCGCGTTCCAGATTTTGTTGCAGAAGTTGCGATTGCCTTCGGCGCGCGCCGCGTCAAAACGGATTTCGCGGCCCTGAGTCGCCAAAGAGGCGAAGGTAAAGCGCAGGGCGTCCGTGCCGACCGGAGATATGCCTTTTGGATAATCCTTGCGTGTCTTTTTCTCGATTTTGGGCGCCATATCGGGATTCATCAGGCCGGTGGTGCGCTTTGCGAGCAGATCATCGAGTGAGATGCCCTGAACGACATCGAGTGGGTCTACGATATTGCCGCGCGACTTCGACATCTTCTTGCCGTTGGGGTCGAGCACCAGACCAGTGATATACACCTCACGAAACGGCACCTCTTTTTGGAAGTACTGTCCCATCATGACCATACGGGCGACCCAGAAGAAGATGATGTCGAATCCGGTGACCAGCACGCTGGAAGGATAGTATTTTTTCAGTGCCTCACTGTTTTCCGGCCATCCCTGCGTGGCCATGGGCCAAATGTCGGATGAGAACCAGGTGTCAAACACGTCTTCATCCTGCACCAGCTGGGTGTCAGCGCTGAGCTGATCAGCAAACTTGCTGCGGACCTCTTCTTCATTGCGTCCGACATAGACATTACCCTGATCGTCATACCAAGCCGGAATGCGGTGCCCCCACCAAAGTTGCCGGGAAATACACCAGTCCTGAATATTGTCCAGCCATTGCCGATATGTGTTGATCCAGTTTTCCGGAACGAACTTGATGCGGCCGTCATTGAACACGTCGAGGGCAGGCTGCGTGATGGCTGTCTTGCCACCGGGGCGGCCGTCTGCAAGCCGGTCGCGTGTCAGATCGACAAACCATTGATCGGTGAGATAGGGCTCCAGAACGGCCCCGCTGCGGTCGCCGCGCGGTACTTTCAGCTTGTGGTCGTCGATCTTGTCTACCAGCCCTAGTGCCTCCAGGTCGGCAACGATCTTTTTGCGTGCTGCATAGCGCTCCATTCCGCGGTAGGCAGCCGGCACATCGCCATTGAGCTCAGCTGTCGGAGTGAGAATATTGATGACGGCCAGCTTATGCCGCAGACCCAGCTGCCAGTCATTGAAGTCGTGAGCGGGCGTGATTTTTACCGCGCCGGTGCCAAACTCCGGGTCGACATAGTCATCAGCGACGATAGGAATTTCCCGGTCCGCCAAGGGCAGCTTCACGGTCTTGCCGATCAGCGCCTTGTAACGCGCATCTTGTGGATGGACTGCGACTGCAGAGTCGCCGAGCATGGTTTCGGGTCGGGTGGTGGCGACCACCAAGTGCCCAGTGCCGTCGGCCAGGGGATAGCGAAAATGCCAGAGCTTGCCGTTTTCTTCTTCGCTGACGACTTCCAGGTCCGAGATGGCGGTCTGCAGAACCGGGTCCCAGTTGACCAGGCGCTTGCCACGATAAATCAAACCATCCTCGTGCAGCCGTACAAAGTGCTCGATGACGGCTTTGGAATAGTCCTCATCCATAGTGAAGCGGTTGCGAGACCAGTCTACAGAGCTGCCTAGGCGACGGATCTGCTGTTCGATAATGCCGCCGGAGTGCGCTTTCCACTCCCAGACTTTTTCAATGAATTTATCGCGACCCAGATCGCGACGGGATGTGTTTTCGAGCTTGAGATTGCGCTCCACCACCATCTGGGTGGCGATCCCGGCGTGGTCTGTTCCCGGCTGCCATAAGGTGTCTCGGCCCAGCATGCGTTGATAGCGGATCAGCGCATCCATGATGGTGTGCTGGAAGGCATGCCCCATGTGCAAGGTGCCAGTCACATTCGGCGGCGGAATCATGATGCTATAGGGTTCGCCGCTGCCCGAAGGCGCGTAATGGCTCCCGGTTTCCCAAAGTGCACGCCATCGCGCTTCTATCGGTTCGGGGTCGAATGTTTTATCCATGATTTGAGCGGGTAGCGCCTAAAAAGACGGCATTGTAACGGGGCAACAGACTATGCCGTTACAAATCGCACATGCTTATAACGTTTTGAAAGATTCGTCAGGAATTCATTGAGCCCAAGTCAGCCCTGACCATACACTGAGGTTCCACTTGAATTTGCCGCCAAATCGGCGTGCCGCAACGCAAAAATCGCTATGAACATGGAAAAAACCTCAACCTTTGCCGGGCTCGGCGAGGCCCAGATTGGGACGCTCAATGAACGTTATGCGAAGCTCGACTTCGCTCAGCGTCTGCGCTCTCTATACGATGATTTCGATCCGGCCAAGGTCATGGTCACCTCCTCTTTTGCGGCAACCTCGGCCTACTTTCTGCATATTGTGTCCACCATTCGGCCGAAGCAGGTGATCCACTTCATTGATACCGGCTATCACTTTACTGAGACTCTGGAATATCGTGATTATCTGATCGATCTTTTCGGGCTGAAGGTTGAGGCCATCCGCGCGGAGGAGTGGAAACACCAGTTCACGCAAACCGAACAGACCTATTTGAAGGATCCTGACTTTTGCTGCTCAGTAAACAAAATCGAGCCCTTGGAGGCGATCAAGCCTAATTTTCATGTGTGGGTGTCCAGTCTGATGTACTGGCAGACAGATCACCGCAATGAATTACCAATCTTTGAAATTCGTCGGGGCATGATCAAATTCAATCCCATGATCGACGTCAGCCGCGAGGAGCGCGACGCCTACATCCGAGAGCACGATCTTCCATTCCATCCGCTTGTCGAGAAGGGCTACCAGTCCATCGGCTGCACGCACTGCACGGTACAGGGGGAGGGCCGGTCTGGCCGCTGGCTTGGCAAACCCAAGACGGAATGCGGTCTGCATCTGTGACCTGATCGGGTTTGTGAGCAAGAAAAGGCCCTGCGCTTGCAGGGCCTTTCTATTGAAGGGGGTGAATTGGGGAAGTCCCAGGCTCGTCCTCATCCTCACCTAAGCTACAGAAATTACTAACGTTTGTTCGGCTGAGGGTCTAGACGCTTCAAATCTGACAGCCGAATCACCTTAGAAAATTAAGGGCACGCTTTGCTGTCGGCCCACCAAATACCTATTGTTTTTGACAGGTTACAAAGTTTTTTTCATGTGTTCTACTTGCTTTCCATTCAAGTCGAGACTGACGCGCATGTTTGGACCTGAGTACGGCGATATAAATTTGTGCCCTAGGCGTTCGGATACATCGCGTAGCCCCCGAAGGGCATACAACTTAGTCCTGATGTCAGGTTCAACTGCGATGCCGGCAGCGGCTAATTCCGCCATATCGGACTCATAAGAGAATAGTTAAGGTGAACAGCATGGGCCTCCATGAAAAGTTAGAGAGACGTCGACCTGAGTCAGTTGTCAGACGGACGCGGAAGCAGGCCTGGAAAATTCTGGTTGCGGACGCTGATGAACTGATTCATCAGAAAGTGAGCACCGCTTTAGACGACCTCAGTGTTCTGGGTCGCCCGATTGAGATTTTGCACGCTTATTCGAGTGAGGAGGCCGTGGGTTTGATGGTCGAGCATCCAGATACCGCGATGGCAATTCTGGACATGGATTTGCGCTCGGAGGGCGGTGGCCTGCACGTAGCAGAGACAATCAGGCTCAAGCTTAATAACCAACGCGTGCGCCTGATCACGGTCAATTGTGAGGAACGCGACGTTCCGGCCAATGACTTGGTAACGCGCTACGACATTAACGATATTCGAAACAAATCAGATTTATCCCAGAGCCGTCTCTTTACGCTGACTTACAGCAATCTGCATCACTATCATGAGCTGACGATTTCCGAGGAAAATCGAGAAGGTCTTGAACGAATCGCAGATGCCTCTTCGACCATTCTGCGCAGGAAATTGCCCGAGCGTCTGGCGCGTGGAGCCCTGGAATTGCTGTGCAGCATTCTTGGCGTGGATCAATATGCCGAGAGACCCGCGTTCGAAGCCGTTCTGCTATGCAATCCTGAGGACGAAGTGCCGCGCCTGCTTGCAGTGCATGGTCGTTATGACAGCAATCTGGGCCCCTTGGTACCACCGGAAACGATTGCACGCATCAGCGCCATCAAGCTCGGGTCCGACTTGGCCGCGTTTGAGCGCGATGAGCAATGCCTCGTTGCGCGGATTCCGGGGGATGACGAGCTTGATATGGGTCTTTACTTGAGGGCAGATCGCGAATTCAAACCGATTGAGTCCCATGTCATCAATCTGTTCTGCAGGAATGTCGCCAACTCACTTCATGCTGCGGATGCGCATCAGGCCCAGAGCCGGACACAGAACAACCTCATTCTGATGCTGAGCGAGGCGATCGAGCGCCGCTCTCAAGAGACTGGAAATCACGTGCGTCGGGTTGGCGAGTATTCACGGCTTCTGGGTTCTCTGTACGGTCTGGACGAAGAGCAGGCCGATATCTTGCTGATTGGTGCGGCCTTGCATGACGCAGGCAAGGTCGCGATCCCAGACGCGATTCTCAACAAGCCCGGTCGGCTGACTGATGAAGAGCGCAGCATCATGGAAACGCACGCAGAGATTGGTGGGGAGTTATTCGCCAATCAGGACTTGCCTGTTTTGCGGGCGGCAATGGTGATTGCGATTCAGCACCATGAGCGTTGGGACGGTAGCGGATATCCAAAGCAATTGTCGGGCGAAAACATACATATATTTGGTCGTATTGCGGGACTGGCAGATGTGTTTGACGCGCTCGGCAGTCATCGCTGTTACAAGCGCGCCTGGCCGTTGGAAAAAGTACTGGACGTCTTGCGCGAAGAACGTGGCAAGCACTTTGATCCGGACCTCGTGGATCTGTTCCTGAATAATCTCGACAAATTCCTGGAAATTCGTGATCGCTTTGTCGATCCGCCCCCTCCGGATTCAGAATAGCCTCTAATTAGCGGTTCAAAACAGCGCGAATTGCCTATGTAGCGCTGGATTTTCCTCGGCTGGCGTGCGCAAGATGGTAGCTATCTGCTTCATCTAGAAAGCGAGTGAAAGCGAGGAGAACGGTTCTGCATGAACTTTTGGCGCAAATGGTGTGCTGTCATCCTGCTTGCATTGAGTGCGACGTCGGCTTCTGCCCAGAAGGATGCCATCGGCAGCGCAATCGATGAAACGGTCAATGCCGGTCGGGCGGCCAAGGCATCGCAGCAGCGTATCGACAGCCTAGACGATCAGAGTCGTGCCATGTTGGAGCGCTATCGAGCGGCTAGCTGGCACGCGCATCAGCTGACAGTTTATGCGGACCAGTTGGACGAGCTGGTAGACGCACAGGATTCCGAGCGTGAATCCATCGCGCGACAGGTCAAGGAACTGGAGCGGACAGAGCAGGCGCTCCAGCCATTGATGCAGAATATGGTGTCGGGCCTTGAAAGATTTCTGGAGTTGGACTTGCCGTTTCTGGTGCAGGAGCGCAGGCAACGGCTTGTGTCACTGAAAGCCCTCATGGCGGATCCGGGGGCCAGTAATGCCGACCGATTCAAGCGAATTCTTGAGGTTCTGCAGATTGAATCCGAATACGGGCGAACGCTGGGGGCAGAGCGTGCCGAGGTCAATGGCAGAAGCGTCGATGTATTGCGCTTGGGCCGAGTTGCCCTGTACTTCCTGTCGGCGGATGGGGAACAGGCCGGGATCTGGATGGCCAGCCAAAAGAAGTGGGCGGATTTGCCATACAAGCATGTAAGCAAGATTCGGGACGGGCTTCGCATGGCTCGCGAATATGCGGCGCCGGATTTGCTTGAGCTTCCCTTGCCGAAGGCCACAAGGGCGAGCAAATGATTGCGTTTAAGATCACAGCCATTGGCCTGATAGGCCTGCTGATGCAGGTACCTTTGGCGCTGGCACAGAACGATATGAGCGAGCTGCTGGAACAGATTAGACAGGGCTCCAGGGTGTCCGCGACGCTCAATTCAGAACGCGAGCAACGTTTTCTCGAGGCCAAAGCGGACCGGGCAGCCTTGCTGCAGAAGGCAGAGCTCGCTAAGTCGCGGGCGCAAAATAGAGCTGATGCAGCCAAAGCAAAGTTTTCCAGTGGGCAAGCTGAAATCGCCAAGCTTAAGAAGCAATTGACTGAAAGCATCGGTGATTCGGCGGAGATCTATTCTTCTATTGCTGAAGTAGCGGGCAATTTTCGTGAGCAAGTCGCGGTCTCGCTGATTTCGGCTCAGTATCCGGATCGTCTGCAGACTCTCGACCGTCTGGCCAAGGGCCAAGAGGTCCCAAGCATTGCCGACATTGAAGCTCTGTGGTTCCTGTTTGCCCAGGAAGCGGCGGAGAGCGGAAAGATTGTTCGCTTCAATGCGCCTTTGATCACCGTTCAGGGAGAGACTGTCGATGCGGAGATCGTTCGCATAGGGCCCTTCAGTGCGTTCACGAAGGAGGGCTATCTGATCCTGCAGCCCGACCCTGGCACTCTGGCTTTGCTCCCTCGGCAGCCGGGCGGGGCTATTTCAAGCGCGAAAAAATTCGTGGACACGCAAAGCGAGATCGAGACTGCGTTGATCGATCCCTCCCAGGGGAATTTGCTGCAGCTGATCTCGCAGCGTCCTACCTTGATGGACCGCATCCATCAGGGCGGGGAGGTGGGTTACGTCATTATCGCCATCGGTATTTTTGGGGCGATACTTGCGCTCTATCAGTTGGTATACCTGATGGGAGTCAGTCGTAGGGTTAAGCGGCAATTACGCGATGTGACCCAGGCAAACAAGAACAATCCGCTAGGTCGGGTGTTGTCCTGCTTTTCGGACAATCCTGGGGAACAGGATCCGGAGGTGCTGGAGACCCGTTTGTCAGAAGCTGTTCTGCGTGAAACACCAAAGCTTGAACGCTTTCAATCCCTGCTGCGCATGATCGTGGCTGCCGGGCCGCTACTAGGTCTGCTAGGAACCGTGGTCGGAATGATTATCACTTTCCAGGTCATCACTGAAGTAGGTGCCGGCGACCCCCGTCTCATGGCCGGCGGTATCTCGCGCGCCATGATTGCGACCGTTCTCGGCTTAGGCATCGCCATTCCCTTGTTGTTCGTCAACAGCTTCCTGATGGCGCGGTCGCGTGTACTGACGCAAATTCTGGATGAGCAGGCAGCCGGCCTTCTGGCCAAGCAACTTGAGGCACAGGGGAATTTGCCGTCGTGATTGAACTGTTCTTCAATCAGTACGACACCCTTGCTGCTTTTCTCGATTCCGGAGGTTGGGTCACGCACTGGATACTGGGCGCCTGTGCCGTTCTGATTACCGTCATTCTGGAGCGGATTTGGTACCTTTGGCGAATATATCCGCGTGCGCGAGATCAGGCGTTAGCGCAGTGGAATGCACGCGAAGAGCGTCAATCCTGGTTTGCGCAACGCATTCGCGCGGCCCTGATTTCCCAGCTTCGTGTGGGACTGGAATCGGGTCTGCCCATTATTCGGGTCATGGTGCCGATGGCGCCCTTGCTGGGATTAATGGGCACTGTGATGGGCATGCTGCAGGTATTTGACGCCGTCGCGTTCTCAGGAGGCAATGACACACGCGCCATGGCTGGCGGCATTTCACACGCGATGATTGCCACGATGTCCGGCTTGGTCGTCAGTGTGATCGGCCTGTTCTTCACAAACCTTTTCAACACGCGTGTTCGTCGTGAAACGGATCGGCTCAACGACCTGATTGCGCCTGGCTGATCATGAAATTCCGTCGCCACAATCCGCCGCCTGAAGAGACCGGCATTGACCTCGCGCCAATGCTCGACTTTGTGATGAATCTGCTGATTTTCTTCATCATCGCGGCGGCATTTGTGCAAGAGTCGGGGATCCGCGTCAACAAACCGTCGGCGGAAACCACGCAGGAAGAAGACAAGACCAGCATTCTGGTCGCCATATCTGCTGACAACGAAATCTGGATGAACCGGGAGCGCGTGGACATACGCCGCCTGCGCAGCGCCATCGAACGCATCAGTCGCGACAGACCCAAGGCGATCGTGCTGATTCAGGCTGATCAGGAGGCGCGTGCCGGTCTTATGGTGGAAGTCATGGATCAGGCTCGCCTCGCCGGGGTGCCAGACGTCTCTATCGCGGCGTCGCCCAAATAGTCATGAGTATGAAGAAGACCAGCAGCCCTGAGGCCAGCGGTTTTCGCTGGATGATTTTGCCTGTGATGGGGCTGCTACTGACAGCCGTACTGTTTCTAGCTCTGGGCTGGATCATCCGTGCGCCGCAGTATGAGAGCTTGACCGAGCAGGCTGTGGTCCAAAACATCAAACTGGCAAAGATTGAGCCGAAATCCGAAAAGCCACCGGATCCGAAGCAGATACTCGACAACTCACCCCCGCCACCGCCTAGCGCGCCTCCGGCGCTCGGGCGTCCCGATCTACCTGCTCTGAAAATTCCTGCCCTGGTTTTGCAATCGGTCGAGGTGGCCAATATTTCG
>JBFJJV010000056.1:0-18134 GCA_041635265.1 Panacagrimonas sp.
GCAAACCAAAGCATGGCGCCCGCATGTGCGGTGCCGAAGGGATTGAGGATTCCAGCTTGGACTGGCATCTCGCCGATGACCTTGTCCTCGCGAACTTCAACAATTTCGAATTGAATATGACCGTTAATTTTCATGTTGCCGCGCGGTACTGAGTCAGCTGATTCAGTAGCTTTCTTTAAAGGGGCGAAGATCCAGTTCCTGAGTCCAGGCAGATCGATGTTGCTTGTGCAGATGCCAGTAATTATCGGCGATGGCTTCAATATTGAGCATGCCATCCTCGCCCAGACGCTCAGAGAAGTCTGGTGCAAATTTCTTCAGTCGCTCGCCGTTGATGCCTCCGTCGATGATGACGTGCGCGACGTGCAGGCCCTGCGGGCCGAATTCGCGCGCCATGCTCTGCGACACTGCGCGAAGCCCAGCCTTGGCCGCCGCGAAATGCGAAAAATTGGGTTTGCCGCGCAGGCTGGCTGATGCGCCAGTAAAAATAACCGTACCGCGGCCCAGCGGTGCCAGGCGTCTCGCTGCTTCTCTGCCGACCAGAAAGCCGGCAAAGCATCCCACGCGCCAGAAATCTTCAAACTGCTCAGCACTCAGAGTCTTGAAATCAATGATCTGATTATTGCCGGCATTGAACACCACCAGGTCCGCTGGCGCGCGGCCTGCACCCGGGTTCATCGCTGTGTCGAAAAGTGAGATGACGTCCTTTTCTGAAGTGGCATCGGTCACGATAGCTGCGCTGCTGCCACCCCTGGCTTTGATCAGCGCATCGATTGCATCAATTTTTTCCTTGGTGCGCCCTGCTATCAGGACGTGGTAGCCCTCGCTCGCAAATCGCAGACTCAGGGCGGCACCAAGGCCTTGCTCGGCTCCAACGCCGACGACAACTGCGCTTGGTTTGTCCATGTATGTTTCCTCTGCATTTATCTCGGAGGCAGACTTTAACCCGCATGTCTGCAGTTTTGCTGATCAGCTCGTTGGACTAAGTCAGAGTGTCTTCAATGCCTGCCAATGCTAGGCGCCGCTGCTGAATGAGTTCCTGATCCCAGTGGGCGCCAATGCGACTGAAAATTGTGCTGGCCAGATCCAGTTCCCTGTTTGTCTGGCTTCCCATGGATATTTCGGCGAGCGCGAGATGAATTCTGCCCATTTCATAAGCTAACCCCAGTTGCATGGCGTAATTCAGGCCTATTCGCAGCTGTTTCCTCGCTTCTTCTGGTTTGCCGCGAATGATCCAGATTCTTGCCCGGACAAGGGCCAGGCTGGGCCGACCGATCGGGATGATGCGCGAAAATACGCGCAGACTTTTTCGGATTTTCTGCAGCATTCGCAACACAGACGCCTGTTGGGAGCGGTCTTCGGCTGCCGCACAAAGCACCTCCTCCATGCAAAGATAAGAACTGACCTGAAGCCAGACCAGTGGCGCCCTTTCCAGCGCGACTTCGATCGTTTCGCGCACCAGATCAATCGACTCCTCTCTTTGACCGTCCCTGCACATGGCAGCTGCATGCAATCCGCGCGAAAACAATTCGGCAGCGGCATCCGGCCGGCTCTGTAGTGATTCGCGAGCGCGTGCCAACAGTTGCAATACTTTTGGACGATCTGCACGGAGGCCTTGCCGATGCATCAGTCCAGCCAAACCTGCGGAGCCCCAAGCGAGGAAAAGTGGATTGTCGGTGTCAGCATTGCGAACCAGCGCTTTTTGCAACACGCCTCTGCCTTCTGCCAATTGACCTTGATAGGCGAGAACATGACCCAGAGCCGACATGACGTTCCAGGCACGTGATCGATCACCCTGCGACTCACATCGACTGAGTGCATCGCGCAGCCAGCGTTCCGAGTCCGACCAGACACCTAACTGTGCAAGCAGGGAGCCTTGCGCCAGTCTGATCCACGCTTCCACGGTTACATCGCGCGCCCGTTGGGCGACCGCAATGCCGTCAGCAAGGCTCTGCTCACTTTGTTTTGCTTTGCCCGCCGCAGAATAGAGCAGCCCAAGCCAGGCCAGGGCACGTGCTTGCTCCGCACTGGGACGCTTCTCTGCGGTGGCCAGGCGCTCGAAGCGCAGGGTGGTATAGGCCAGTGCCAGCGGGTCGTTGTCGTAGTACAGAATATCTGGCAGCAGGTCGTAGGCTTTGACCGTCATGCGCAGTCGTGGCACGTCCTTTCGTAAGTGGCGCGGTGCGCGTCCGCGCAAGCCGAGGGTGCGCGCGGCCAGTTCTTTCGAAAGCGCCCATGCTTTCCCCGCGCCGCTGCTTGGAATGCGCTCCCCAAACGCGCGAAGCGCCTCCTCGATGTGCCGTCGGGAAGCGCGCTCATCACCCATCCGGTGCAGTGCCTGAGCCAGGCCGAGCTCTGCTTCCCAAGCCAAGGGGTGATCGCTTAGAGCGGGACTGCGTCCTCGCAGGGTTCGCGCATTGGAGAAATGTTTTGCGGCCTCCCGATTGGCGAAGTCGGCGAGGGCCGTGCGGCCGGCTTCCAGCCGCTTCTCGAAAGCTTGCAGCCAGTGCTCCGCCTGCTCCCAATGTCTGGCCAGTTCTGCCGCGTCCACTGGGGCTGCTTCCTGTGACTGAGCTTCGAGCCATTGTGCGTAGCCGGCGTGGAGTTCACGCCGTCGCCGGTATGGCAGGCTATCGTAAGCCGCATCGCGGATCAGGGCGTGATGAAAGCTGTATTGGATGGCAGGCTGATCGGAATCGATTCGATGCAAAAATCCCAGTGTGCACAGACTGTCCATCTGATCGCGGAGATCTTCTTCGGGCTCAGGGTTCATCGCCATCAGTGCGGGCAGGGCAAAACGAGCGCCGATAACGGCGGCGACGCGCAAGGCGATCTGTTGTTTCTGATTCAGGCGATCAAGGCGGCTGGCGATGACGCCGCTGAGGGTGTCCGGCATGTGTAAATATGCGCCGTCGCCGTCGGCACCATCGATCCAGTCGGCATGGCCGTCGATCAGCTGCAGGCGGCCGCTATCCAATGCATCGGCGGCAAGTTCACGGCAGAACAGGGGATTGCCGCCGCTGTTATGGACGATCCAGTTATCCGCTCTCTCGCTTAGTGAACATGCGCCAATCGCAAGCTGGGCCACGAGCGCACGGTCTTTTTCAGGCAGAGGTCCCAGCGTGAGCTTTTGCATGCCCAACGCCGATATGCGCTTGAGCACGTCGGGTGGCGCGTTGGTTTCCATTTCCCGAGTGCTCATGATCAGCAATAAACCGCTGGCCGGCTTGCTGGCGTCTTGCGTCAGGCGTGCCAGCAGCGACCATGACAGTGAATCCATCCAGTGCGTATCTTCAATGCATAGCATCAGGGGCGCGCGAGCGGCCGCGGCCCTGATGAGTTGCGCAATGGATTCTCGCGTGCGCAGCGCGCGCTCGGCGTCATCGGTGTCCGGCAGGTGCTGCGGCGCTTGTCCCAGAAATGCCTGCAAATAGGGGTCAAGCAAAGTCTGGTTCTCGGTCTTGTCTGCAGTTTCCAATTCCAGCAGGCTGCGTATCACCGAGCCCCAATGGGCTTGCGGTGCCCCATCGCCCGCACGGGCTTCGGCGATCAGGCTAAGCACGGACAGAGACCGTGCTTGTGCCGATATTTCTCGGATCAGTCGAGTTTTGCCGATTCCTGCTTCGCCAATCAGTGCGATGAGGCCGCCGCGGCGCTGGCTGACCAGGGCGTTGAGCTGGCTGCGCAGAATCTCTATCTCCGGGTCGCGGCCGAACAAGGGTGTGCGTGCGTCAGGGAAATTCCTGTGATCTGGGAGTAACGTCGGTTTGCCTGTGGCCTGAAAATGCGTTGAGGCGGATTCCATTCCCTTGACGTCGATCAGTCCCTTCAAGACGTAATCGATGCGGTTCCGACTCAAATCTTGTGTTAATTGATCGCAAAGCGGTCCCGGCGAGGCGTTTTGCATGAGACGTGCTGCAAAATTCATGGTGTGCCCGATCAGCGTGTAGTGGCTGCGATGCCTATTGCCGATCAGGCTGCAGAACACGCGGCCCGTGGCGATGCCGGTGCAGCACTCGATGCCGAGCTTTACCAGCGCGGATAGCATGGCCAGAGCGCATGATGCGGCGCGCGCGGCGTCGTCTTCATGTACGCGTGCGCTCAGACCAAAGGCAATGACGAGGACGGGGCCTTTGTCATCCACTACGAACTGAAGGATGCTGCCCCCGTGCTCGCTGACGATGCCTTGAATAATCCGCGTCGCATCGTGGGCGCGGCGACCTTCGAGCCGACCGTGACTGATCAGGTTCGGCAAGCGCGCGAAAATGACACTGGGCCGCCGGAACTCGGCGAGCCAATGTGAGTCCAGCCGCGCCAGATTGTGCAGAATAGGCTCGCACACATGTGGCAGCGCGAGCGCACTCGGACAATCCTGCTGCTGGGCAAAGAAAGGGGCACTTCGCGTATCGATCGGCTTGCAGGAGCGCACCTGTACCAGGCCCAGAGCCATTGGCGAAACTGTGATCCTGCCATCGGCAAGGGCCCAGACCTCCTCTGTCGTGATCAGGGCATTATTCTGTGCCAGTGCATCCGCGCGCTGAACCTGTTCAAATGCCGGACCACTGAGCAGACAGTGCCATTTGCCTTGATGTCCGCCCACGCGATGCGCCAGAAACTGACCCGCCCCGAGCGAAAATCGCAGCTGCGGCGCTTTGCCCTGCAGATCCGTCGAATACGTTTTCAAAGCGTTCAGCGCGGAGCTGGCGGCCCTGTTGATCGCGCCCGCCAGGCTGCTGTCGCCCGGGATTGACGTCCACAGGACGAATAAACCATCGCCGCCAAAGACAACCAGATCGCCGCCCTCGGCGCCGAACGTCTCGATCAGGCGTCCGATGCTCAGTTCGATCAACTCACTGGCCAGCTCAACTCCCTGAGGACCTTCGGAGACAAGACGCTCTACTCGGCCGGTAAATCCCACCACATCGACAAATAGCAGGGCACCCGAAATTGGCCACTCTGCGTAGCGCTGGTCAAACTTCGCACCGAGCGCATAACGCTCTCGCAAAAATTGCGGGAGAAATCGGCCCAGCGATGTCGAATCAATGGTCATGGAACTTGATCCGCGTTTGTCGGCGCTCGAGCGAAATAGAATGGGGTGGCTTTGGGGCAGGAGTTGGCTTGCAGATAGGGGAGATTGAGGGATGAAGCAGGCAGGGCGCAACAAAGTGGTCATATTGGGTGGCGGCGTGGCGGGAATGAGTGCTGCCCATGAACTTGTCGAACGAGGCTATGCGGTGACTGTGCTCGAGGCCCGTGACGTGGCCGGCGGCAAAGCACGCAGCATCCCGGCCACCTTTGACGGCTTGCCCGGAGAGCACGGGTTTCGGTTTTTTCCGAGCTTTTATCAGCACTTGACCCACACGATGAAGAGCATTCCCTTTGGCCGGAATGCCAATGGCGTGCGCGACAACCTGGTTAACACCAGCCGCGCGGCAGCTGCGCGTTTCGGCAAAGACCTGGTCATGATGGGCACACGTTTTCCCCAGAGTCCGCAGGATTTCCTTGATCTGGCCGATGATTTTTTTGGTAACCCTTTCGGCTTGAGCGATGCCGAAGCATCATTTTTCGGGCGCAGACTCATGCAGATTGCATCGAGCTGTGATGAGCGAAGGCGTCGGCAATACGAGGAAATTCCCTGGTGGGATTTCATAGAAGCCGAGAGATTCTCCGCGAATTACCGAACGGTCCTGGGTTCGGCGACACGCTCGCTGGTCGCGGCGGATCCGCGCAAGGCGAGCACGCGCACCATCGGTGACATTACTTTGCAGGCTTTCATGGGTGTCACCACACCCGGGCTGGTCTATGACCGGGTGCTCAACGGTCCCACCAGTGCCGCGTGGATCGAGCCCTGGCTCAAGCAGTTGCGTGCCCGTGGTGTCGAATACCGCATGTCCTGCCCGGTTCGAGCCATCGAGTGTGACGCGTCCGGCGTCAGCGGTGTCCTCGTGTCCAGGGGCAAGGGGCAGGAAGTAGTTCGCGGCGACTGGTATCTGGCTGCGGTGCCAGTAGAGCGCATGGCTCTTCTGCTGAATTCAGCCATGCTCTCACTCGATCCGGCGCTGGCCAATATTCGAGCACTGAGCGCGCACGTCGACTGGATGAATGGCATCCAATTCTATTTAAAGCAGAAAGTGCCGATTGTTAACGGACATGTCATGTACATCGACTCACCGTGGGCGCTGACTTCGATTTCGCAGGCGCAGTTCTGGCCCGATGTGAAATTTGCGGACTTCGGCGATCGCCAGATTCGTGATTGCCTGTCGGTGGATATCTCCAATTGGGAGGCGCCAGGTGTGCTCTACGACAAGCCGGCCAGGACGTGCACTTTCGAGGAAATTGCCGAGGAAGTCTGGCATCAGATCCGCGTCAGCCTGAACGTTGGCGGCGTCCTGCGACTGAGCGATGAAATGCTCCACTCCTGGTTTCTTGATCCAGCTATTCACCAGCACTCAGGCGCACAAAGTGAACTTCACAACCATGATCCCCTGCTGATCAATGTAGCGGGCAGTTGGAAGCTGCGGCCGCGGGCCGATACCGCCATTCCGAACTTCTTTCTGGCATCGGACTACGTGCAGACCAATACCGATCTGGCCTGCATGGAATCAGCCAATGAAGCTGCGCGTCGCGCCGTCAATGCCATTATCAGTGCATCTGGCTTGCCCGATAGAACGCCGTGCGAAATTTTCTCAATGCCCGAGCCTGAGCTGTTCAGCAGATGGCGGACGCGGGACAAGATTCGCTTCGACCAGAATCTAAAGTGGGACGCCAGCGTCATGCAATCTGCATGATCGGCTCAGCCTTTTTTCTGCTCGCCCTCGATATGTGTTGGAAAGCCGCAGATCGCCCGTGACGCAGCCATGCCCGACGCCACTGTTGATTCGACGCAACCTGCGTTGAGCACAGGATTGAGCGTCCAGTCGCCGGCCAGATAAAGATTTGCAAACTCCTGACTGTGCGGCGGCAAGCGAGAGGCTGTGGTGCCGGCCAGCGACAAGGTGTAGCGCTCGCTGGCGTCAATATTGGCCCGAAAGTACTGTTGTTCAAACGGATCGCCGGCCTGATTCGCATGCAGCGCTTCCGCGGCAATGCCGTAGCGGCTGCGTGGATCCGCCACTTTGGGCCAGAGGACAGGCCCTGCATTACTCAGCCAGCGCCGCGCCGTCTTCTGGACACGGGCATGCTCTCTGGCTGGATATTCATGGTCATCGCCTGGGGGCTGATGCGGATCATCCCTCATCTGTCCGCACAAATAGGCAAGCGACATGGGTCCGGCTGTGCCCCAGTCTTCATTCGCGAGTAACTGGGTCATATCGCACCAGGTATTGAAGGGCTGGAGATAGCCCCCCAACAAGGGAGCGGCGAGACCTTCCGACGCTGCGAGGCGCATGCGATCCGGTACGCGCCATCCCATCTCAGCAGGCGTTTTTCTCATCCACAGCTGCATGGCCTGGGTGCGCGTGGTTTGGACGCGCGCTTCTCCTAGAAACATTTTCTTCCAGGCCTCCGAGCGGGCGATCAAGGCGCTGGAAATGGTTTCCTGTCCGGCGGGTGGGATGGCGTTGACCACCAGATCGAAATCCTTGCCGCGACGAAGCTTCCGGCTGCCGGCCCCGGGCCAGGCGGTCCATCCGGATTCCAAGTTATAGGGCTGACCGGGGTTATTAGGATCCTGCTTGAGCTTGTTGCCGTTAATGATCTGGCTGAAGTCGGGCGTGGAGGGCCAAGTGTCATAGGCACCGACCCGCTTGAGCGGCGCGTAGCCGCCCGCCGCCTTGACCGCGGCTTTCAGGCGCACCTGCCGGCTCATGTCGATCTGTTCGATCAGCCCATTGGCATCGGGCCAGATCTTGTCAACGCGATGAAAGAACTCGAACTTGACGCCGCGGGCTTTGAGCAGGCCGTACATAGGGACAAAGAGGGTGTCCCCCATCCCTGACTCCATCTTGTACATAAATGCGCCGTCGTAACCCGACAGCGCCAGAAGCAGAACCCGCGCGGCAGTCCCCGCCGCAATATTTGGTTGTTGCTCATCCCCTCCTGCGTACGCGAACATCAGGTCATTGAGCACACGCGTGAAGTTGGAGTTGAGGGTGTGCTCGGCGTCCGCTCCGTGGCGTTTGAGCCACTGCCGAAATTCCAGATGATCGACCGATTCGAATCCGCGATGCATCAGGCTGTCGCGCAAAATGCCGATTCCGGTCGTCGCCAGTAGATCGGTCATGATGAAAATTCGCCGCGCCCGGACTCGGCTGCCGATCTTTTTGCGCAAGACTTCGCGCGAGGTGTTGCGGAATAGTTCCAGCGTAGCGGCCAGACCCAGCTCCAACGAGGGATTTCGCTTCAGGGGGTCTTCTGGCAGCAGCCCGGCTGCTTTGTGAACGGTTCTCAGGAAGTTTCGTCGCAGCTTGCGCTCGCCGCGCCACAGCAATTGAGTGGCCCAATCGGGTAAGCCGAATCGCTCCAGAAAATCTTCTATTTCGTTGTCGTCGCCAAAGCGGCCCTCGAAAAAGTTCATCCCTGCCTGCAAGGCTTCCAGAAACATGCCCCAGTCGCTGGGATGCTGGCCACGCCCCGGTTCGCGATCGTTGCGGGCAAATAGGATGGGCCATTGCTCCAGACCATCGGGTCCGTTGTCTCCAAGAACGACCAGGGAGTGCGGGTGAAACGCTTCGCGCCAGTCCTGATAGGTCGCAGGTTTGGGCTCTGGAGTTTCCCTCAGAGATTCCAGAACCTGGCGATAAGTTCTGAAGGCATTTTCATAGGATCCGAACCAGATATGCAGGCCATGCTCTTCAATGCGCTGGCCAAGACCCTCCCCCTGATTGCGGCCACTGGCGCCTTTGCCCCCCAGACGCCAGCCCTGTTGATAGATCGTGATCTCATATTTTTCTGATGCCTGCGGCGATTCGCTCAACCAGTAGGCGGTCGTCAGTGCGCCCAGGCCGCCACCCAGAATCGCTACTTTCTGCTTGTCCATCGCCGCTCTCCCATCACTTCCTTCCCTCCGGATGTGTCCAATGACGTGCAGATACGCTTTCAACGAACGCATTGTGCATCGGCGGCACAGCCAATGCAGTCTGCCGTCTGATCACTACACTGCCTGCAACTTTAACGCGGAGATTTGCTATGAACTACTTCGTCACCGGTGCCACAGGGTTTATTGGAAAGTTTCTGCTGGAGCGGCTATTGGCACGCGAAGATGCCAAGGTATACGTTCTGGTGCGCGAATCATCCCAGGATAAATTCAAGGCCATGACCGAGCGTTATGGCAGCGATGCCGCGCGGCTGAATATCGTCTCCGGTGATATCACAGTGCCGGGCCTGATCTCTGCGGCAGATTTCCAGAAGCTCAGAGGTCGTATCGATCATCTGTTTCATCTGGCTGCCGTGTATGACATGAATATGGATGATGCCACTGCAGACAAGGTCAACAATCAGGGCACGCGCAACGTTGTTGCATTCGCCAATGATCTAGGCGGCGAGCTTGTGTTGCATCACACCTCCAGTGTTGCCGTGGCTGGTGGAAATTTCTCGGGGAAGTTCACCGAGAAAATGTTTGATCAGGGACAGAGCATTTCTCACCCCTACTACCGCACCAAGTTCCAGAGCGAAGCCATTGTCCGTAACGAGTCCGTCGTGCCCTTTCGGATTTACCGGCCCGGCGTGGTGGTCGGTCATTCGCAAACGGGCGAGATGGACAAGATCGACGGCCCTTACTATTTCGCAAAAGCGATCCAGCAAATCAGTTATCGCGTGCCCAGATGGCTGCCACTTCTGGGAATCGAGGGCGGCAAAGTGGCGCTGGCACCAGTGGATTACGTCGCCGACGCCATGGATGCCATTGCCCACAAACCGGGGCTCGACGGCAAGTGTTTTCATTTGATGCAGCCTAATTCGCCCAGCGTGGGCGATTTGCTTCAGTACTTTCTTGAGGCGGCCCACGGACCTGAGTTTGCCAAGCGTTTAGAGTTGCCAGCGATGCCCGAGTCTCTGAAGTCACTGTCATCGAGGTTGCAGAAAATGACCCCGGCAAAACTCAAGCAAGGACTTGCGCGCGCCATTGGCGTTCCTCCTTCCGTTCTTGGATACGCCTTTAATCAGGCGATATTTGATGATCGGCAGGCGCGCGCTGCACTCAAAGGCACTGAAGTGCGCTGCCCGGATATCCGCGATTATGTGGATATCCTCTGGCGCTACTGGGAGCTCTTTCTGGATGTGAAGGTCAAGGTCAGCAAGCTTCAGATGCAGAAGCTGAGCGGCAAAATTGTGCTGGTCACCGGGGCATCCTCCGGCATTGGGTTCACGACTGCCAAGAAGCTCGCCGCCGCCGGGGCCAAGGTCATTCTGGTGGCGCGTACGCGCGACAAGCTCGAAGAAACAAAGACAATTATCGAGAAAGTCGGGGGGGAAGCACACGTCTATCCCTGCGACTTGTCGAATATGGAAGATATTGATCGCATGGCCATGGAAGTGCTGCGTGATTTCGGGCACGTCGACATTCTCATCAACAATGCAGGGCGCTCCATTCGTCGTGCCGTGATGGAATCCTATTATCGTTTCCACGATTTCGAGCGCACGATGCAGCTCAATTATTTTGGCTGTGTCCGGCTGATCATGGCCTTGCTGCCCGGCATGGCCAAACGCCGGAGCGGCCACATCGTGAACATCAGTTCGATCGGCGTTCTTGCCAATGCCGCCAGATTCTCAGCCTACGTCGCCAGCAAGGCCGCATTGGACGCATTTACTCGCTGCCTGTCGGCAGAGATTCGAGGGCGCAATATTCACACCACTGCGATCTACATGCCGCTGGTGCGCACCCCGATGATCGCGCCCACCAAGATGTATGACTACGTCCCCACCTGGAGTCCCGACGACGCCGCCAATACGGTCATCCGTTCTCTGGTGGAACGACCGAAGTCGGTCGCGACCCCGCTGGGGACGGCCGCAGCGCTGAGTTATGCGATGTGGCCCAAAATGAATGATTACGTTCTGTCCAAGGGCTTCCACTTGTTTCCCTCGTCTTCGGCCGCCAAGGGGCGCAAGGAAGGAAAGAAACCGAGCCTGGAGGAGATGGTCTTTGCCAATGTGTTCAAGGGCGGGCACTGGTAAGCCCAATTTGCAGGGGAATTTCGGATTCAGCACAGGTTCGGCACCTGTTGTTTAATCTCCCGCAATGACTGAATCGATGTCGGCGGACGGCGGCCGTTTGTTGCGCTGGGTAGACCGTATACGTGGGCTGCATCTGCGCATGCCCTGGTTGTTGCCACTGCTGAGTTTTTCCCTTGGCTGGTTCGGTTTCTTCCTGTTTCAGCGCGGTGAAAGCCTAGCCCGGGCTGTCGCCCTCATCGCCTTGCTCGGTTGGCCCTGGCTGATTGCGGAAAATATGCTGGGGCGCATTCTGGTCCAGCGATCTGGTGGGCGTCTGAGCATCAATGCCGTGCGCTTCGTGACACAGCAGATCCAGCAGGAAATCCTATTTTTCGCCTTGCCCTTTTTGATCGGTGCCACTCAGCTGCATCCAGGGCACCTCATTTTCTCGGCAACGGCCGTCGTGGTCGCCATCGTGATCACGATCGACCCGATCTACCTGCGCAGAATCGCCAGTCATCGAGGACTGTCGACGGTGTTACACGGTTACTGCACCTTTATCGCTTCGCTGGTTGTGCTCCCCGTCGCCCTGCACATGCCACTGGGCAAGGCCTTGCCTCTGTCAGTGGCGATTACCGCGCTGACCTTGTTGGCGGGCCTGCCTCGAATGCTGCTTTCTGTCGAAGGATGGCGACGACGCGTCTTCGGGACCCTGGTGCTTTTTTTCGGTTTCGCCCTGCTATGGAACTGCATTCAGTGGATTCCCGCCGCTGGTTTCTGGGTTCGGGACGCGCGCACCAGCACACAGATTGTGGGCCTTCAGCCCGGCAAGGCAGTCAAGCAGTTTGATCTGGCCAGTTTGAACGCCAATGGCATGGTTGCATTTGTTGCGGTCAGGGCCCCCACGGGCTTATCGCAGGATGTTGTATTCGAGTGGCGCCATCGAGGCAAGGTGACGGATCGAATCTCTGCTGAGATCTCTGGTGGTCGCCAGGAAGGCTTCCGCACTTATAGCCGGAAACGGAAATTTCCAGCCGATCCGCGAGGCCGCTGGTGGGTTGATCTGAAAACGCCGCAGGGCCAGGTCATCGCTCGACTGCGATTTACAGTGACTGACTGAGGGCTGCAGGGATTGGCGCGAGCACAAATTCTTGCGGGAATTTGGTTGTGGGCTTTTTATTGAACTCTGCGCCGGGATCAGTCGCGCCGAAAAAAATCTCAGTTCAAGGCGGTCGGCACCGCCAGTCGAAACGGCGCAATCACGGCGTCAAACTTGGTGCCGTCCTCACTGCGCACCATATTGAACTCGCCGTGCATGGTGCCGACCTGAGTGTTTAGCGGGCATGCACTGGTGTATTCGAATGCCTCGCCCGGGGCGAGTGTCGGCTGATGTCCGACAACGCCGGGACCGCGGACTTCATCGACTTTGCCTTCGCCGTTGGTAATGACCCAGTGTCGGGACAGTAGTTGAACCGGCGCAGTCCCTTCGTTGATGACCGTGATGTGATACGAAAAAAAGTACTGATCGTTCTCCGGATCAGACTGTTCGGCGACGTAACTGGGCTGCGCAATCACGCGCACGCCCTGGGTCAGGGTATTGGACATGCGGCTATTGTACCTGTGCCGATTCGATGATTACTGTAAGCGGGGCGGGCCATTTTGCTGAATGCTGGCCAGCTGTCTGACAAAGGTACTCCAATCCACCGCCCGGCTGTATCCGACGACGTCGATTCTGGGGAGGTGCTTACCCTGGACCAGTACATAGCCGCCGTCATCGGTCGGCTCAATGCCGCCCATCTGACAAATGCCGTTGCTGAGTGTGCAGGTCCAGCCGATACGGGCGTAGGCAAAATCGTCGAAAAAACGCAGTACGCCACGAGACAGGAGGCCGCTGGGGCCACCGCCAATCGAGGAGATATTGTCGATCGCCCTCTGCGAGATGCGATGCGCCGAGCGATCATTCGCCGGCGTGGAAATGCGCGCGCTGAAAGCCACCGGCTTCCATTTGAGCAGACGCAAGTCCTGCACATCGCCTTCAATCCGCCCCTCGATGCGGCCAAAAGAGAAGGCACTGGTCAGGGCTGCCAGATCCAGCTGGCGCAGTCGGATATCCGATGAGATGCGCGGGACGCGTCCGAACGCATCGAGCACGCGCAGCCGGTCAACCGAGATCTCGCCGCCAAATGCTTGCGCCGTCAGCGTGCCGTCGAGTTTGATTTCGCCCTTGTCCAGTGTCAGGCCGGGCAGGGAGCCGGACAACTTTCCACCGAACTCGGGCCATCCCATGACGCGGCAGAGCTGGGCCAGGTCAATCGGTTCGATCCGGGCATTGAGGGCCGCAGCCAGAGCGGGCCGACCGACATCGCTCATTTGGAAGTCTTGAATATGCACAACGCCGCCTGCCACCGGAACACGCAGTGGCGAAAGCAACTCAAGGCTTCGATCATGCGTGCGGAAGTGCATGTTCGCCGCCTCAAGATCGAGCTTGGCGAATCGCGCGCTGTCCCAGCGCAGCCGAGACTCCGGGGCGGGGCCCGCCACGCGCCAATTCAGCGTTCCGGTCAAACCCTGGATTTCGATATCACTTCGACTGGAGTGGATGCTTGTCGGGTCAAGATCCAGATCGAGCCAGGTCGGCACGCCGGCCGTGACCTTGATCTGAGCCTTGGCGTGACCCTCGAGCTTGACCTGTTCCAGCGCCGAGCCAATCAGATAGGGCTGCACATAGGTTTGAAAAGCCTCAGAAAGCATCAGCTCGTGAATGCTGAACTCGGCATCTGGCGCACTGCCAGGTTCTAAGCGCAGGCTGCCGCGTGCCTTCATGACGCCCCGTTGTTCAAGGTCAATATTGCGAACGTTGATGATCTGGTTCTTGGTGTTGAGATCCAGCTGTGCCTTGAGTTGTAGTGGCGTTTTTGAGAAGTCGACAAACACGGGTTCGACGTAGACCTGGCCTGCAGGCAGTTTAGCCTCGATGCGCAAGCGCCAGTGATGGTCGGTCTGTTCCAATTCAAAACTGAGGGACAGCTGCAGTTCCTCGCTGGCGTAACGTCCGCTGGCGTCGCTCCAACTCAATGCCTTGAGTCCGGTTCTGCCATTGATTTTCACCTTGCCGCTGCTCGCTTGCTGTGCGGAAAAGGAAACATCGATGGGCAGTTTCTGATAGCTGCCGCCTGCCCGTCCCTGTGTGCAGGCCCAGCCGCTGTCGCTGGCTTTCAGCACACAGGATAGTTGTGCATTCTTGATGGCCTGCGGCAGGCTGGGGTGCTCTATCGAGCCGGCCTGAATATCGATGTTGAGCGCAAAGGCCTGATCGCACAGCGTCAGGCCCAGGCAGCAGAGCAGAATTCCTTTGCGCAAAAGCATGGGGCATCGTCGCATGTTGGTGAGCTGACTGACATCTCCTTGTCGGCAGTCGGCTTAATGAAAATTTCTTGCTTTGGCGCTCAGCGTGCCAATCCAGTCACTGGCGTCAAAGAATTTCCTGGCCACGATATGAGTCACTCCCTGCGACTTCTGCAATTCACCGCAGGCGATCAGAAAGCGCGATCTCAATGCGGCCAGACGATGCCGCTCCATCACGTCTTTCCACACAATCAGATTATGCGAGCCGGTCTCGTCTTCGAGTGTCATGAAGACAGTGCCATTGGCCGTTTGAGGGCGCTGCCGGCTGACCACCAGTCCGCAGATCTTGACCCGGCAGCCATTGGGCAGCTTTTCGATCTCGGAGGAACGCTTGATCCCATGCTTGTCCAGGCGTGTGCGCAGCAAGGCAACCGGATGACGGCGCAGCGTCAGGCCGATAGAGGCGTAGTCGTCCAGTACCTCTTCGCCTTCCTGTGGCGCGGCAATCAGATCAAGCTGTGGCTCCTTGGCCGAGCGTCCGGCCAGCATGCCGGGCAGGTGTTCGCTGCCCAGTGCTTTCCAGCGCGCCTGATGCCGGTGGCCGCTGAGTGTGCGCAGGGCATCGGCATCAGCCAACACATTGCGGTCACGCGCATCGAGCTGAGCACGATGCACAAGATCATCCAGGTCCGTAAATGGGCAATCATCCCGGGCGGCCTCAATGCGCAGAGCGGTTTCTTTGGCAAGGCCGCTGACCATGCGCAGGCCGAGTCTGAGAGCGGGTTTTGTCACGTTCTGTTCTGTTCCTCCCCGGTGCGTGGGAGAGGTGGTGCGATGTTCCAAAGTGCAGTCCCAATCACTGACGATGACATCTGCGGGCAGCACTCTGACGCCGCTGCGCCTTGCCTCCTGCACCAATTGCGAAGGTCCGTAAAAACCCATCGGTTGAGAATTCAGCAAGCCGGCGGTAAATGCCGCTGGCTCGTGGCACTTCATCCATGCCGAGGCATAGGCCAGCAGGGCAAAACTGGCCGCGTGTGATTCAGGGAATCCGTATGAACCAAAGCCGAGCACCATTTGGTAGATGCTCTCGGCGAATTCCTGATCAAAGCCATTACGAGACATTCCAGTCAGCAGCTTTTCACGAAAATGGCTGAGTCCGCCATGACGCTTCCACGCGGCCATAGAGCGCCGCACCTGATCGGCTTCGCCTGGTGAAAAATCAGCACCGTCGATGGCAATCTGCATCACCTGTTCCTGAAACAGGGGCACGCCTAGAGTACGCCCCAGGGCCTTCTGCAGCCGGGCAGGTATATCGACGCGTGTGTTCGGATCCTTGGCAAGAGCCTGCCGGCGTTTCAGATAAGGATGGACCATGCCGCCCTGGATCGGCCCCGGTCGCACGATGGCCACTTGAATCACCAGGTCGTAGAAACGTCGCGGACGCAGACGCGGCAGCATCGACATCTGCGCGCGTGATTCAATCTGGAAGACGCCCACGGTCTTGCCCTGGCAGATCATGTCATAGGTTGCAGCATCTTCCTGAGGGATGTCCTTGAGTCCAAACGGCATGCCGCCGCGAATGGCAGATACCAGCGCCAGCGAACGGCGCAGTGCGCTGAGCATACCCAGCGCCAACACATCGACTTTCAACAAGCCCAGGGTCGCCAAATCATCCTTATCCCACTGGATGATGGTGCGGTCTTTCATCGCGGCATTTTCAATCGGCACCAGATTGGAGACTGGCGCGTCTGAAATGATGAAGCCACCAACGTGCTGGGACAGGTGGCGTGGCATGCCGATCAGCTGTGGCACCAGTTCCAGCCAGAGGCGGGTGAGCGCGGCATCGGGGTTTAAACCGACCTCCTTCAGACGATCCGGCAGAGCCTCGCCCTTGTCCCACCAGGCCAGTGAGCTGGCAAAGGCATCGACCTGATCGGGTGCTGCGCCTAGCGCCTTGCCCACATCGCGAATCGCCATCTTGCGACGATAGTGAATGACGGTAGCGGCAATGGCCGCGCGACGGCGCCCGTATTTGTTGAATACATACTGGATGATCTCTTCGCGCCGCTGATGTTCAAAATCCACATCAATATCTGGCGGCTCGTTGCGCTCCTTTGAAATAAAGCGCTCGAACAGCAAATTACCCTTCTCCGGCGGCACTTCGGTGATATCCAGCGCATAACAAACCGCCGAATTGGCCGCGCTGCCGCGACCCTGGCACAGGATGCCGCGCGCGCGGGCTTCACGCACGATGTCCCACACGGTGAGAAAAAAAGCTTCCACTGCCATTTCCGAAATCAGCTTCAGCTCTTTATTGATCTGCTCGATAACCGTGGCTTCCGCACCCTGCGGCCAGCGTTTGCGCATGCCGTCTTCCACCAATTTTCGCAACCAGCTGGCGGGGCTGTGATCTTTTCGGGTCAGCTCGCGTGGGTATTCGTATTTCAACTCACGCATGCTGAATTGGCAGCGATCCGCAATACGCAGGGTCTCGTCCAGCAAGGCCCTGGGATAAACGCGCTGAAGATCATCAAGGCTGCGCAGATGGTGCTCGCCGTTGGGTAGAAGTCGATAGCCGCATTCGGCGACCGGGATGCCATGACGAATGGCGGTGAGCACGTCATGCAGAAGGCGTCGTTCTCGGACGTGATAACGCACATCGCCACAGGCAACCAGGGGCAGGCCGAAACGAGTGCTGGTCTTGCGCAGCAAGGTGAGACGTCTTGCGTCATTGTGCTTGCGATGCAGCTCCACCCCGATCCATGCGCGTTCGAAGAAGGTATCGCGTACCCAGGCAGCATGTTCAGGATCAATATCCTCGCCGGGGATCCAAAGTGCTAGGCAATCGGCCAGGCAGTAAAGTGAGGTTGGCGCAGCATCATCGCGACCTAAGCCACCATCCTTCTTATTTGGCGAAGAAACAAAATCTTCACGCAACAGCCGATACTCGCCTTTTTCGCTGCGACGACGCGCATGAGTGATCAATGCCGAGAGCGCCTCGTACGATGTTTTATTCGTCACCAGCAGAACGAGCTTGGGGCCATCCTCAATCTGAAATTCGCTGCCCACAATCAGTTTCACGCCGGATTTTTCTGAAGCCTCCAGTGCGCGCACCATGCCCGCGAGTGAGCACTCATCAGTGATCGCCAGCGCCGTGTAACCCAGCAACCTGGCCTGCTCAAATAGATCAGCGGCATGCGACGCCGCCCGCTGAAAGGAAAAGCAGGACAGGCAGTGCAACTCGGCGTAGCCAGAGGGGAGTGATAAGGGGGGTGGCGGATTTGCGGGCATTAGAGTCACGTAACTGTATATGCATACAGTATCGTGATTCTCTGCAGGATCAAGCCCTGCTGGGCCCAGTCAGGCCCAGATCCCTTGGGTTTCTAAAACGTATCAAGCAATATCAATTACTTGGATCGTATGAGGGTGATAAGCCCCCCGCGGTAGCCACGGCTCTGGGTTCCGGCGCGGCAACGCATTTATGCCTCGCTACCCTTGGAATGGGCTTGGCGCAGAAGGCAGAAAATCCGGGGGTCGTTGAGGCGCCCGAGGCAATCGCAGGAATACCAGCGCGCTGGTGCCTTGTCAGCCGCCAATCAGGCATTCGACAAATTTTTCACATGGCGAAGCTTGAATAATAGTGGTCGTTTTCTATGCTCTTGACGTGGGAGAAGCGCCCGCCCAGCGCCCGACACAATTTA
>JBFJJV010000057.1:0-18009 GCA_041635265.1 Panacagrimonas sp.
ACGCGGGTCCGCAGTCCGGAAAATGCTGCCGCGATTGAATGTTCTGCGCCTGACGAAAGACGGGCATCCCTGTCACCCTCTTTATTTGCCAAAGACCCTGATACCCCAACCCTGGTAGCAACCCCTGGCAAGCAACAGGGATATTCCGCGACGACCGTTTTTTTGCCCGCTTGGCAATTGCACTCTCTGCCTTGCGGCCGGGAAAGCAGGGAAGAACTAGCCGCGACATTCGGCAGAAGCCAGGGAATCGTAGTCAGCGCGCATAAATTTGTGATGCAGCTGGCGCCGTCGCACGCCCATATTGCCTCCGTCATAAAGCGGAAAACACAGCGCATCCTGCATCAGTCCTGACAAGGGCGATAAATCGGTATAGCTGTCCACTCCGACCAGGCGCATCGCGTCATACACGACCTGCACACAGAGTTCCGATGAATAGATCTTGCTCATAATGGCCAACTCGTCGCTGCGCCGCTCGCTGATATCAAGCTGATGACAGGCTTTCCAGGTCAGGTAGCGCGCAGCTTCAATGCGCATCTTCAGATCTGCCAGCATATAGCCCGCATTTTGATGTTCGATCACCGGCACAGACCCGGAGCGCTTGTCGGTCTTGGCAAACTGCAGGGCAATATCAAACGCGTGGCGCATGACACCGGTACATGCGGCACCGATCAGGGCCGCCGTCCATGAAAATGCATGCTGACAGATGGCGACACCATCACCCGGTTTCCCCAGAATATTCTCGGCTGGAACGCGCACCTCATTGAATTCAATTCGCGGCGAAACCACGGCGCGGTGCCCGGCGGTATCGAGATATTCCCTTACCTCCACGCCTTCCGTTGCCCCTGGCACCACGATGACGGCGAGTGATTCCGACGGCGGCTTGCTCAAGTCTGTACGGCAGACCACTGTCAGCAGATGCGAGCCCTTGCCATCCCAACCACAGCCGTTGGTGGTGTAATGCTTCTTGCCATTGATGACCCAGTGATCACCGTCTAGTCGCGCGCTCGTCTGTACGCCAGCGCCCGGCTCTGGGCAATCAAAATTGGCCCCGCCGCTGACCTCAGTGAAGGCAAAAGCCGCCAGGCGCTCTGCCGGATCTTCGAGAATCTTGCCGATCCATTTTTTCTTCTGTTGCTCGTTACCGAAACCGAGTATGGGTTCCATGCCGAGTCCGGTTGCCAGCAGAGTGGTCGGCACATTGACATCAACTGCCGTCATTTCCTCGGCCGCAAGTGCAAAATCCAGCGTCGACATGCCGCTGCCGCCATAGGCCTTGGGAAAAAGGGCTGAAACAAAGCCAGCCCCGGCCATCTTGGCGTAAATCGGCCGGGTCGCAAAAAAACGATTCTGCGGCTCTGAGATGCCCTTGATCAGCGCATCGACCCCGCTCAGTGCGCCGCTGGCGAATGCCCTTGCACCTGCTTGCAGTGCAATCTGATCCTTGCTCAAACTGAAATCAATGGCCATGGTTTCTCTCCTGTTCCCGCCATGATCCGAACCCGACTCCCTGCTTCCCTAGCTTGCCTTTAGGATTAAAAATGCGGCAGCCGGAAAGTGCACACGCACCAGGCCAGCACGCTCATCTGCTCTTTTCATCACCCATTTCGCTGCGTTGGCGATCACCAGTTTCCCCTTGGCCTGATCAGGCGCGTAGTCACTTGCGCCGATGCTGACGTGATCACCGACGCAGACATGCGCATGCATCAACGCCGCGCCAAGCAACGGATCGCGAAACGCGGAACTGCCTCTGCAATGCTCAGTCGCACGGCTGCCCGATAATTCACTGCGAGCGCCCTCGCCCAGCGTCATCAGACGATTGGCCCAGTCGCATAAATTTGAGTATGGCTCCAATTCGTGCCGAATTGCACGCTTGCCCATGATGAACCAGACGGGGTTGTAGACCGCAAAGTCAATCTGGGTCGGCGCGTCTCCCCCGAGATAAAGTTTGCTCAGCAACTGAGAATTAATCTCAGCCAGCGTTCGAGGCATTTCCAACCGTGCAACTTCCACAGAGTGCGCTAGGCGCGGGTCAGGCTCAGCAGGTCCGACTTGGGCCTGATCGCCGACGTTTCCACCGCCATCCAGGGTCGTTTTTTATGCGCTAAGACCTTCCGCGCCTTTTCTAAAAAGGGAGATAGATCAGAGTGGTGCAATATGAGGGTCATGCTGCCGATATTCACGGTCTTCTCTTGTCGGTACAAAAGAATGGGGCCCGAGCATACCGCCTATGACAGACCGCGCCGAGCAAGGCACGCCCTTCCTTAAACTAAGGATCTTGCTGTTTCGTCTGCATTCGAAAGGATGGGAAGTAACAGCTGAAAGTACTGCCCCTGCCAAGCTCGCTGGCAATCTCCAGTCGCCCCTCATGCCTTTGCAGGGCATGCTTTACGATGGAAAGTCCCAGTCCAGTGCCCCCGCTTGCTCTGGATCGCCCAATATCGACGCGATAAAAGCGCTCTGTTACCCGCGGAAGGTCTTCTTCAGAAATACCGATGCCGCTATCAGAAACCGCAAAGACCCCACCCTCTTCCCCTTTCCGCCAGAGGATTCGAATTTTCCCGCCTTCCGGGGAGTAACGCACGGCGTTTAAAATGAGATTTGAAAAAATACTCTGGGCTTCAATTTCGCGTCCGAATAAAAATAATTCAGCATCAATCTCCATCTCAAACTCGTGCGTATCGTGCGCGAGTGTCTTCGCCTCCTGAACAGCGCGCCGAATACATTCCGCAACATCAACAGCAGCCTGCTGTGTTTCAATTTCCGACTCCAGACTGGCCAGCTTGAGCATGTCCTTGATCAGTGATTCCATGCGCTTGGCTTGTACACGCATTTCCTGCAAGGGCCCAGACCAAGCAGACAGAGGCCCCTCGCCTTTTGACTCAGGCTCAATCATGTCCAGATAACCGCGCAGCACTGTCAAGGGTGTTCGGAGTTCATGAGAAGCATTGGCAACGAAGTCGCGCCTGGCCGTTTCCAGTCGGCGGAATTCCGAGACATCACGAACAATCATCAGACGTTGCCCTTTTCCGTA
Source organism: Panacagrimonas sp. (assembly GCA_041635265.1). Lineage (GTDB taxonomy): Bacteria > Pseudomonadota > Gammaproteobacteria > Nevskiales > Nevskiaceae > Panacagrimonas. The sequence goes on from JBFJJV010000057.1 coordinate 3,032, forward strand.
AGGAATTATGCGCAGAGAAATACGCACATTGGGATTGACCGGCGACGGCACCTCGACTTCGCCACGGTATTCGCGTTCGCTCACGTATTCTGTAAAGGCCGGATGGCGGATGAGATTGGGCAGCCGAACGCCAACGTCCACTTTGCCGTGCAGCCCCAACATGGCCTGGGCCGCAGCGTTGAACCAGGCGATTTCACCGCGAGCGCCGAGGACGACTGCGCCGTCGGGCAGAGCCGCTGTTGAAGCCCTGAATTCTGCAACAATTGCAGCGAGTTTCTTCTTGCGTTTGCGGTTGCTTTTCTGCAGTTCCAGTAACTCGTCGAATACTTCGCCCCAGATACCACCGGCTTCGGGTAATTCAATCCGTTTTGGGGCCTCAAGCCATAGGCGCAGGGCATACAGATGGCGCAACTGCGAAAGCAGATAGACACTGGCACCGACCGCATATCCTGCCAAGGGATAGGCGCAAGCCCAACCGATCAGGCTGCTGATTGAAACTAGCAGGAAAAACTTCAGTAACTCGCTACGGACTGAAAGCTGCGCCGGACTGTAAGCAATGAATTTGGCAATTGGATACGCTTCGAAGCTCGCGCCCTCCTCTTCCTCTGAAGACAATTCGCGCGGCAATTTCACAGATCCGTTTTTTCCGAAAAACGATAGCCGGACCCTCGCACCGTCTGTATCAGGCCGTCCAGGCCGTGCGGCTCCAGAGACCTGCGTAGGCGACGAATATGCACATCGACCGTGCGCTCCTCAACGTAGACGTTCTGCCCCCAGACCCGATTCAAAACCTGTTCACGGGTATAGACGCGCTCCGGGTGGCTCATGAAGAAATGGAGCAAACGATATTCTGTGGGCCCCAGTTTGACGGGCTGCCCATTTGCGCTGACGCGCTGACTACCGTGGTCCAGGTCGAGGCCCGCTGCCGTGATCTTCTCCTCTTCGCCACCCGGGGTGCTCCGTCGCAGAACCGCCTGAATGCGCGCCATCAATTCGGGAACGGAAAACGGTTTTGAGACATAGTCATCGCACCCAATGGTCAGGCCACGTACCTTGTCCCCTTCCTCGGCACGAGCAGTCAGCATGATGATCGGAATATCGCGCGTACTCGCATCAGCCTTGAGTTCGCGCGCCAGCTCAATGCCGGAGACGCCCGGCATCATCCAATCCATGAGAATCAGGTCAGGTCGTTTATTGGCAATCAGAGTTCGCGCCTCGGCTGCGTTGGCGGCTGCCGAGGCCTGAAATTCGGATCGCTCAAGCGCGAACCGGACCATATCGCGGATGGCGTCTTCATCCTCAACGATGAGGATGGATTTATCTGATATTCCCATTTGCCAAGCTTATTTAGCTCATGTTGCAGAGATGTTACAGGGCCAAATCCTGACTTGATTGACTTTTAAGCCGAAACGCATCGACCGGCGTCAACTCGGCCATCGATTTCATGGAAACGCTGGAACCGTCGGCAGACGGCGTCCATAACGCACGTTCGCCATGCCGAAGGCCATCGAAATGGCCCCGCAAGTGAGCATCACGATGGCCAGTGGCAGCGCGCCCTGAGCCGGAATCCAACTCACGACGAAAGCCGACAGCGTGCCCACCGAGTAGGTCAAGGCGCCCAGCAGTGCAGATGCCGAGCCTGCATGCATGCCCTGCCCGCCCATGGCGATGGCAGCTGTGTTCGGACTGATTGCGCCCAGGCAAGAGACATAGCCGAAGAACAAGATCAACAACACCGGCAGGCTCGGTAGGCCCGGTAAGGCGGCCACGAACAAAATAAGCGAGAACACCATCGGTAGAAAAGTACTGATCCGGATCAGCTGATCCGGCCGCCGGCGGCGCAGCAGAAAGCCGTTGAACTGTGACGCGGCAATCAGCCCCAGGGCATTGATGCCGAAGAGCAAGGCATATTGCTGCGCGCTGACCCCATACAGATTCATCAGCAGGAATGGCGAAGCCGCGATATACGCGTACATGCCTGACATCGCAAACGCGGCACACAGGGCCGGATAAATAAAACTGCGATCCAGCAGCACGGTGAAATAAGTTCCGAGCACCGCTCGCGGCCGCAAGGATCTGATCGCATGATCTGGACGGGTCTCCGGCATGCTTCGCAAAGCCCACACCATGCAGCCCAAAGCAAACATCACCTGGACCAGAAATATGGCCTGCCAGCCCGTCACCAGCAACAAGGCGCTACCAAACATGGGCGCCAGGATGGGGGCCACGCCCATCACCAGGAAGAGTGTAGACACGGCGCGTGCCGACTCCTGGACATCGAGACGATCACGAATCACGGCTCTGGCGATGACCAGACCGGCGCCACCGCCCAGTGCCTGAAGCAGCCGCCAGAACGACAGCGCTGATACCGACTCTGCCAGGGCGCAGGCAGCCGAGCCCACGGCATAGATCAGGAGTCCCACAAATAGCGGCCTTCTCCGCCCAAACCTGTCGCTCAGGGGGCCATATAACAGCTGACCAATTGAGAGTCCCAGCAGGAACATGGGCAGGGTGTGCTCAATTGCACGGGGATTGCTGTGCAGGGCCGCCGCCATCGCCGGAAACGCCGGGATGTACATATTCATGGACAGCGGGGCAATCGCAATCAGAGCGCCCAGCAGCAGCAGCCAGCCGGGGAATTTGCGGGCGAGCATTGACTTCATTCTGATGGGGACATGTTTGGCCAAGCGATTAAGATGAACACCTCAGCCGTCACTTCTTCCGAAACGCCTTGTCCAGCTTCTCTTTCACATCACGTGATTTGACGCGGGTCGAAAGCGCAGCGGCGGCCTGCTTCATGTTCTTTGAATAGGGCATGCTCAGCCGATCAAACATGAGCAAACCATCAACAAGCCGGGCGGCGAGTTGCGGATTAGAGCTGTCAAAGCCCGCAATCTGATCGGCAAAAAGTTCGTAGCCGCTTCCATCCTGACGATGGAAGGCGTTGGGATTTTCACGCATCAGGGTCCCAAATACGGAGCGCACCCGATTCGGATTAGGCTCATAAGCCGGGTGCTTGAGCAATGATTCGATCCGTTTGAGCGGCTCTGGCAAATCCGAGCCCGCCTCTATCGCAAACCATTTATCCAGAACTAGCGGATCGTTCGAGAAACGATTGAAAAATTGCTGCAGCGCCTGATTTCTCTCTTCGCATAGATGATCTCGCAGCGCATTCAAGCCGCCCATGGCCAGAGTCATATTCTTTGACGCCGATCGATTCAGAGCGATCTTGCGAACACGATCCATGCCGAGCTCTGCCAGATATCCCAGGGCCAGATTGGACAGACGTCGACGGGCACGATTTTCTGGCAGAAATTCCGCCGGCTCCCACTGCGCCCAAACTGACATCGGCCCGGTCAGAGCCTGTGCGATGCGCTGACGAAGCCGCTTGCGTGCGGCGGCGAGCTGCAGAGGATCCAGCGGCTCGAACTGCGCGGCCAGTTCGTAGTGCGACGGCGTGCTGAGTATCTCGGCCAGCAAGGCCATGTCCTCAGGCGGCTTGGCGGCGATCAACTGGAAACCGTGCATCAAGGTCTCGCCGTACTTTCCGGGGGCGTGATCCAGTTCCTCCTGCAAGGCCCGCAACAGCAGGGACTGCGCCGCCTGCCAGCGCTGAAAGCCATCGCTTTCGTGCAACAACAGCGTGGAAAGCGCATCAGGCGAATAGTCGAAATTCAATTTGACCGGAGCCGAGAATCCGCGCAGAAATGCAGGTACCGGTGGGACATCCAGATCCGAAAATTCGAGTGTGAGCTGCTCGCTTTCGAGCAGAATCATGTCTGGCCGGAGCATCCGCCCTGCATCATCGACTCGCGACAAGTCCTTGCCGTCGGGATCGCGAAGGCCAAACGCGATCGGGATCGGCACTGAGCGTTTATCCGGCTGATCGGCACTGGGCGGCGTGTACTGCTTGATCGTCAATGAGTACTTGCGCGTCTGCGCGTCAAATTGCTCGCTGACATCTATACGCGGGGTGCCCGACTGCGAATACCATTGACGAAAACCATCCAGGGAGCGTCCGCTGCTGTTCTCCAACGCCGCCAAAAGATCTTCGACCGTTGCCGCAGAACCATCGTGCGTGTTCAGGTAGGCCTGAACGCCGGCAATGAAAGTCTGTTCGCCGAGAAGGCCATGCAACATCCGCAAAATCTCTGCGCCCTTTTCGTACACCGTTGCGGTGTATAGATTGTTTACCTCGGCGTAGGACTCGGGTCGCACAGGGTGCGCAGTAGGCCCAGCGTCTTCGGTGAATTGCATGGCGCGCAACATGCGCACCTGACTGATTCGCGTGGCGTCCGGCGAGCCCTGATCGCCCGAAAAACATTGATCCCTGAATACGGTCAGCCCCTCTTTGAGAGACAGCTGAAACCAATCCCGGCAGGTCACACGATTGCCGGTCCAGTTGTGAAAATACTCATGCGCGATGACCGATTCGATCCCGTCGTAATCGTCGTCGGTCGCCGTTTCGGCGCTAGCCAGCACAAAGCGGGCATTGAACAGGTTGAGACCCTTGTTCTCCATCGCCCCCATGTTGAAAGCACGAGCGGCGACAACCATATAGGTATCGAGGTCATATTCGAGCCCATAGCTGAACTCGTCCCAGCACATCGCTTTCTGCAGCGACACGATGGCGTGCCGGGCACGGTCCTCATTGCCGTGATCGACAAAGAAATGCAGGGCCACGCGGCGGCCGGACGTTGTGACATGTTCGGCTTCTACCTTGGCCAGATCACCGGCCACCATCGCAAACAGATAGGACGGCTTGGGATGCGGATCGCGCCACACGGCAAAGTGGCGACCGTGCGCCAACTCACCAGATTCGATGCAGTCTCCATTGGCCAGCAGCAGCGGGTACTTTGATTTGTCCGCCTCCATCCGAACCTGGTAGCGACTCAGCACATCGGGTCGGTCCAGCGCGTAAGTGATGCGGGAGAATCCCTCCGGTTCGCACTGGGTGCAAAGCATGGGACCGGAGCGATACCAACCTTCCAGCGCCGTATTGGACTCCGGATCCAGCTCTGTGATCACCTCCAGCTGGAACTGATCCGGCACCTGCGGGATCAACAGCTGATTTTCGCTAATCTGGTAGTCATTGCCGTGCAGCCTGCGTCCGTCCAGATCAATCGCCAGCAAAGTCAGATCCCGCCCGTTCAGTCGCAGTTCCGCTGCGGGATCCGCCCCCGGACGACGGCGAAGCCTGAGCGTCGATTTGACCGTAGTCAGATCGGAAATATGGATGTCGAGATGGGTCTGATCGAGCATAAAATCGGGGGCTTTGTAGTCCTTGCGAAAAATCACGGTGGGGAATGCCTTGAACGAATTGAGGGGAATACGACGCACAGGAGCGAAGCTGAGCTCCAGCCGCACATTGTAGGTTGTCACTCCCGGGGCTGCGGGCTAGAGTCGCCAGAGCAATCCCTGAATATCGACCTACTGGAGAGTAGACATGAGTGCTGCCGACGTAATCCGCAATCTGCCCAATGCTTTTGATGCCGCCGCAGCCGATGGTACTGACTGCACGATCCAATTCAATTGCAGCACCCCCATGCACGTCGTGATCAAGGATGGCAGTTGCACTGTCGCCGACGGTCCCAATGCCAGCGCTGATCTTGCCCTGACCATGGACGACGATGACCTCATTGCGCTGCTAAAAGGGGAGTTAAATGGCATGCAGGCCTTCATGACCGGCAAGCTGCAGGTCGAAGGCGACATGATGCTGGCCCAGCGCATGGACAGCTTCTTCGATTCGACCAAGCTTGCCTGAAACAAGCAAGCTGAAGACACGAAACACGAAGCCTGAGGGGGCCCCGGAGCCCGAACGTCGGGGCTTTTCTTTACAGCGGGATCCGGTAACAGGCGCGCTTGGTCTGCGAGCCGATCACCGCGCCGACTGGAAGCCGATCACCGCCGACTGGCTGGCTCGCGAGATGCTCAGACGCATCGCAGCTGGCAAAAAGCAGCTGCTTGCACGCGCAGTCGGCATGGCCGGCAGGTGCAATCTTCGTGTCGTCGACCTTACTGGCGGTCTGGGCCGAGACGCATTTGCCCTGGCCGCTCTCGGAGCAAGGGTCACGCTGCTGGAACGTCAGCCCCTTCTTGTTGAACTTCTCCGCGATGCCCAGACCAGAGCGCGCGCCTGCGACAAGCCCTCGATGGTCCAGGCGGCCGACCGAATCAGCATTGTCGGCAGTAACGCCATCGATTTTGGCCCTGCTCAAGGTGAGTTCGATGTCGCCTATGTCGACCCCATGTATCCTCATCAGGGTCGCAAGGCCTTGCCGCAGAAGGAAATGCAGCTTTTGCGCGAACTGGCGGGCGACGACGAAGACGCCGGGCAACTCCTGCTCCACGCACTGACACTCGCCCCGCGGGTCGCAGTAAAGCGCCCGAGCAAGGCGGCACCGATTGCAGACCTACCACCACAAGCCGCCATTCGTGGGACTCAGGCGCGTTACGATATTTATCTCAGACCCAGAACCAAGGAATGACCCCGAGCAGAATCCTGTACGAGGTTTGTGAATTAGCTCGGATTTATCGCATAACATGTTGTTTATAAAAAATAAAGGCGACCCGCAGGCCGCCTTTATCGTCAAGCAAACATCTTGGCCACCAGAATTACTTGGCGACGTTTACCACCTGCATCTGGGTGAACTCAGCCAGCCCCTCTTCCGAGAATTCCACACCGATTCCGGACTGTTTGGCACCGCCAAAAGGAATGTTCGGACCTAGGTCGATGTGCTTGTTGACCCAGACCGTCCCACTTTCCATACGTGCTGCGATCTGCGTTGCACGCTTGGGATCCTTGCTCCAGACAGAACCGCCGAGACCATATTGGGAGGAATTGGCTCGCTTAAGAGCATCTTCCGGATCGCTGTACTTGATCACCGGCAGCAACGGACCGAACTGCTCTTCGTCGACAATACGATCGCCGTCGGTGACGTCACGCAGGATGGTTGGGCGAATGAAGTAACCACCGCTATCGTCAACCTGACCACCAGCTGCCACCTTTCCAGCTGCCTTGCTCTCCTCGAGATAACCCTTGACCTTCTCGAACTGCATCTTGTTCTGGATCGGCCCGAGCGTGGTTTCCGGCGCCAGACCGTCGCCTACAACAGCAGCATTGGCGCACTTGGAGAGTTCTTCGACCATTTCTTCATAGATCGAATCGTGCACGTACAGGCGCTTGATCGCCAGACAGACCTGACCGTTATTGGCAAAGGCGCCGCCGTACAGAGCAGCCGCCGTTTCCTTGGGATCCACGTCATCCAGCACGATCGCGGCGTCGTTGCCACCCAGTTCCAGCGTGACGCGCTTGATGGAATCGGCGGCGCTGGCCATGACCTTCTTGCCGGTCGCGGTGGAGCCGGTAAAGGAGACCTTGCGCACATCCGGATGGGAGGTGAGCAAGCCGCCCAGATCATTTGCATCCGTAATCACGTTGAGCACACCAGGGGGCAGGATTTCATTCGCGATCTTGCCCAGCATCAGCGTTGTCAGCGGAGTCGTCGGCGCCGGCTTGAGCACCATGGTATTACCGGTGAGCAGCGCAGGACCCATCTTGCCGCAGGCCATCAGAATCGGGAAATTCCACGGGATGATGGCAGCCACGACACCGAGCGGCTTGCGATGCGACTCGACCCGACGCACGGGGCTGTCTTCGATCAGCTTGGGTGGCATGTCCAGAGTGGCGAAGTAGTGAATAAATGCGGCCGCACCGCCAATCTCCTCCATCGCATCCTTTGTCGGCTTGCCCTGCTCCTGGGTCAACTGCTTGGCCAAGGCCACAATATTGGCTTCCATGGCCGCGGCGACCTTGCCTAGCAAGACTCGGCGCTCTGCTACCGGCGTTGCCGACCAACCTTCAAAGGCTGCCTTTGCCGCTGCCACCGCTTCGTTCGCCTGCTGCGCATCGGCACGCGGGCTGTTGGCCAATAACTTTCCGGTGGCCGGGTTGATCACTTCCATGCTGGAAGCGCCATCGACCAATTTGCCGCCGATAACTAATTTGTAATCACTCATATTAAAATCCTCCGTGAGGCAATTTATACCACTTTGAACAAAAATCTGGCGAGGGCTCAGGCCCCAGCACTCGGGCGAGATGATACGGCACCATACCAGCGCTGTATGCACTCAGGCGAATCTGGCCCACCTTGCATGACCCAGAGGTAGAGACCGACTGGAATGTTTTCCAGTGCGATCCGCTGCTGCGGCACAAAATTCCTGACCTGCCGAGAACCTGGTGCAGCGGCGCAGTTGTGAAATTTCATCGCAGTTTCAATCATTAAAGGTAGATATGTACGCCTTCCCGCACTTAACATCCCGCCTGAATCCGGTCTGCCGTACTCTAATGATATGCCCTTGGCCCGGCAAATAAACCGATCCAAAGTAGGGGCACTCATTCTGCCTTTCTTTCAGCCTCTGCTTCGTCGCGCCCGCGCTGACGACGCTCAGCCTCATCCCTCGCCTCCTCAATCTGCAGCATGACGTCCTCCACATCGGCCTCGACCTCACTGAAGACATACTCGCCCGTGAGCGGACTGTCGGGACGCAACTCCGCGCTCTGAAACAGTTTCCATATCTCTCGAGCATATTCCTTGCCGAGAAGTTCCGGAGCGAAGCGCCCAAAGTAGCTGGCCATATTGTTGACGTCACGCTGCAACATGGCAAAAGCATTGTTATTGCTCGCTGCATTGACCGCCTGAGGCAGGTCGATGACCACTGGCCCGCGGTCGTCGAGCAGAACGTTGTACTCTGACAGATCACCGTGAATAAGACCGGCGCAGAGCATCAGCACAATCTGGCGCATCATGAAATCGTGGTACTCGATCGCCAAGCTGCTACTCAAGCTGACGTCATTGAGCCGCGGAGCCGGCAAGCCGTCCTCATCCGAAATCAGCTCCATCAGCAAGACGCCGCTGAAATAGCCCGTGGGCTTAGGGACCCGCACGCCGGCGCGATCCAGCAGATAAAGCGCGTCGACTTCTGCGTTCTTCCAGGCCTCTTCGCTCTGTTTACGCCCGTGATGACCACGGCCTCCGGCCCGCTGGTCGCGGCTGCGCCGCGCCTTGCGTCCTTCCTGATACTGAGCCAGCTTCTGAAAACCACGCTGATTTGCGTCTTTGTAGACTTTGGCGCAACTCAGGGTATCGCCGCTCTCCACCAGAAAGACTGAAGCCTCCTTACCGCTTTTCAATGAGCGCACCACCCGGTCAATCACGCCCTCCTCGATCAAAGGCTGCAAGCCAGGCGGAATTTTCAAGCTTTGCCTGCCAGTTGTTCCACAATCGCCGGATTTTCCAGAGTCGAGATGTCCTGGGTGATCTCCTCACCCTTGGCGATGGACCGCAAGAGACGCCGCATGATTTTACCGCTGCGTGTTTTGGGCAAATTGTCAGCAAAGCGAATTTCATCCGGTTTTGCCAGGGCGCCAATCTCCTTGGCAACGTGCGCTCGCAGTACCTGGGTCAGTGCTGCGGCTTCATCGCCTTCTGGTCTGGGACCAGTGCAGGTTACGAAGGCAAACACACTCTCACCTTTGACTTCGTGAGGCCGCCCGACTACTGCCGCTTCAGCAACACGCGGATGCGACACCAGTGCGCTCTCCACTTCCATGGTCCCGAGCCGATGCCCCGAGACATTGAGCACATCGTCTGTACGCCCCATGATCCAGTAGTAGCCGTCTGCATCGCGATGGGTTGAATCGCCCGCGACGTAGTATTTGTTGTCGAACTGCGCCCAGTAAGTATCGATATAGCGCTGGTTATCGCCCCAGATGGTGCGCAGCATGGATGGCCAGGGTTTGGTTATCACCAGATAGCCACCGGCCTCCTGCTTGCCAATCAGCTCGCCCGCTTCATCGACCACCTCGACGCTGATTCCCGGCAGCGGCTGGGTACAGGAACCGGGCTTGGTGGGCGTCGCGCCCGGCACCGGACTCATCATGATGCTGCCGGTTTCGGTCTGCCACCAAGTGTCGACGATCGGCAGTTTTTCTTTGCCGATGACGCGGTGATACCACATCCAGGCTTCCGGATTGATCGGCTCACCCACACTGCCGAGCAGGCGCAATTTGGATAAATCGTATTTGTTCGGCCAGGCCTCACCGAGCTTCATCAGGGCACGGATCGCGGTAGGCGCCGTGTAAAAAATAGTGACGCCATGATCCTGGCATATCTTCCAGAAGCGTCCCGCATCGGGAATGGTCGGCGCCCCCTCATAGATCAGAATGGTCGCGCCATTGGACAGCGGACCATAGGTCACATAGCTGTGCCCGGTGACCCAGCCTACATCCGCTGTACACCAGAACACATCCGAGTCCTGCACATCAAATACCCACTGGCAGCTCATGTGCACGCCCAGCAGATAACCGCCGGTGGAATGCTGGATGCCCTTGGGTTTTCCAGTAGAGCCCGAGGTATAGAGCAAAAACAGCGGATGCTCGGCTTCAACCCACTCCGGCTCGCAGCGATCAGATTGTGCGGCACATAGTTCATGCCACCAGATGTCTCGGCTCGGATCAAAGCTGACTTCATGGGCGGTGCGCTTGAACACAACAACTTTTTCCAGCGTCGCACAGCCGGAAGCCAGAGCGTCATCCACCGCTTTCTTGAGCTCGATAATGTTGCCACCGCGGGTGCCTCCATCTGCGGTGATCACCAGCTTGGCTCCTGCCCCTTCGATTCGATCGCGCAATGCGGCGGCCGAGAAGCCGCCAAAGACGACTGAGTGGATAGCGCCTATGCGCGCGCAGGCCTGCATGGCAATTACAGCTTGCGGCGTGTGCGGCATATACAGAACAACCCGATCCCCCTTGCTGATGCCCAGCGATTTCAGCCCATTGGCCAGCTTGCAGACTTCGCCATGCAGTTGGCGATAGCTCAGGTTCTCGGTGTCACCATTCTCGCCTTCGAAGCGAATCGCGATCTTGTCGGCCCGCTCGCCCAGATGTCGATCCAGACAATTGACTGAAGCATTGGTCTTGCCATCATGAAACCAGCGGTAATTTGGCGCATTGCTGTCATCTAGCACCGTGCGGAACGGGGTCTGCCAGGCAATCTGCTTGCGCGCAAGATCACCCCAGAATGCCACCGGATCCTTATCGGCTTCCGCGCGCAGGGCGTCCAATGACTCGGCATTCAGCCGTGCCTTGGCCGAGAATTTCGCGGCAGGTGGAAATACTCGCTTTTCCTCGAGTACGGTGTCGATATTGCTCATTTTTTCTCCATCGTCAAAACCAAACTCAACTTCCATCTATTGGCGCATAGTGTAGTACCTCACTGGCCACTCGCACCTCCCCCGGGGTGTCGATCCGCTGCTTCCTGCACACAGGATCGGCTCCACAGACGATAATGGCCCATGCATTATCGACATTCATTTCACGCCGGAAATTTCGCCGACGTCTTCAAACACGTCCTGCTGATCGGGCTGCTACAGGGGCTCAGCCGCAAGGAAAAACCCTTTCTCTATCTCGATACACACGCCGGGGCTGGACTCTATGACCTGAGCTCCGGTGACGCAGCTCGCGCAGACGAGTGGAAAGAAGGCGTCGGGCGGATGGCGACAGCGGACAGTACACCGGCGTGGATTGAAATCTATCAAGGACTGATGCGCCAGCTGGCAGAGACCTTTCCCGAGGGACGGATATATCCTGGCTCTCCGCAAATCGCGCAAATGTGCATGCGGGCATCTGACCGGATGATTTGCTGCGAGCGCATCGCGGAAGTGGCCCAGGTCCTAAAAACCAATACGCCCAGAGCCGCAGTCCACCAGAGAGACGGGTACGAGTCGCATGCATTTGTCCCTCCCGCGGAGAAGCGCGGACTCGTCCTGATCGACCCTCCTTTCGAGGCCCGTGACGAGTTTTTACAATGCGAGAAATTCCTGCAAAAGGCGCTCAAGCGATGGGCAAATGGCACCTACGCCGTCTGGTATCCACTCAAACAGCAACATGATCCTCAGCGCTTCCTTCGGCGCGTGGCCCGTCTGAACGATAGCGAGTTGCTTAATTGCACTTTTGATAACGGTGCCCGCAGTCAGGGCCAGATGCACGCATGCGGCCTGCTGGTTATCAATCCACCCTACGGCTTTGACCGCCAGGCCGGCATCGAACTGGCCTGGCTCGCAAAAGCATTGGCGCAAGGCCCGCGTCCCAGCTGGTCCGTCGAACCCATCAATAAACAAGGGGGCTCCATCCGATGAGCCTTCGCACATTGCACGATGGCGAGTTTCTCAAGCTGCTGCGACACCATCACTGGGAATACGTCAGTCGACAGCGCTCCACCGGCGCCGGCTTCGTTATCGCCGTGACGGATGCACAGGAATTGCTGCTGGTCGAACAATTCCGAATTCCCCTAGGAAAAGGGGTGATCGAACTGCCGGCCGGCATCATCGGCGATAGCGTGGAAACCTCGGATGAAAGTGTCGAGAGCTCGGCCTTACGGGAACTGGAAGAAGAAACCGGCTTTACCGGCGCCCGGGCTGAGATCCTCTGCGAAGGCCCGGTTGCGGCCGGCATGACCAGTGAAATCGGCTATTTCACCCGCGTCAGTGGACTCCAGCGCGTCGGCGCCGGCGGCGGGGTGGATGACGAGGATATCAAGGTCCATATCGTGCCCATCGACACGATCGAAAGCTGGATCGCGGACAAGCGTCAGGAAGGCCTGCTGATTGACCCGCGGATTTACATTGCGCTCTATTTTCACGCCCGGCACGTATAAATAAATTGAGTTCAACCAAGGTTTCGCCATGATCCGAATAGAAATGAAACAAGTGAAGGCAAAAGGAATGTCTGTTTTAGCCACAATGAGCTGCGTGCTCACGGCACTGTTGCCCGTAGAAGGATTGGCCCAGAACTCAGACTTGGGCTCTGGCATCGACAAGGGTCATTTCGATACTCAGGTTCGACCGCAGGATGATCTGTACCGGGCAGTGAATGGAACCTGGCTGGCAAGCACCAAGATTCCAGCGGACAAGTCCAACTACGGCAGCTTCAGCGTACTGGCCGACGAAGCCGAGAAGCAGCTGCGCGCCATCGTCGAAGAACTGGCAAGCAGCCAAAGTCATCCGGCGGGAAGCAATGCCCGCAAAGTCGGCGACTACTACGCCAGTTTCATGGATCAGGAAAAAATTGCGTCCCTTGGCATCCAGCCGGTGGCCGCGCTCCTGGCAGAGGTGGACAATCTGAAGTCGTCCGCGCAGATACCGGTCTACCTGGGCAAACTCGTGGTGCAAGGGGTCAATCTGCCTTTGCTACCCTACATTCACCAGGACGCCAAGGATTCCAGCCAATACGCAGGAGACCTTTATCAGGGCGGGCTTAGCCTCCCAGACCGCGACTTCTACCTGATTCAGGACGACAAATTTAGAGGCATTCGCAGCGCCTTTGTGGACCACGTACGAAATATGTGGGCACTCGCAGACCTGCCCGATCCCGAAACCGCGGCGGCTGAGGTGTTGGCCCTGGAAACCGAGCTCGCGCGCGCGCAGTGGGACAAGGTCAAGCGCCGCGACCCGATTCAGCGCTACAACGTCTATGCGGCGCCAGGAATGCAGAAAGCAATGCCGGGCATGCACTGGCAGAGCTTTTTGGATGCGGTTGGCTACGGCGGATTGGATACCATTCTGATCAGCCAGCCCAGCTATGTTGCCGAGCTCAGTCGCATGGTTCAGGAACAAAGCCTGAAACGATGGAAAACATATCTGCAGTGGCGTGTACTCAACGAATTTGCAGGTGTTCTGCCCCAGGAATTTGTTGCCGAAAACTTCGCGTTCTTTGGAAAACGTCTCAACGGAATTGAGCAGATTCAGCCGCGATGGAAGCGGGGTGTGGGCACTGTCGAGTCAGCGCTCGGCGAGGCGCTCGGGCGACTTTATGTAGAACGTCACTTCCCGCCCGAAAACAAGGCGCGTATGGAGGACATGGTTCAAAAACTCATTGAGGCATACGGACTGGCCATCGATGAACTCGGGTGGATGAGCGCAGAGACCAAAAAGGCGGCAAGACTGAAATTATCCAAGTTCAGCTACAAGATCGGCTACCCGAATGAATGGCGTGATTACGCCAATTTAAAGATTATTGCCGGCGACGCTGTCGGCAATCAGCGCCGCGCAGCCGTATTCGAATACCAGCGCGATCTCAACAAGCTCGGCAATCCGATCGACCGCAATGAATGGAGCATCCCGCCGCAGACTGTGAATGCCTACTACAACCCCGAAAAGAACGAGATCGTTTTTCCGGCAGCCATTTTGCAGCCGCCATTTTTCAACGTAGCGGCCGAGGATGCAGTCAACTACGGCGCTATCGGCGCTGTGATCGGCCACGAGATCAGCCATGGCTTCGATGACCGGGGTTCTGAGTACGATGGCGACGGCAATCTGCGCAAGTGGTGGACCGCCGAAGACCGCAAACGATTTGACGCGCTAGGCCAGCGCCTGGCCGAGCAGTTCAGCGCCTATGAGCCAATCAAGGGACGCTACATCAATGGCGAATTTACGCTCGGAGAGAATATTGCCGACCTTGGCGGCGTAACCGTCGCCCACCGGGCGTATCACTTGTCCCTAGAGGGAAAGTCAGCGCCAGTAATTGATGGATTCAGCGCTGATCAACGCCTCTTCATGGGCTGGGCGCAGATCTGGCGGCGGCTCTACCGAGAAGAGAATCTCCTCAATCGCCTGCGAACCGACCCCCATGCACCCAGCGAATATCGAACCAATGGCGTGATGGTAAACCTCTCGGAGTTTCACCGAGCCTTTGAGGTCAGGGAAGGCGATCAGCTATACAAGCCTGAGAAGCAACGTATCAAAATCTGGTGAGCACCCGGACTCCCGCCCCCCTTCCGCAGGCTCTGCCAACAATTAAATCCTAATCGAGCAGGGGCGCAGGGCTGCGCTTCCATCCATAGGTGTTAAAACGGATCCGGTCACTGGCCTCAAACAGTACGCCTTCCGCAAGCAGCCGTGCTTTCTGTTCGAGGTAGGCG
>JBFJJV010000058.1:0-17988 GCA_041635265.1 Panacagrimonas sp.
ACATTTTTGGATTGCTGTACTAACTCACCTTGAGCAGCATCTTGCCTTCGTTGCCGCCGGAGTAGAGTTTTCGGAAGGCGCTGAGGGTGTTTTCGATTCCCTGGTCTTCTTCAAGCTTCCAATTGAGCTTGCCGGCATGGCGTAACTCGGCCAGCTTTGTGTAGGCCTCGGGATAACGGGCGGCGTAGTCCATGACGATGAAGCCCTGAATCTTCAGGCGGCGAACCACCACGTTCATATAGTTGTACGGGCCAGGGACTGGCTTCTTGGCGTTATAGATGGAAATCGCGCCGCACTGCGCGATGCGTCCGAAGTCATTCATCTGTCCCATGACGTGATCGAGAATGTCTCCGCCGACGTTGTCAAAGAAGCAGTCGATGCCGTCCGGGCACAGTTCGCTAAGTCGTGCAGCAACGTCTTCATTTTTATAATCGATGGCGGCATCCATGCCGTAGTCGCCAGTCACGAAGCCACATTTCTTTGCCCCGCCGGCGATGCCTACAACGCGGCAACCCAGGGCCTTGCCCAGCTGTCCGGCAATGGAGCCGACTGCACCAGCAGCGCCAGATACGACCAGGGTTTCGCCTTTCTTGGGGACGCAGATGTCATGAATGCCGAAGTAGGCAGTGGGGCCGACGATCATGAACATGGCGAAGATGCTTTGCTCATCGATGCCCGGAATTTGCGGTACGGCATTCACCGCCGCGGCCGGCACTTTGCAGTATTCGCTCCAGCTGCCCATGCCCATGACCTTGTCGCCCGGCTTGAACTGGGCGCTGCCCGATTCGATCACTTCGCCCATAACCAGTCCGTACATTGGACCGTTCAGCGGAATGGGATCCATATAGGTTGGTTTTTCACCCATCCAGCCGCGGTTCGCGGGATCGAGGGAAATGTATTGGGTCCGAATGACCAGTTCGCCCTCGCTGGCACTAGGAATCGTTCCGGTTTCAAGCACGATGTCCTTGTCGCTGACATCACCAACCGGGCGCTGCTTGAATATCCATTGTTTGTTCTGGCTCATGTCCTCATCCTTTTTCGAGTGATCTTTCTGTGCTCAGGAGTATTGCAGCACTTGCCGGTTGGAGTGCTCTTTATCTGCGGCAGACACTGATACGAGCAGTGCGTGCATCGACGGAATGGCCTGGCAAGTTCGCCTCTGAAGGTTCAGAGTTTTGTGGCGCGTGACATGAGAAAGGTCTGTCGAATCAGATTCTCGCTGAAGAAGCGCTGGATGATGGCATCAAGCTTTGAACGGAACTCGGCCAGTTCAGCCGGCTTGTCTTTGAGGGCTTCGACCGCTTTATAGACCGGGCCCGCCCCAGCTTCCATGCCCGCGCGATAGTGCTGTGGACTCAGGGCTGGAATGGTGATCTCCCGATACTGAAACTCCAGGTCCGTGACTGCCGTGCCCAAGCGCTCGCGCACGGTGTCCGGCTTGCCCCAGGCCGGTGGCGCGGCAACGCCCGCCGGCGGTTTGGTGTAGCTGCCAGTGAGAGAAAACATCAGTCCGATCATCAGCTCCGGCGGCCAGGTGGCGAACGCGATGCGGCCACCGGGTTTGAGCACACGCAACATCTCGGCAACCGCCACTTCGGGTCTCGGGGCGAACATATGACCGAACTGACTGAGGACAAGATCAAAGCTGTTGTCGGCATAGGGTAGTTGCTCGACATCGCCTTCGGTAAATTCTATGTTGAGTCCGATGACTTCGGCATTCTTGCGGGCGTCTTCCAGCAGCACAGGTGACAGGTCCAGTCCCTTCACCGAAGCGCCACGCTGCGCGGCCGTAACGGCAACCACGCCGGTACCGCAGGCGATATCCAGCACCGGTTGATTTGCTTTGACCTGCGCAAATTCCACCAGCTGTGCAGCAGCCGGGGTTGTGAATGTCGCTAGCGGAGCAAACAGCGCCCAAGCTTCGCGCTGTGCATTTTTGAATTTGACGAAGGGATCGTTCTCATTCCGGCTCATGGCGGGCTCGTTCAATGCGTGAGACTCAAGAATAATTGGAATTTCCTGATTTGTGCCAAATCAATGTGTTTTCTTGATTATGATGCGGCATAGGCGATGCCAAACGCTGTTCGGGCTTCACGACCACCATCCATGCAGATACCAGGCACCGCTGCCCACTTCCCGAAATGCCCAGGCTCTGGCGCCGTTGATGTCCAGTGTGGTGTAGTCGCGCCGGATGTCGTTTTGATCCCACCAGCCTGATTCAATCCGCTCAAAGCTTTGAAGTTCAGGGCATGCTGGTGCGGGCATGGGCCAGGGTGTTTGTAGCAGGAAAGTAGGTTTGTACAAGGCACTGTCTGCAGCATGTGCTGAGGGCGGTGATTGTGTCCCGCTCCATTGATCGCCGCTGCGCTTGGTGCTGTATTCCGGCCTATGATCTTCCACCATCCTGGGTGTCCAGACTTTTTCTTCGCCCAGACGTGCACGAATGCGTTCAATCGCAGCGGCCCAGAGCTGGGCCTGTCCTGCGCGCTGATCAAACAGATCGGTCTGCGGCACCGAGGCTTCAGTAAAATTGTCAGCCAACAGTAACAGCTCTCTGGCCGCCATCGGCAGGCCGTCGCGATCCAGCCGTTCTTTTAGCGCATTGAACATGCGTGTGGCATCACGGTGTGGATCAAGAAATTGCGCGTGGATATGTGTTTGTCTCGCCCCTGCGTGCGAGACCACAAGACTGACGCTGCGCAGGCCACGATCTCTTGTCCGCAGATAGGCCTGCAACTCCGAGCACATTCGCTTGAGCGGGAATTGTAGCCCTGTGGCATTTTCAATCTCGGCCGCCAGTTCAAAGCGGCGGCGAAATGTTTCCGGCGGGACGATGGCATCCATTGGTTCGCTGGCGGTGCCGATGATTCGATCCAGTGCCATTCGATGCGCCGCACCGAAGCGGCGAACAAAAGCATCACGAGGTACATCGAGCAAGGCGCCGATGTTTTTGAATCCGACACCAGACAGCGCTTTGAGCACCGATTCCGGCCAGTGCAAAACGTGGAGCGGAAGATCCGCAATGCATTTGCGTAGTGTCGTCATGTCCTGAATCGGCTGTGCGCATCCAGAGCAGGCCAGCAACTCGGCCCCTGCGCGCGTCGGTGCGATTGAAAGTTGGGCAATGTGCCCAAACTCGATCAGCTCACTGCAGAGCTGTTTGCGCAGGGCTGCAATGCCGCCAAAGAGTTTCAGGCTGCTGCCAATCTCTATCCATAACAGCGCGCGCGGCACGCGGCCAACTTCCATCAAGTCATGAATCTGTGCGGTGACAGGCTGCCCAAAGCGGTAGGCCCAGTGTGCAAGACGCAACAGGGCTTCCTGTTCGGCCTGTGGTTTGCGCACCTTGTACTGGTGCTTGGGATACAGCATGGAAGCCTGTGCCAGTGAACTACCAGCAGCGCAATCGGCGGCGGGGGTAATCAGCCAGCGCTGTGAGGCCGCTTGCTCGACAACGGCGATAAGCTCATCCGGTTCTGCGCCCAGAGCGGACAGAGGCAGTTGCGGAAAATGGAGACAGAGCCAGAGCATGGTCGGAGCGACTGCAAGCATTCAAGCCGCTGTACAACAGGCGAGCTGGGTCAGGAGTGGCGTGATTGAGATATTTTGCATAACTGTATATTCATACAGTTATGCAATTTTGCCAAGCGAGGGTTTCAACTCCTCCAGGGGAGTTCCAGAACTTCGTCGTCCGGCAGATAGGCTTTTACCGGTGTCTGAGCCAGGATGCCGGTGATTTCCAGTGGTGCTGTGCCCACATTGAACAGCTGATGAAATTTTCCAGCCGGCAGGATCACGGTACTGTCCGGGCCAAAGCTTTGCACCTGATCTTCGCTGTGAACCTCGCCCCGTCCGGCATGGCAGAGCAGCACCTCATCACAGTCGTGCCGGTGTGGCGGCGTGGCAGCAGCCGGCGCCAGCGTCTGCCGCCAGACCGAGAGTTGTGACAGTCCGTCTCCATGGCCAGCCCAGGTGACATGCCGGATTCCGGGAATTTCGGAGGGTTGCGGTTTACCTTGTTCGATCACGTGCATGTCAGTCTCCTTGGTTTTGAGGGGTGGCTAGTATCCCTGCGAAGAGATTGAAGCAGAAGTATCCGTAAGATCCTAAGATTAGGGACATCATGTCCTCAATACAGCAAATACTGGCATTTGCCCAGACTGCCCGACACGGCAGCTTTGCCGCTGCTGCCCGGGAAATGGGCGGCGCACCGTCGACCTTGGCCAAGGCCGTAGGGCGTCTGGAGAGAGCGCTGGGGGTCAAGTTGTTTCACCGGACGACGCGGCAGGTCAGCCTGACCCCGGATGGTGAGCGTCTATTCCGGCGCTGCGAGCGGGTGCTGGTTGAACTGGAGGCACTGCAGGCCGAGGCGAGCGGCGCGCAGCATGCCTTGGTCGGCACGCTGCGCCTGGATATGCCCGTCTTTTATGGCAAGAACATCCTTCTGCCGCGTCTTGCAGACTGGGTGCAGGGCTATCCGGAATTGACCCTGGATGTCCGTCTCAACGATGCACCGATCGACGTGATTCGCGATGGCGTCGATCTGGTGGTCCGCATTGGCGCGCTGAAGGATTCTTCGCTCATCGCCCGGCAGATTGATTGGCAGGGGCTAGTGCTATGCGCCTCCCCCAATTACCTGGCAGAACGCGGGGCGCCGAAAAGGATCGATGAGTTGTCCGGCCATAGCGCAGTCATCTTTCGCATGCCCGGTAGCGGCCGTCGCCGACCCTGGCAATTCCGGCAGCGCGGAAATGTGCTCGAATTGCATCCGAACGCACGCATCCAGGTCAATGAGACCGAAGGTTTGCTCCAGGCTGCGCTACTGGGTCTGGGACTCTGCCAACTGCCTGATTACGTGGTGGCAGACGCCATTGGCCGCGGCACCCTGGTTGAGGTGCTGCCCTCCAGTCGTCCGGCAAAGCTTCCGATCAACTTGCTGTATCCAGGCAGTCGTCTGTTGCCGGCACGTGTTCGCGCCGCGATTGAAGTGATCCTGCAAGAGTGAGTGGCCTGATCTGCTGATTGCGGCGCTGTTTCAAGCAACAGAAAGCTGCGGCCTTGCACGGTTCAGACTGATCGACGCGCCATGCGCACCGCGACATTTCAGGACTTCCACCTGTGGGGCGCCGCGCGCACGCCATATTTTCAGTCGCAAGGCACTGGGTGTGGATTCATCGGCATATTGATCTGAGCGCAGCAGCAAGGCACAGGCATCCATGCTTTCTGCGGCCAGTTGCAGACGGCGCAGTGACTGGATTTTTACCTTGTCTGCCCAGAGCATCACGGCGGCAGCCCCGGCACGCAGCAATAACTCGGCAGACCAGAGTGCATCATCTGCATCGGACGATTTTTCAACAATGAGCAGATGCTGCAATTGCACACCACTGGCGGCCAGCCGCGGTGCATAAGGTCTCAGAGGTGGTGAGATCAGTGCAACCGGACGCGCTTTCTGAGTCAGCCGTGCCAACAAGGGCAGGGCAAGGCTCAGTTCCCCCACACCCAAGCGGCCATGCAGGATTTCACTGACCGCGCCGATCGGCCAGCCGCCGCCGGGCAGGATGCGATCCAGTTCGTGATAGCCAGTGGCCTCGGTCCGGATCTGTGCCTGTTCGCTTGCGCGCCAGAGCTTGGGGCCGAGAAGTTCATCTGGATTCAGACGTGTGGAAACTGCGGATTCCATGCCAGTTCCCAGAGAAAATCATCCGGGTCCTTGAAGTAAGCCGAGTATCCGCCCCAGAACGTTTTATGCGGCGGCCGGGTGATCTTTGCATTCGATGCCTTCAGTTCCGCAAACAAGGCATCAAGGGCTTCTATGCTGCCCAGATTGTGCGCCAGGGTGACGCCGCAGCGACCTCCGCTGGCAATCTCTTCCTCGGCTATGCCGACTTCCCTTGCGAAATCGCTGCGTGGAAAAAGAGATAACCAGGTATGGCCCATCTCAAAAAAAGCAACTTTGGCCTCGGCAGGCATCGGCACGCGAGGCAGCTTGAGTACCGCTCCATAGAAGTGTGCAGCGCGTTCAAGCTCAGCCACGGCCAGGGTGATGAGGCTGATGCGTGGTTCCATATGCGTGCTCAGTAAGATGGCTGATGAATGTCTTGTCGACGCTGAGGCATTATCCGCGCCCGAATCCGCCGGTACGCAACAGGCCGACCGCCAGACCTTCAATGTTCAACTCTTCGCGCGAAAGATCGACGCGAATCGGTTTGAAGTTCGAGTTCTCAGGCAGCAGGTGCACGACTTTGCCCTGTTTCTGAAACCGTTTGACGGTGACTTCATCGCCGATGCGCGCTACCACAATCTGACCGTTGCGGGCAGTTTGCTGTTTGTGCACGGCGAGCAGATCCCCGTCATGAATGCCGATGTCGATCATTGACTCGCCCATGACGCGCAGCAGGTAATCCGCCCGCGGTTTGAACAGGGCGGCTTCTACCGGCACATGCCGTTCCAGATTCTCGGTCGCCAGCAGCGGCGAGCCGGCCGCCACACGACCAATCAGTGGCAAGCTGAATTGGTGCGTCAATGATTCACGCAGACGAATGCCCCGTGCAGCCCCCGGGACCAGTTCGATCACGCCTTTCTTTTCAAGGGCGCGTAGGTGATCGTCCGCCGCGGTGGGCGAGGCGAAGCCGAACTCCGTGACAATCTCCGCCCGCGTTGGCGGTGCACCCCATCTTTCGATCTGGCTGCGGATAAAGTCAAAAATCTCGGTCTGGCGGGGGGTGAGCATAGCGGCTGCAAACCTCTAGAAACTGTATGGATATACAGTAACGATATATGCGCCAATGTCAAAGCTTTTTGTTTTTTGACTTTCCGTAACTGACGGAATGGGCGAAGAAGAATACGAAAAGCAAGGTGTGCCCAATGCGCTCTGCGTGCCTTTTTGTGCGCAGGCTCATTCTGCTTTCTCCCGAATCGCAGGCCAATAAGATCAGCTTGAGCATTGGGATCGTGCAGCCACTGAGCCACTCATTCTCACAAGGCTGTGCGTGGCCACGCAACGTGATGCTTTATGATCCGGACTCTGATCGACGAGTGGCTAGCAAAGAGTCCGTTGATTTTTCGGTATCTTTTAAGAAATAAAAAATAGGGAGCGAGATGAAAATGGAAAGACTTCAACGCATCATGATTGCGCACGGCATGCTGGTTGTTTTTTCAGGTGTGCTGGCGGGATTTATGCTGATGAGTCGTCTGGTCGGCGGCTGGGAAGTCTGGCCCGGCCATATCGTCAACTTTAGTGTCTTTGGCTCCACGGAAGGCTGGGTTCGTGCGCATACCGGTTGCGTGGCCAATGGCCTTCTGGTGCTGGCCGCTGCATTTGCCTTGCCGAAATTCAATGTCACGCCGGGCCGGATGAAGTTCATGGTCTACGGCTATATTTATGCGGCCTGGTCCTTCGTCTGGTTCTATTGGGTCGGTAACGCTGCAGCCAATCACGGGCTCACTTTTGGTGACAGCCCGCTGGGCGAGGCCAGCCTGATCGGCGTGATTGCAGCCGCTCCTGGTGTGCCCAGCCTGATTCTTTCGCCGGTGCTCCTGTTGATGACGGCCATGGCGGTCTGGCCCAAGAAGGCCTAAGTCAGTCCAACAGGGTTAGCTGATCGCGCTGGCTTTTCTGGCTGCGTATTGCGCCAGCAGAATTGCCAGCGCAATCAGGGCTGCGCCGCCCACATGGCTGGCTAACAGGCGTTCGCCGAGCAGCATGGCGGCGAGCGCGGTGCCGAATACCGGCATCAGGTGAAGATATTGGCCTGCGCGATTCGCGCCAATCAGTTCCACCGCGCGGTTGAAGCACAGATAGGCCGCGACCGAGGGCAGCACCCCTACATAGGCCAGACTCGCCAGAGTCGGGCCATTTAAATGAATTTGCCTGACCTGGAAGTGTTCCCACAAATAGGCCGGCAGCAGCATCATCGCGCCGATAAAGAAGGTGACGGCAATAAAGCTCAGCGGATGTGTGGCGGGTCGTTTCCTGAGTAATACCGAATACAAGGCGTAAAACAGTACGGCCAGCATCACCCAGCCGTCGCCGGGCACGAGTTTCAGAGCGAGCAGGTTTTCAATGGAGCCGCTACTGGCAATGGTGACAACGCCGCAGAGCGAGATCAGCATTGCGAGCACTTGCATGGTGGAAATCGATTCACGGAAGATCAGCCAGGAACTGAAAATGATGATCACTGGCATGGTCGATTGCATGAGCACGGCGTTGACGGCGGTGGTGGTGTTCAGACCGTAATAAACTAATGCGTTGAAGGTGGCGACACCGAGGAATGCGAGCAGGCAGATCAGGCCTGCATGTGCGCGCAGGGCGGCGGCATCACGCCGCAGCTGTGGCCAGGCGAAGTAGATCACCACGCAAAAGGCAATGGTCCAGCGCCAGAACGAGAGCGCGATGGGCGGGATATCTGCGTGGATGGCGCGCCCGAGCACAAAATTGCCGGACCAGAATAGGGTAGCCAATGCCAGCAGTGCAGGCGCGGTGGCCCAGAGTCGGGTGAACATGGATCGCATTTATCGTTTTTGTCGAGTGGTCAGCAGCGAAGCATTCGGCCGCTTACGGTGTGCAGCTGATTTTATGCTGCGAGCAGCTTGGCAGTGGCGTCAGTCATGCGCTTGAGGCTCGCCCTGGATTGTCCAGCTCGCGATCGCAGCGCAATGCTGTGCATGCTGGCGGCTGCAATCCGGCCCAGTGTGCTGGCGTCGGCTGTCTTTGGCAGTTCGCCCTCGGCGATCGCGCGCTTGAAGCGCCCGATCAGCGCCTCATCAATTCGCTGCAGGGTTTTGTCCAGATATTCTCGGATGACCGGGTCAGTGTGGGCTTCGGTCGTCGCCGTGCATATCACCATGCAGCCACGTGCGCCGTCTTTACTGGAAAAATAGACGTTCAGAACTGCGCCATAAAAGGCACGCAGTGAGGCCTCGAGGGGCA
The DNA here is from genome assembly GCA_041635265.1 of Panacagrimonas sp. Taxonomy (GTDB): domain Bacteria; phylum Pseudomonadota; class Gammaproteobacteria; order Nevskiales; family Nevskiaceae; genus Panacagrimonas. The sequence goes on from JBFJJV010000058.1 coordinate 8,930, forward strand.
GCGGGCCTGTCAGCGACCGCTCGATCTGCGCTGCCATATGCTGGCCAAACTTGTCCATCGCCCGGATATAGATCGCCTGTTTGTTGCCAAACGCTGCATACAGGCTGGGACGGTTCATGCCGGTGGCCTCAGACAGTTCATCCAATGAGGTGCCACCGTAGCCACTGGACCAGAACGAGTCCGCGGCCTGGGCCAGGGCCGCATCCGGATCATAAGCCCGTGGTCGGCCGCGCCGTTTTCCGCCTATTTTTGTATCACTTCGCATAAAAAATTGACGCTGTGAGTTAATTTGCGATACGGTACATAAAACGAAGTGACAAAACAAAGCTCACGCAAGGAGATCACTTATGGAATTGTATTTCGCGCCGATGAGCTGCTCATTGGCAAGCCGGATAACGGTCTACGAAAGCAATCAGCACGTCGCGTTTTTTCAGGTGGATCTGGGCTCACGCAAAACCTTGGATGGACTCGATTATCTTGCAGTTAATCCGAAGGGACAGGTCCCAGCGCTGCGTACCGATGAGGGGCATATCCTTACTGAAGGGCCGGCCATTCTGCAGTATTTGGCTGATCGGGCACCCGATTCCGGTCTGGCCCCGCCTGCGGGTGCATTCGAACGCTACCAACTTCAGCAGTGGCTCAACTATATCGGCGCTGAGATCCACAAACAGGTCTACTACGCCTATTTCAACCCGAGCTCGCCGCAGGCCGCCCGAGTGCATGCTAGGGAAGTATCACTACCCGGCAAATACGATTATGTCTCCGAGCATCTGAAGTCACGCGAGTATCTGCTGGGGAATCGGTTCACCGTGGCGGATGCCTATCTGACGACGACGCTGAACTGGGCTGCTGCGGCAGAAGTTGATCTACAGCGATGGCCAGTTCTTGCCGGCTATCACCAGAGAATGTGTTCGCGCCCGGCAGTTGCCAGGGCCATCAATGAAGAACGTGCGCTGCGAAATAATTAATGATGAGCATTCAGGAGAACGCAGGATGAAAGTATTGGCGCTGGTGTATCCCGGAATGACGCTGCAGGATCTGCTCGGCCCGATTCAGGCTTGGAGCTTGCTGCCAAATTATGAAATCCAGTTCGCCTGGCATGAGAAGGGGCCGCTGATGACCGATTGCGGCATGATCGTGCACGCCACTCATTGCCTCGATGATTGCTGGGAATCGCCGGATGTGCTCATGGTCGGTGGCGGCACCAAGCCCACGCTGGACCTCATGGGTGATCAGAAAATCATGGCTTTTCTGGCAGGGCGTGGTCACAAAGCGAAATGGGTCACCAGTGTATGTACGGGGTCACTTTTGTTGGGCGCCGCCGGACTCTTGAAAGGCTATCGGGCTTCGACGCACTGGGGTGCGCGTGAGCAGTTGGCACAGTTTTGCGCCGAGGTGTCCGAAGAGCGCGTATGTATTGATCGAAATCGACTCACCGGCGGCGGCGTCACATCGGGCATCGACTTCGGCATAGCCATTGCAGGCATGTGGGCAGGCGAACCCGTAGGTCGGATGATTGAGCTGGTATTGGAGTACGCCCCCAAGCCGCCATATGACACAGGTCGCCCCGAACTGGCAGATCCGGCGACGCTCGCCGCGGGTCAGCAGGCTTTGAAACAAGCCATGGGCGTGTAATTTCGCGGCGCCCTCGAGCCAATTAATGGGCGCCCGGCTTCTCGCTTATTAAAGGCTAAGAATGTAGCCCTTGTTCGCGGATGGCGTGCCTTCGAGGAAGGCGCGAAAAACGTCTTCTGTCGCAGCTTGACCTTGGCCACGCACGATCTGGATGCCCGCCTGTACGCGGGGCATGAGGCTGAGCCAGGCATCTTTGAAGCGGAGGTTGAAATCTTGCGCCCCCCAGCTAGATAGGCGTTGAAGGATATGATCCGGGGCAAAGAAAAATTCCGGTGTTGGGCCCGGTAGCGCAAGACCAGGTCGTATCTCAGTCCAGTGCGTGCCGCCGACGCTCACGCTCTGTGTGAGGTTGGACCCAAGTTGCTGGTGCACGCTCATCTGCACAGTGGCATTGCCTGACATGTCCACAAAGATGGAGGGGCGATCCTCGCGCAGGCTTTCGATCAGACCGTATTCGACAACCTCGTCATAGCAACCGAGCTGTTCCACAAAATTCAGGTGTCGTGCTGAGGTCAGGCCGACTACTTTGCAGGCGGCTCGTTGATGCAGAAAATGCGCGACACTGATCGATGTTTTCGACGAGGCGCTGGAAAGAATGATGGCTTCGGCGTCCCAGAACTGATGCTCGGCCAGGTGTTCGTCCAGCAAAAAGGCGGTCAGGCCGAGCGGGCGAAAGATGGACTGCCAGTCTTCCTGATCTGATCGGTAGCCGGGGTCGGCGGCACAGCGTGTGTAGCGGTTATAGAAAGAATTGAGTTGCTGACGCGATTCCGCCCCTTCAAAGAGGGTGTCGGCCTCCAAGGCTTTTGGTGTCAGAACGGCGTGACTGGCCATGGGCCAATAGCCAAACAGACGCTCGCCGATGGCGACCCCATCCACAGCTGATTCGATGACGTCGGCAAAGCCCCAGACTGGAATCTGACCCCAGCCACCGCTCTGTGGATAGAAGTGCCAGTAGCCCAGAATGTCACCGTAGGCCGCGTAAGTGATGTTATTGGCGCTAAAGGCGAAGCTGTCGACTTTCAGCAGTAGCTGTCCAGGCCCTATGGCGGGCAGCGCAGTCTCCACGCAGCGGCACTCATGAAAATTGTTCTGCTTGATGTGAAACGCCTGCATTGAATCGGCTGAAGACATGGCTAGAATCCTGTAATGGTTAATTAAATATCCTGACTGGGCGATGAGACCTGACGCGAGATCAAGCCAAGATTTGCGACCACAAACGGCGTCAGGTAATTGAGGCAAATCTTGAGAATTAGCCAAGCCTGCCATTGACCTTCGAGGATGGTATCGCCGTGATTGATGGCGCTAAGCCAAGTGCCGACAAGGGCAGCCACTAGCGCCGTGCGCCGGAGGTGCACCTTGTCGAGGACAATTCTCACTATCGCAGACGGATGCATTCGGGCCTTCTTGGGTCTGTAGACGGAAATGGTCGACTGAGCAGGGTAAGACTTAAGCCCTCAGCTTTCTATATTGCCTATTGTGGCCAAGGCCTTTTAGATGCGCTGTGCACGTTTGCGGGGCGCCCTTCAAGGGATTCGTTGCCCCAAGAATCCAGCGGGTGCGCGGGGCAAGTTTTGCTCCTCGCCGCGGGCCTGGGGCTGGTCCTCAGTCTGTGTTCGAGGGCGCTGATTGTCGATCGGCTGAAGGTGGCTTGGTCCAGCGCTCTTTCCGTGCTTCGTTGAGTAGCCACTCGCGCAGAGCGGCAACAGAAGGTTCCTGCAATGCTTTACGCGAATGAATCAGATAGTAGGCCGCTGGTACTTCCAGTCCCAGTGCGAAGGGCATGACCAGGCGCTTCGATTCCAGATCAGCCGAGGCGACCACTGGAATGCCCAGGACCACGCCCACGCTATCGGCTGCCGCTTCTAGGGCCATGGCGACTTGATTAAAGGTGGGGCCGCGCTTTTCATTGACCCCTTTGACATTGGCCGCCTTGAGCCAGACTCCCCAGTTCGGGCGCTCGGCGTCTGTCTGGTCCACGCCAGTCTCATGGTGCAGCAGCGTGTGATGCCGGAGATCATCAGGAGTGAGCAAGGGCTTGGGGCCGTTGAGCAGATCAGGGCTGCACATGGGGACGGCGTAGGCAGGGAACATCATCTCTACCGTGTAATTGTCGTATTGACCGCTCCCTGAGCGAATAGCAATGTCGGCACCTTCGAGCAGGCTGCCGCCATCGCCCTCCCCCTCGCGGACACTGTCGACCAAGGTAATCTTGGCAGTAATGTGGAGATTAATGTCTGGATAGAGGGCCGAAAACCGGCGAAGCCGAGGAGCGAGCCACTTGGAGGCGATCGCTGGCGGAGCTGCAATGGTCACCCGCCCCGAAAACTGGGACTGACGGACATTGGCCACGGCAGCCCTGACCAGTTCGATGGCCGCCCTGAGTTGAGGCACCAGTGCTTCGCCTGCCGCGGTGAGTTCGATTCTCTGAGGGAGGCGTTTGAACACCGGCACCCCCAGCGCTGCCTCCAGTGCCTTGATCTGATGGCTGACGGCGGCAGGTGTGACATGGAGCTCAGCTGCGGCCTTGCGCAGGCTTAGATGGCGCGCGGCTACTTCAAAGGCTCTTAGGGAGTTGAGAGGGGGAAGTCTCATGGCTATCAATCACAAGGATAAGTTTTACTAAACTACCACAATAAAACAAATCAATTGCTGCAATGCAACACGAGGCGTAATCTTCTTTCCATCGAGACGCGGCCAGCAGTGAGAACACTCAAGGCAGCGAGGTCTGAAAGAGGCACTCGATATCGGAAATCTTGATCTTGAAATCGAATATTTCGTTTCTATATCAAGATGTTCCAAGGTCTCCTCCAGTCCCGCCACATGCGGGACCGCATTCAACGCCACCGCAAGGTGGCGTCTTTTTTTGTGCCGGAGAAAGGCAAATTTTACTACTCCTTCTGAGTCGGCGAACTTTTGCGCTCAAAAAAACTAGTGCTCTGAGAGGCGGCTGACGGTTCGGTCACTCAAGGGCCCGGCCTAAGGTCATTTTAACTACCTGGCTTGATAGACCGCCGTTTCCATGGCCATGAACAGAGGGACCACCATGGGGTCAAAGAAGGGCAAGATTTGAGTCTGAATGACGCCAGTAACCCGTTTGACCGGGTCGATCCAGTAGTAGCTATTGGCCAGTCCGGCCCAGCTCAGGCTGCCTCTGGAGCGTCCTTGTGGTGTGTCTCTGGTATTGATCATGAAGCTCAGGCCCCAGTTACAGGGGACGCTCGGGTCTGTGGGCACGGCGTTGGACAAGGGCGGGGAGGCTGGCATATCGGTGACCAGCAAATCGCCGATTTGATTCTCCGACATCGTGGCAACTGTCTGGTGTTCCAGTATGCGACTGCCTTCCAGAGATCCGCCGCCAAGCATCATGCGTAGGAACTTGAGGTAATCGGGAACGGCGCCATACAGCGCATGCCCTCCCATATCGAGATCCGCGGCCTGGTCCAGGAACAAGGGGAAGGCCGCGATAGCGCCATCGGGGGCTCTTGAGTGGACGCCGGCCAAGCGATCCATTTGTCCCGCGTTTAGGCGAAAGGCGGCATCTTTCATACCGAGCGGATCAAAAATATTCTTTCTCATATAGTCCCCCAGGCGCTCACCAGTGACCTCTTCGACCATGCGACCCGCCCAGTCGACGCCGGGGCCATAGTCCCAGCGTTGGCCGGGATCAAATAACAGGGGGCGGTCAAGCGCGGCCTGAGTGCCGCTGAGCACATTGTTGGCGCCGCGCTGTTCCAGTTCCCTGGCTGCATCCGGGTTCCAGATTTCGTAACTGAATCCCGAAGTGTGGGTCAGCAGATTGCGCAGTGTGATCGTTCCTTTGGCGGGACGCAGCCTGGGTTTGCCTCGCGCATCAAATCCTTCCAGAACTTGTGGATTCTGCAGATGTGGGCAAATTTCGCCGGCAGGGGTATCGAGCGAAAGTGCGCCGCGCTCAACCTGCTGCATGACCGCCGCCGCTGTCACTGCCTTGGTCATGGAGGCGAACCAGACAATGGTGTCCAAGCTCATCGGTGTGGGCTTGTCGCTGGCGCGCAGCCCGGCGCAGCCCTCATAGATTACGCCTGAATCGTCGGCAATTGTGGCGATGACGCCGGGAATCTTTCCACCTTCGCAGGCTTCGTGCAAAAGAGAATCGATGGTGTTGGCAAGACTCATATAGCGATCTCCCTGCTAGTAATTCATTCGTTCTGTTTTTGCCGTGCTTGCATTGAGCGGCAACATAAATACCCAAGCTCATCATAACGCGCCTCATTCGGCCTGGTGATAAGGGAAGGATTCGAGTGCGCTTGCAGATATTGGGAGCTAAATATCAGGCGCGGCATCGGCGATACGAGGGCGAGTGTTATCGTGCGTACAACAGAAAATGGCCTGCTGAGACCGCTGATCAATGGGCCAAACAAGGCAAGGGGAGTCATGCGAATCATTGATTTTTTTGACCGTGGAGTAGGCATCGACCCTGCGCGTGTCTGCCTCCAGGACGCCCGCGTTGCCAGAACCTACCGGGAGGTGCAGCGTCGCACTTATCAGATTGGTAATGCCCTGATAGCGGAGGGGGTCAAACCCGAGCACAAGGCAGCGGTTTACAGTCCCAACCGGGCGGTGGCATTTGAATGCTTGCTTGGTATTTTGCGCGCCGGCGCGGCCTGGGTGCCCATCAATGCACGCAACACGGCCAGTGAAAACGCCTACATTCTCGATAACTGCGATGTGGTGGTCTTGTTCTACCACAGCGAGGTTGAGCCCAATATCGAGCTGATCAAGGCGCAGTGTCCGAAAATCAGAAGCTATGTCTGCATAGATATCAAGGGCGGGGCCGGCACCTTTCTTGAGGAGTGGCTGCAAGGAGCAGCGCTAACAGATCCCGACGTGGCCTACACGCGCGATGCTGTCGCCACTGTCTTCAGTTCCGGCGGCACCACCGGTAGGCCCAAGGGCGTCCTTTGGACGCATCTGGTGTGGGAAACCATGATTGCCAATTTCTTCGCCGCCCTACCCACTGACAAACCTCCGGTTCATCTGGTGGTGGCGCCGATGACGCATGCCGCCGGTGTCGTGGCGATCATGCTGATGGCGATGGGCGCAACGCAGATCATTCTTCCAGGGTTTGACGCCGGGAGAATCGTGGACGCGATCGAACAGGAGGGCGTGACCCATCTGTTCCTGCCGCCCACAGCCATTTATGTGTTGCTGGCGCATCCGGGACTGCGGGATCGTGATTTTTCCTCTCTCGAGGCCTTTATTTATGCGGCCGCACCGATGTCGGTCGAAAAACTCAAGCAGTGCCTAGAGGTCTTTGGTCCGGTCATGGTGCAAACCTTCGGGCAAGCCGAATCACCCATGGTCTGCACGGTGCTGGATCAGAAAGATCATCAGGTGATCGGCATGCCGGAACTGGAGCATCGCCTTGCCAGTTGCGGTCGACCGACGCTGCTCACGTCTATCGAAATTATGGATGACAACGGCAATCTGATGCCGCCCGGTGAGCGCGGCGAAATCGTGGTGCGTGGCAATCTGCGTATGTCCGGTTACTACAAAAACCCTGAGGCAACAGCAGAGGTCTCGGCCTATGGCTGGCACCATACCGGCGACATCGGCTATCTGGACCAGGACAACTTTCTTTACATCGTCGACCGCAAAAAAGACATGATCATTTCGGGCGGCTTCAATGTGTATCCCAGCGAGATCGAACAGGTCATCTGGGCGCATGCGGCGGTGCAGGATTGTGCGGTCATCGGCGTGCCGGACGAAAAATGGGGCGAGGCAGTAAAAGCAGTCATCGAACTCAAGCCGGGTCAGAGCGTGGCGGCCGAGGAAATCATGGCGCTGTGCAAGCGAGAACTGGGAAGCGTCAAGTCCCCTAAGAGCATTGAATTTTGGCACTCCCTACCTCGTAGCCCGGTGGGAAAGGTCCGTAAAAAGGACATCCGTGAGGAATTCTGGAAAGACGCGCAGAGGTCGATCTAACTATTTCGCGGAGAGGACGATTGCCTGCGCGGTGCCGCCCTAAGGTCCGCCATATCTGACGCTTGGAAGAGTGCGCGCGTCGCAATCCTGCAAGCCAACTTCACCGCGAATCAGTCCATTGCCAAAAGAAAAGCCCAGCATTTTCGCGCTGGGCTTTAATTAATTGTGTACCTCGATCGGTTCGAACACCGCTCGGCTTTGGTCACCGAACGGCATTCTCGCCGTCGCGTATCAGTTACTCATCCGCCGCAGCCGCTGCTTCTTCCCGAAGGAGTTCTGCCTCAACTGATTCCTCGAAAGAGGGACCGTCAGGGTTGTCGCTCTTGCTGGCTTTTGCGGTGCCCTCGGTGACTGTCAGCTCGGTTCGGCGGTTCAATGCGCGTCCGGCGTCCGTGGCATTGTCTGCAATGGGCTGGCTCTCGCCATAACCGGCTGAAGTCATGCGCGAAGCGGCAATGCCTTTTTGCTCAAGATACTTACGGACGGCATGGGCGCGCCGCTCGGACAGGCCTTGGTTGTAGCTGTCGCTGCCCTTGGAGTCTGTGTGCCCGCCGAGTGCGATCTTGAGATCCGGATAGGCATTGAGGTCATCTGCCACGCCATCAAGAATGGTCTTGGCATCGGCCGTCAGGGTGGATCGGTCAAAGTCGAAGTTGACGCCCTTGAGAACGATGACATCGCCAGTACCGCAGCCCTTCAGACTGACGCGTTCGCCTGGTTTCGGCGCCTGGCAGGGGTCGGTCTCATCCGGGTCGCTGGCTGATTCGCAGCCATTGTCCTGAGGATAGTCTGTTTCCCCATCACCGTCGTTGTCCCTGCCATCAGAGCATTGTGGCGGATCAATTTCGCTGTCGTCGTCGGCTGATGAGCAACCCGGATCTTCGGGGTAATCAATCAGGCCATCGTTGTCATTATCCAGACCGTCGGCACAAATCTTGACAGGCTTCACTACGGCCGGTGGCGGTGGTGGTGGCGGCGGTACCGGACGCAGGCCAAGCGGCAGATAGAGGCCGACGTTGGCGATTCCGTCTGCGAATTCGCGGTCACGATTGTAGGTGCCGCGTAATGGCTTGGACAGCTCAAGATGACGCGCCAGAATTTCCGCACGGATACCGAAATCATATCGGCCTACGCTTAGCGGGAAGATCGCGCCGATGCCGGCCTGAAAATAATGTGTATCGTCATCAAAGACGTCGGTTTGCTGCACCGGAGGTAATAGCGGAAGCGGTGCGGGTGTCGTGTAGGAATGCGTGAAGTCATCAATCTTCATATAGCCGGCGCCAGCCAGGCCGTAGACGTATTTGAAGGGGTAGTAGAGAAGGTTGAGGCCGACGCTGTTCAGGTTTACTTTTTCGATCGGGCTGTTGTCATCTTCGTCGATTTCGGCCGCCGAAGCGGCGAGCTCTACGCCCAGGCTGCCCGCGCGGTAGCCAAACGCTGCCGTGCCTCCAAAGCCC
>JBFJJV010000059.1:0-17982 GCA_041635265.1 Panacagrimonas sp.
CGAAAAGGGCGACAAGAAATTCATGGACGGCAAGCATCCGTACTGGAGCTGGGGTCATGTGACGGCGTCCAATATTCAGACCGGCGAAGTCACCCGTCTGGAACAGGTCAAGGAGGTCGGCGAGCACCGCAGTCAAGCGCATCAGCCAGATACCTACGATATGTATATGACCCAGGCCGCCCTGCATCGGCTAGGAAAGGTTTGAGCATCGACGGACCATAAATTTCAAGCCCGGCTTCGCCGGGCTTTTTCATGCACCACGATGATGCATTACGAAGCTAGTTTTGAGAACGGCTACCCATGCCTTCGATCAGGCAGGCCATGGCATAGCCGGTGATCCGATCAATAGCCTCCGGGCTTCGCGCTTCGATGGGGAATTGCTCATCTATCAGCGAACTGGTCAGTCCATGAACGAGTGACCACATCACCACAGCCTGATCTTTGGGATCGCCCTGACGAAGATGATTGGACTGCTGGCAGGCAATGATGCTGTCGACAATATTGCTCATGGCCGCCATCGCCGCCTCGCGCAGCCCCGGGTGCCGACTCCCACGGACCGCAGTTCCGAACATTAATCGGTACTGAGAATGATTCTGAATGGCGAAGCGCACATATGCTTTTGCACTCGCCTCCAAGGCCTTCAAGGGCGCATTCTGATGCGCTGCCTGTGCGCGCCGGGCCAGCTCTGTCAAGGCAAGAAATCCCGCCTCAGATACCGCGGCCAGCAAGGCTTCCTTGTTTTTAAAATGCCGATAGGGCGCAGTCTGCGAAACATCGGCCATACGAGCCGCGCCGCGCAAGCTCACACCCTCCGGTCCGCGCTCATTAAGCATTTCGCTTGCGCACACAACCAGTGCCTCTCGTAAATTTCCGTGGTGAAATTTCTTCATAAAACGAACAGTCGCCACACCGCAGGGATCTCAGTGATCCTGACGGCAACCATCTTAGCCCAAGGCCAGAGCTTGAATTGGGAAAGCCCCCGGGTCCGCAGATAGCATCTGCGTGAATTGACGCTGCCGGGCATCCGGGGCATGGTCCGGGCCGTTATTCAAATCGATAATAGAATCGAAAACATCTCATGAACAATCAGACTTGGGCTGGACATCCGCGCGGACTTGCTACCCTGTTCTTTACCGAAATGTGGGAACGCTTTTCCTACTACGGCATGCGCGCCATTCTGGTACTGGCCATGGTGGCCGCCTTGGACGGGAGCAACCCCGGTCTGGGGCTGACTGATGTGTCCGCCAACGCGATTTACGGGCTCTATACCGCCTCGGTCTACCTGGCCGCGCTGCCCGGCGGATGGATTGCAGACCGCCTGATCGGTGCCCGTAAGGCAGTGTTTTATGGCGGCATCATCATTGCCAGCGGTCATTTCAGCATGGCCATGAATTCGCACGCCTCATTCTATGTGGGCCTGATTCTGATCGCGCTGGGAACGGGCCTGCTCAAGCCCAATGTCAGCGCCATGGTCGGCCAGCTCTATCAAAAAGATGAAGGTGCACGACGTGACGCCGGTTACTCCATTTTCTACATGGGCATCAATATTGGCGCCCTGCTGGGCCAGCTCCTGTGTGGCTATCTGGGCGAAAAGATCGGCTGGCACTACGGCTTTGGCGCGGCGGGCATCTTCATGGTGCTGGGCCTGATTCAATACAAGCTATTTGACCGACACCTCGGCGATATCGGCCAGAGTGCCTCCAGCAGCGGTGATGCGCTTCGGGATGCCAAAGTTCGCAGTCTGGGCTGGATGGCTGTGCTCGCTTTCGTCACGCTGACCGTCGCGCTTACCGTTGCAATGCTGATTGGAGTGATTGAGGTAAACCCGGTTTCTCTGGCCCAGGGAACCGGAATTTTCATTGTCATCATCTCGATCAGCTTTTTCGTCTACGTTGCTTTTTTTGGCGGGCTGGACTCCGACGAAACCAAGCGTGTCGGTGTCATTGCTATCTTTTTTGTTGCTGCAGCCATCTTTTTCGCCGGCTTCGAACAAGCGGGCTCAAGCTTCAATCTGTTTGCCCTGAATCATACCGATCGGGTCGTCGCAGGCTGGGAGTTCCCCGCGTCGTGGTTGCAGTCGGTCAACCCTCTGTTCATCTTCATCCTCGCCCCCTTCTTCGCGGCACTGTGGATCAATCTAGGTCGTCGCGGCCTGAATCCTTCAACACCGTTCAAGTTTGGCATCGGCCTGGTCCAGATTGGCCTTGGATTTCTGATCCTCTATTTCGCCATGCAGTTTGTCATTCAGGGTGAGAAAGTAGCGATCACCTGGCTGGCTCTGACCTATTTGATTCACACCACTGGCGAGCTGTGCCTGTCCCCTGTAGGCCTGGCCGCAGTGAATCGTTTAGCCCCGCGCCGCTATCAGGGACAGATGTTTGGCATGTGGTTTACCGCCTCGGCGCTGGGCAATCTGCTGGCAGGCCTGTTGGCCGGGCATTTAACCGATGCGTCTGACGTTGCCGCCATGCCCGATCGATTCATGTTCGTGTTTCTGACGACCGCCGGTGCCGGACTCTTTCTGCTGCTGTTTACCAAACCGATCAAGAAATTGATGGGAGATGCGCAATGAGTCCGCGCGCCCTGGGCCTGTTAATTCTGCTTCTGGGGACACTGATCTCAGCATGCGAGCCCAGCTCACCTTCACAGGATAAACGCGCCGACAAGCCCTCAGCTGGGGAAGAAGGCACAGAGAAATCGTCGATTGCAGACGATGCATCACCGTCATCATTAACTCCCACAGCTGCTGATGCGGATAAATTCGTGGCTGAAGTGAATGCGTTCTGGCTAAAGAACACCGCCCGCATGAGCGCCGCGCACTGGATCTCGCAGACCTACATTACCGCAGACGCACAGTTGCTCGCCTCGGAGGCGATCAAAGAACAACTTGCCTACGAATCAGAGACGGCTGAAGAAGCCAAGCGATTTAATGACGTCACCGGGCTGAGTTCGAAAACTGCGCGCGCCCTCAAGTTGATCAAACTTGGCTCGTCCATGCCGGCACCGTCGGACACCGTTTTGCGGGATGAATTGGCAAGAATTTCCACCCGAATGGAAGCCAACTATGGATCCGGCCAATGGTGCCGTCCCAACAAGGACGGACAAAATGAGTGCCTGAAGTTGCAGCAGATCGAAAAGATTATCGACAACCGCGCCTTTGCCTACTCGGCCACCGAGATGGAAGAGGCCTGGACCAACTGGCACAGGACATCGCGACCCATTCGCAAGGATTATCAACGTTTTGTCGAGCTGATGAATCAAGGGGCAAGAGAACTGGGCTTTAAGGATACCGGTGACCAGTGGCGCGGAGGCTATGACATGAGTAGCCAGGCGTTCTCTGCGGAAGTAGAAAGACTGTGGTCGCAGGTTGAGCCGCTCTACAAGGAGATTCACTGTGCAGTACGTGACAAGCTCAATGCCAAGTACGGCGATGACATCGTTCCTAAGAAAGGACTGATCCCAGCCCACCTATTGGGCAATATGTGGGCTCAGCAGTGGAGCAATCTTTACGCTTTACTGGAGCCCTACCCACATCAGACAGAACTCGATGTCAGCTCAGTTCTGCGCGCGCAGCGCGACAGCGAATATCGGAGTCTTCTCGCTCAATTCAAGGGCAAGCCCGGACCGACTGATCTGGCTGAGATGGAGAAGAAGGCCGACGCGGCCCAGGCGGTGAAGATGACTCGGGTCGCCGAAGATTTTTACGTCTCCCTCGGATTTCCCAAGCTACCAGACTCTTTTTGGGAAAAATCCCTGCTGGTCGAACCACGCGATCGTGACGTCGTCTGTCACGCCAGTGCCTGGGACACCAATTTGAAAGGAGATGTCCGCATCAAACAGTGCATCGAGCCCACCGAAGAACAGCTGAGGACCATTCATCACGAACTCGGGCACATCTATTATTACCTCTCCTACAACCATCTACCGCCAATCTTCCAGGCAGGCGCGCACGACGGCTTCCATGAAGCCATTGGCGACACGGTGACGCTGAGCCTGACCCCGAGGCATCTGCAGAAGATTGGCTTGATTGCCGAGGTACACAGCGGTGAAAAAGCAACCATCAATTCACAGATGAAACTGGCGCTGGACAAGATCGTCTTTCTGCCATGGGGCAAGCTGGTCGATCAATGGCGCTGGGGCGTATTCAGCGGCGAGATTGCGCCGGAGGATTACAACAAGGCTTGGTGGGCCTTGCGTGCCAAGTATCAAGGTGTTGCGCCGCCTAACGATCGGGACGAAGAGGACTTCGATCCTGGGGCCAAGTACCACATCCCCGGCAACACGCCTTATACGCGCTACTTTCTGTCCTTTATTCTGCAGTTCCAGTTTCAGAAAGCCTTGTGCGACGCCGCGGGCTTTCAGGGTCCGCTTCATGAATGTGATGTCTACGGCAATGCGGACGCCGGCAAGGGCTTTAGACAGATGCTCGCGCTCGGCTCATCACAAGCCTGGCCAGATACGCTGGAAAAGCTGACAGGCACGCGAAAAATGGACGCCGCGGCCATCACTGAATACTTTGCGCCCCTGATGAATCACCTCAAGGAGCTGAACCAGCACAAGACCTGCGGCTGGTGATAGAGACCCTTGATGTTTTTACCAAGTTAGTCAGAGAATCCCGACAGGATAGCGCCATTCAAGCCGATAACAGGCAAATGAAAGGAAGTGATCGGATGAGCAGAAGCTACCTTTTCACCCTGACTTTTTTCATCCTGCACCAAATGGATGCTGCCTACTGGCACGAGTGGGATATGTTCTACAACTTTCCCCCCGGAGGCATTCAGGGTTATTTGCTTTACAACCTCGTATTGATTCCCCTGCTCTTGGTCGGCTACAAGAATGTTCTTCTATGCAGAGCAAGCGCAGTCATATACTCCTATTTCTGTGCTGGTCTGGGACTATTGGTATTCTTGGTTCATGGGAGCTTCTTGATCGCAGGATATGATCAATTCAAGTTGCCTACCTCGATGGGTATCATCCTGGGGTGTTTTATTGCAGGCGCCTGGCAAATGCTGGAAACCATCCGGGCCAAGCCCACAACGGCATGAGACAGACCTGCTGTCTAGAGATCATCCAGTCCGAGTTCCTGAATCTTTCGAGTCAGGGTATTGCGTCCCCAGCCAAGTCTGCGGGCCGCTTCCTGGCGCTGCCCCTTGGTGGCTTTCAGCGCGGACTCGATCAGCCTGCGCTCGAACAGCGGGAGCGCCTGCTCAAGAATACCGCTGGCGCCGCTGGCAAATTGATCGTCCGCCCAGGTCCGAAGCAGTTCGTGCCATGACAAGTCTGTGGCCACCGGCGCGGTCGCCTGCACCGTGGCGACCGTCTGCGTCGGCGCGACTTCTGGGGGTTCCGCCCTCATCACGGGGGCGTCGTGCTGTTCCGGCAGCGCAGACAGGCTTGGTGCACGCTGTTCAGCTTCTTTGGGGGGCGTTGTTCCGGACGGCTCCGGCCCTCGACCCAGTTCCGGAGGCAGATCTCCAAGATGGATGTCTTGTCCAGGCGCCATCACCGTGAGCCATCGACAGACATTCTCCAGCTGACGCACATTTCCAGGCCAGTCGTACTCACAGAGTCGATCCATGGCTTCAGGAAGAATGCGCTTGACGTCGGTCTTCAACTCTTCTCCGGCCTGAACCAGAAAATGGCGCATCAGCAAGGGGACGTCGGCCTTGCGCTCGTTCAGGCTGGGGATCCGGATGCGGATGACATTGAGGCGATGAAACAGATCTTCACGAAAGCGCCCCTCTGCCACCAGTGCCTCGAGGTTTTGATGCGTTGCCGCAACGACACGCACATCGACTTTAATGGGCGACGCACCGCCAACCCGATAGAACTCCCCGTTCTGTAACACGCGCAGAAGGCGTGTTTGCAGATCTGCCGGCATGTCGCCAATTTCATCGAGGAAAAGCGTGCCGCCGTCGGCCTGCTCGAAACGGCCTTTGCGCTGCGCCTGCGCGCCGGTGAATGCGCCGCGCTCGTGTCCAAAGAATTCAGATTCCATCAAATCCTTTGGAATAGCCGCTGTATTGATCGCGAGAAATGGCCGTTTGGAGCGCGGAGAATTTACGTGTAAGGCGCGCGCCACCAGCTCCTTTCCGGTTCCGGATTCGCCGTTGATCATCACCGTAATCTGTGACTGAGACAGCCTGCCGATGGCGCGAAACACTTCCTGCATCGCAGGCGCCTCACCAATAATGGCGGTTTCGCCAAGTTCCGGTGGCGCATCATGCTGCTCGGGCCGCGCAGCGGCGCGACGCACCAGTTCGGCCACCCCTTCAATATCAAAGGGCTTGGGCAGATATTCGAAAGCACCGCCCTTGTAGCTGGCCACGGCTGCCTCGAGGTCTGAGTGTGCCGTCATGACGATCACCGGCAATTTGGGGTGCTTGCCACGCACACGCTCCATCAGCTCCAGCCCATCGACGCCTGGCATACGGATGTCGGTCACCAGCACATCCGGCTGACCTTCTTCGATCGCATCAAAGAGTTCCGCGGCGCCCTCGAAAGTTTGCACTTTCATATTGGCGCGCATCAGGGATTTCTGCATGACCCAGCGGATCGACTCATCGTCATCCACCACCCAGACTTCCAGTGTTTTGCTCATTGTTCTAAGCCGGATAGTTCACGCGGGAGAAGGAGAGCAGGTGCCACGACAGTTGAGGCAGCGTAACTCGCATGATCTGCGCACAATTTTTTATGTTCATAATTTTTTCTCAGTGAGTTGCCGTGCAGTAACGATCGACCTGGCTGAATACTCGGCGCAATTCCGTTTTGACTCAGGCGTCCTCTTCGAGCGGCAAATAGATAGAAAAGACCGTGCAATCCGGGTCCGAGCGACACTCGATCAGGCCGCCGTGCGCGTGAACGAGGTATTGCGCCATAGGCAGCCCCAGGCCGGTGCCCTGCGCGCGAGTCGTCACCATGGGATAGAAAATCCGGTCGATCAGGTCCGGCGCGATGCCGGGCCCGGTATCTTCGATGTCGAGTTGAATGACCAGACGATGGCGAGTTCCACCAATCGTGAACTGGCGCTTGGTGCGTGTGCGCAGCGTGACGACACCGCCCTCCCGGGGCCCGTCGGTAATCGACTGCATCGCATTGCCGACGATGTTCAGCACCGATTGGATCAACTGCTCCCGATCGGCAACGATATCCGGAATGCTGGGATCGTAATCGCGCCGAAGCTCAATGCCCGGTTCGTTCTGGGCGGCGCAGAGCTGGCGCACGTGCTCCAGGACCTCGTGAATATTGACAGGTGTTTTTTCAGTCACCTTGTTCGGCCCGAGCATGCGGTTGACCAGATTCTGTAAACGATCCGCCTCGCGAATGATGACGCCGGTGTATTCACTGTGCTGCGAGTCCGGAAATTCCATCTGCATCAGCTGTGCGGCACCACGAATACCCCCTAGAGGATTCTTGATTTCATGCGCCATGCCGCGGATGAGTTCTCGCGAGGCCTGGTGCTGAGACTGCAGCAATTCTTCGCGCGAAATTCGCAGGAGGCGATCCAGCGGCAGACACTCAAGCAAGAGACCTGTCTCCTTGCCCATCTGAATCGGCGTCACGGTGCAGTCGACGGTCAGCAGCTCGCTGGAGCGCTTGAGCGCCATTTCGTGTTCGATGAAACCGGTCCCCGACTCGGACGCCGCCTCCAAGCGGTGCAAATGAGGCGCAAAGACGGGTAAGGCAAGGTGAACCGGCTCACCCACCGCGTGGCGGCGACTAACTTCGAACAGGCTCTCGCCCGCAGCATTGATGGACGCGACCTCGAGCTTTGCGTCCAAGCAGACAACAGCGGTGGTGATGCCATCCAGCACCGCATTTGGCGCGATACGCGCTCGGGGAACAAACTTCATGATGCAAATGGGACTGCAAGAGACGCGCCATGCGCGCAGCGGGGAAGCGTACCCAAGTCTGACCGTATAAGCACTATTTTGGTGCGGCGCGCCCTATATTGGGGCGATCTCTAAGCGCGCTCCCAGGAACCCACCCGCTTTCCAGATCGAACCAGAACGATTGGATGCCAATGCTTATTGCGGATTCGCCCCAAGCGAATACCCCAATTTTGTTAATTTTTTCTGGTGCTTACATTTACTCAGGCCTTAGCGATTGGGCCGCCCCTGAGTCAGGCTCACCGTCGGCGGCTTCATGTGAACGATGACCGGCCCGGCACGGGCGATTTCGCTACCACGAGCATTGACGACGACGACGCTCACCAGGTGTTCTCCGCGCTCGACTCCGGTCAAAGTGAAGTTCAGATCGCGAGATGGGGCCCGGTTTTGCGGGCTGCCGTCGAGCAAATAAAACAGGCCGTGGCCTTCCGGCAGCGCTTCGCTCAGGCTGACCCCGACCTGCAGGCGGCGATCATCGCCGCGAAAGGTCTGATCTGGCGTGGGGGTGACAATCCTGAGGCTGAAATCCTGCGATACAGAAGCACTTACAGAGCCGGCCCTGCTTGATTTGCTGCGCGTCTTGGGTTCGGGCGCTACGAGCGGGCCGATCACCTGCACCGGCGGCAGCTCTAGCGGCTTGGCGTTCTTGCTTGGAGGCTGGTCGGTGTAATGAACCACACCATCCTTGTCGACGTGGCGGTAGACGTCGGAGGCTGCGACGCTGCCAACGAACAACAAGCTCATGAGACAAATCAGATTCATCGGGCGCATTGTCATCACCACACTAAGAAGAGCCCTGATGGTAATGAGCGCATTGATACAGGGGAAGTTTTCAATGGCGGCGCGTCCCAGTTTTGGGGCTGAGCTCGCCAATCCCAAGGTGGGGTCTAAGCCGCCGCATGCTCTAGCGCATCCAATTCATCGGACAAATGCTCCAGCAGGCGTTGCACGCTCGGCAAGGTACGGCGACACGCGATCAGCCCAAAGTCGACCAGATCATTCCGGCTCACCAGAGTGACGTTGAGGGCAATGCCATCGACGATCAGCGAGACCGGGTAAAGGCCGCTCAGCTTGCTGCCCTGCCAGTACATTTCGGTGCGCGGACCCGGCACATGCGAAATCACCAGATTCATCGGCATACGCTCCCAGTTGCCCCGCATACGCAGCGCGCCCGGCACGAGCATGCCCAGCGCGTAGGCCATCAATTCGGCCTGATTCATGCTCTCGAAACGCGATTTGTTGTAATCCATAGAGCCTTTGATCGTGCCGAAACGATCAAGGGGATCGCTCAGGTGGGTTCCCAGATTGGCGAGCATGAAGGTAATTGCATTGCCTGGCTCGGCATTCTCGCGATCGAGGTGCAATGAAACCGGCACCCCGGCGATCAGCGGCCGATCCGGCAGGGCGCTCAAATCGAGGAGATAGGCCCGCAGCGCGCCGGCGCACATGGCCATGACTACATCGTTGCTGGTTCCTGCGAGTTTCCTCGCAATCGCCCTGATCCGCGGCATCGAATAGGACTGTGCGGCGAATCGCCGGGACCCGGTTACTTTCTGATTGAGCAGGCAGCGCGGAGCACTCAGACTAGTCACCAGGCCAGGGTGCCCCGCGCGCGAATGCCGGATGCTCTGTCGCAATTCGCCAACCACTTTTGGAATCGATTGTGCTGAGCTGCGCAGCCGCTCGAGCGCCCCCAGCCGCCGCGCCGGACGTTTGCCCTTGCCGCGCCCGTCGATTTCCCAGGGCGGCGGCATGTTCAGCGATTTCGCAGGGTCCTCGGACATCGACTTGATCATCAGGCCCATGCCGGAAACGCCATCCACCATTGAGTGATGAATCTTCATGTAGGTGGCGATGCGGCCGTCTTCCAGGCCCTCAATCAGATACAGGCGCCACAGCGGATACGCGCGGTCCAGATGGGCGCTATGTACCCGCGAAACCATGGCCAGCAGCTCTCTGATTCGTCCCGGCTGGGGCAGGGAGAGGTGCACAAAGTGATGTGCCAGATCAAAGTGCGGATCGTCTTCCCAATAATACCGACCGAATCGCGTCAGCGCGCGGCGATCAAACGGGGCCAGCGCGCGATTCGATTGCTTGAGGCGCTCGGCGATCCCGGCGACAAATTCCGGCTGTGCACCTTTCGGCGGCTCGAATAAGGCCAGCGCGCCGACATGCAGCGGCTGATGCCGATTCTCGAGTAGCAGAAACGCCACATCAATCGGTGATAAACGACGCATGAGTCTCACCCTCCGCTTGACGACAACAAAGTGCGCTGCCTGCAGTTCACAGCCGCACGCAAAATAATTTGATCGCCCGACTGTATGCCACACGACAGGCCAAGCCTATCGCCATATCCGCATCGCTTGGCGAAACAACACCGCGCAGATCGATTCCAGAACATGAACCGTCCGTACCGTCCCAATCTCAAAGCGCTTATCCTTGTCAGCCCGTTCCTACAAGAACAGCGACACGTATGGATCGTTCCACTCTGCTGCTGACCGAGGCACCCAACTTTCGTGACTTCGGTGGATACGACACATCGGATGGGGGCAAAGTTCGCATGGGCCGCCTCTACCGGTCTGAACTACTGGTCGGCCTTACGGCCGACGACCAGAAAGCGCTTGCGCGACTGAATATCGGCCTGATCTGTGACCTGCGCAGCCCGTTTGAGCGCCAGCGCACGCGGAATGAGTGGCCGAGCCACCTCCCGGTCACACAGCTGACCCTGGATATTAATACCCAAATGTCAGCGGTGCGCCCTGACAAGTGGGGCGAAAAACTGGCGGACCCTGCGTTCGACGCAGAGCGCGCGCGCGCATCCCTGACCTACAACTACGAGTCCATGCCGAAGAGCTTTGCGAAAGATCTGACGGCCCTTTTCAAATATCTGAATGCCGAGGGCAGTGGCGCGATCCTCGTCCACTGCGCAGCCGGCAAAGATCGCACCGGTTTTGTCAGTGCCATGATTCTGCACGCGCTCGGCGTATCCGAGCGCCAGATTTTCAGTGACTATTTGCTCACTGCGCAGCGCTATACCAGCGAACGGCTGCTCGCTGCGCGCGCGCGCATTCTGCCCGACACTGTGCTCGACGAGCGCACCGAACCGGTCCTACGCGTGCTGGCCTCAGTGGAGGAAAATTTTCTGCGCGCCGCATTCAGAAAGCTCGACACCGACTTCGGCGGACCGGATGCGTATCTGGCCGATCAGTGCGGCTTGAGTGAAAAACACCGACGCAAGCTGCGCGATGTGCTGGTCGATGCGCCGTAAAAAGACGTGCGCAGAGGCTGCCATCTCTCTTGGACACCACAGCCCTGATCGGCTGCTCAAATAACGCCTTTTATTCTCAATTCGGCAAAACGCGCTGGGTCCACACCGATCGACTTCAGCACCTTTTCGGTATCCGCTCCCAATTCCGGGGCCAGTGAGGAAATAGCACCCGGCGTCTGCGACAGGCGCGGCATGACACCAGGCACATCGAGTTTGTCGCCATCGGCCATGGTGATCTGCTGAATGGCCCCGCGGGCCCGGTACTGAGGATCTTTGGCGATATCCCGGGCGGTATACACCCGCCCGCAGGGCACGTGGGCGGCAACCAGAATTTCCAGCACTTCCTCCACATCGTGGCACGCAGTCCACTGCCCGATCGCCGCGTCGATCTCCGCGATACGGGCGACGCGACCGTCATTCTGGGCAAGGTCGGGCGCCGTGCCCAGATCGTCGCGCGCCATTGCTTTCATCAGGCGCTTGAACAGGCTGTCGCCATTGGCAGCGATTAGGACCATGCCATCGCGACAGCCGTAGGCATTACTCGGCGCGATTCCGGGCATGGCGCTACCGGCGGGCTGACGAATCGCACCAAATTCGCTGTACTCGGGGATCAGGCTCTCCATGCAGTTGAGAACCGATTCGCTCAGTGCCACATCCACTACCTGACCCTGACCGCCATTGACCTTGCGGTGATACAGAGCCATCAATACACCAGCAAGGCCGTGTAAGGCGGCAATGGTGTCGCCAATGCTGACGCCGCAACGGACCGGCACCCGCCCTGGCTCGCCAGTCAGATACCTCAGGCCACCGACGGCCTCTGCAATGGCAGCAAAGCCAGGCCGATCACGGTAAGGGCCGTCCTGCCCGTAACCGGAGATACGCAACATGATTAGCCCCGGATTGATCTTAGATAGAACCTCCCAGCCTAAACCCCAGTCTTCCATGGCTCCCGGTCGAAAGTTCTCGATCAGAACGTCCGAATCTGCCACCAATTTGCGGATCAGCGCCTGCCCCTCGCGCTCGCGCAGATTCACGGTGACAGACTGCTTGTTACGCGACTGCACCTGCCACCACACCGAGGTACCATCCTTGAGCATGCGCCACTTGCGCAGGGGATCTCCACTACCCGGCGCCTCGATCTTGATCACCTCGGCACCGAAATCACCCAGTGTCTTGCCGCAGAAGGGACCCGCGATGAGCTGCCCCAATTCAAGCACCTTGACCCCGGCCAGAGGCAGGGATGTCTTTTTCCCCCTGGATGAAACCGTTGAAGACGCGCTCATGACTTGAATCCTCTTCAATGCGCGCGTGGCGTTTGCATCGACAACATTCGGCCCACGCGCATGCCAATTCGACTGTACATGCAATGTTGGAGAGCGTATCAGCCAAGGCGAAAATTTGGGTCACTTCCCCTGTCACGACTACACTAGGCTCTCGATTTAATCGCTCATTTTCCAATGCTGGTGCAAGTCAACGGCGAAGCCACAGAATTACCTGAGGGTGCCAGCATCTCAGCTCTGATCGAGCAGATGCAGCTGAACGGCAAGCGTTTTGCGGTCGAACTCAACGGTGAAATTGTGCCGCGATCACGGCATCAGCGGACGCTGCTGCGCGCGGACGATCGCGTTGAAATTGTCCAAGCCATTGGCGGCGGTTGAAATCGCGCCAGCAAACCTACTTCAGCTCTGAAAATTTCCATGACCTCGACTTCCTCGACAACGTCCTCTACCGATTCCTTATGGATTGCAGGCAAGCGCTACGATTCGCGGCTGCTGGTCGGCACAGGAAAATACAAGTCGATGCAGGAGACTCGCGAAGCAATTAACAGCAGTGGCGCGCAGATCGTCACGGTAGCCATTCGCCGGACCAATATCGGCCAGACGCCTGGCGAACCCAATTTGCTGGAAGTGATCCCGCCCGAGCAGTTCACCATACTGCCCAACACCGCCGGCTGCTTCACAGCCGAAGATGCTCTGCGCACCTGCAGACTGGCACGCGAACTTCTGGACGATCATCGACTGGTCAAACTTGAAGTGCTGGGCGACCCCCGGACGCTGTATCCGGACGTCTCTGCGACCCTGGAAGCCGCAGAAATTCTGGTCAGGGAAGGCTTTGAGGTGATGGTGTATTGCACCGATGATCCGATCGTCTGCAAGCGACTGGAAGAAATGGGCTGCGTCGCGGTCATGCCACTGGCGGCACCGATTGGTTCGGGGCTGGGCATTCAGAATCGTTACAACATTCTGACTATTGTTGAAAACGCGAAGGTGCCGATCATTGTCGATGCTGGCGTGGGCACGGCCAGTGATGCCGCTATTGCCATGGAATTGGGCTGTGACGGCGTGCTGATGAACACCGCCATCGCCGAGGCACAGAATCCGGTGCTCATGGCCAGCGCCATGAAACACGGCATCATCGCCGGAAGACAGGCCTATCGTGCCGGCCGTATGCCGCGCCGACGGTTTGCGTCGGCTTCGTCGCCTCTGGACGGCTTGGTACAACAATAATAATCATGGTCGAGACGACTGAGATGGCCCCGGAGGGCGCGGGGCGCGGCGAACCCCGGCGCATCCGCAGCTTTGTCCGGCGCGAGGGAAGAATGACCGACGGTCAACGCGAGGCGCTCGAGCAGCTGTCGCCTCGCTACGCTCTGGACATGCTGGAAGGCCCGATTGACTTTGCGCTGGCCTTCGGTCGCGAGGCGCCCGTGTCTATTGAAATAGGCTTCGGCAATGGCGAGGCACTCCTTTCACGAGCTGAGGCGCGGCCACACATCGATCACGTCGGAATCGAAGTCCACCGACCCGGTGTGGGTCGGCTCATGATGAACGCACACGAACGCGAACTTGGAAATGTTCGGGTCATGAGTCGCGACGCGGTTGAAATACTGCGCGACCAGGTTCTGGAAAACGCGCTCGACGAAATTATTGTCGAGTTTCCGGATCCCTGGCACAAGAAACGGCACCATAAGCGACGCCTGATTCAATCTGAATTTGTTCAACTTGCCGTTTCACGGCTCAAGGCCGGCGGCTTGCTGCGCCTCGCCACCGACTGGGAAAATTATGCGCAGCAAATGCTCGAAGCCCTCAGCGCCGCGCCGCAGCTCGTGAATCTATCTGAAGACGGCGGCTATATTGAGCGCCCGGCGAGCCGCCCGGTGACGCGCTTTGAAGCACGGGGCACACGTCTGGGCCACGCTGTTTTTGATCTTGCCTTTCGCAAGAAAGGTATGGGGATTGAGTGACCTGCTTGCAGATTGGCCACAATGCGCGCGCCGGCCAATCGACGCCGCGCCGCAGAGCGTGCTAAATGATGCATTGAACTGATCGTTATTTCTTCTTCCCAAGCGTGACCATCGAACACCCGATTCTCGGTGTTACCGGTTCCTCCGGTGCCGGCACCAGCGCAACCATGTCCGTCTTTGCACGGATATTTGATGCGCTGCGCCTGTCACCGGCGATCGTCGAGGGCGATGCGTTTCATGCCTATGATCGCGAGGAACACAACAAAGTGCTCCATCGCGCCATCATTCGTGGTGAAAATTTTTCCTTGTTCGGACCAGCCGGCAATCATCTGGAACGCCTGGAAAAATTGTTGCGCGAATATGGCGAGTCCGGCAGCGGTCAGCTGCGCCGTTATCTGCACACTGAAGCAGAAGCGGAGAAAGCAGGGCAAGCGGCCGGCACGTTCACGCCCTGGTCTCCGATTCCCGAAGGGACGGACGTTCTTTTCTACGAGGGCCTGCACGGCGGTTTTGTCGGGCAGGACACAGATATTGCACAGCACATGGATCTGCTGATCGGCGTAGTGCCTGTCATCAACCTTGAATGGATCCAAAAGCTGCGGCGCGACACCTGGGATCGTGGCCACGAAGCGGAAGATGTCACCCGCACCATCTTGCGCCGAATGCCCGACTACGTCACTCACATTACCCCGCAGTTTTCTCGCACCGATGTCAACTTTCAGCGTGTGCCGCTAGTTGACACCTCCAACCCGTTCACCGTACGCAATGTGCCGTCTGCTGAAGAGAGCCTGGTCGTCATCCACTTCAATGAACAGTCGCGCATTCGTTATGATCTGGACGGCTTGCTGCGCGCGATCAAGGGTGCGTTCAAATCAAATGACTCGACGCTGGTCACCCCTGGCCCCGCCATGGCCCGCGCCATGGAACTGATTCTTGCTCCTGCAATCGAGACCTTGGTGCGCAACAAGCGCAAAGCGACCCGGCCCAAACACTAAACTTAAAATCCAACTCCAGAGACCTGATGAAGTACAAAAATCTCGCAAATACTGAACTCAGTGTCAGTGAAATCTGCCTCGGGAGCATGACTTGGGGGCAGCAGAATACCGAAGCAGAAGCACACGAGCAGATGGACTATGCCCTGTCCTGTGGCGTGAATTTCATCGATACCGCAGAGATGTACCCGGTGCCGCCCATGGAAAACACCCAGGGCCGCACTGAACAATACATTGGCAGCTGGCTCAGAAAATCCGGAAAGCGCAAGGAGATCGTTCTTGCCAGCAAGGTCACGGGGCCGGGCTTTGGCTATCTGCGAGGCGGAACGAAGCTGGATCGTCAGTCTGTGCTTAGTGCCTGCGAGGAGAATCTGAAGCGGCTTCAGACCGACTACATCGATCTCTATCAAATCCACTGGCCGCAAAGATCCACCAACTATTTCGGCAGGCTCGGCTATGAGCATAGTGATGAGAATTTAATCCCCATAGAAGAAACATTGGGCGCGCTCAATGAGCTCGTTCAACAGGGCAAGATCCGCTATTTTGGCGTGTCCAATGAAACAGCATGGGGTGTTTCCGAGTACCTGCGCCTGTCACGGGAAAAGAAGCTGCCTCGGATTATCTCTATCCAGAATCCTTACAGCCTGCTCAATCGCAGCTTCGAAATTGGACTGGCCGAGTTTGCCCACCGAGAACAGGTTCCGCTGCTCGCCTACTCGCCGCTGGCCTTTGGTGTGCTCACCGGAAAATACCTGGACGGTGCCAAACCCGAAGGCGCCCGCGTGACTCTGTTCGAGCGATTCGCGCGCTATTCCAATCAGCAAGCCGAAGCCGCCAGCGCTGCTTATGTCGACCTAGCCCGTCGTAGCAAACTCGACCCGGCACAGATGGCACTCGCCTTCGTCAATTCGCGGCCCTTTGTTGGCAGCACCATCATCGGTGCGACCAGCATGGAACAACTACGAACAAACATCGCTTCGAGTGAAGTGATCCTTTCCAAGGACGTGCTGGCCGATCTTGAGAAGATTCACGCGCGCTACACCATTCCCTGCCCTTAAAGCCCGACGCCGGACCTGCTTAGCGACGCAGACGAACATCCAGTTGCAATTCCAGCGGTCGTTCCAGCCGTTTCTCAAGTACCGCTTTGATGGCGTCTACATCAGATTCACTCAACCATTCGGGACTCAGGACGACAGCGCGCACGACCAAGTGATCCCCCTCCAAGATGACTTGCGGTTCCTGCAGGAAATATTCTTGCACGCCAATCTTCACTGGCGCGGCACGAAGCGCAATTTCGATCTCGGAAATCAGAACGATTTGATTGAAGGAGAAATAAAGCGGCACCGACATCAGCGCCACGGCCAGCGCCAGGATGCGCAGGCCGCGCACCGCGGTCTTGACCGGGGCATAGCCAAGAATCATGAAAGTCAGTGCAGCCGCTGCAGCAATGCCGACGAGGTTGGTCAGGAACAGCAGCATGGCACCGCCAAAGATGCCGAGATCAGCCCAGCCGATGCCGATGCCCGCCACTGCCAACGGCGGCACCAGGGCCACGGCGATCGCAACGCCGGGCAGGGATTTCATGACGTGCTCGCGTGTGTAGGCGTAGGCGGCAGCGACACCGGATACGACGGCCACGGCAAGATCGAATATGGCGGGATGCAGGCGGGCCTGTATTTCGGACGTGATTTGAGTCACAGGCATCATGGCGGCGAGAAGTGCGGATATGGCAAGCGCCAGAACGACGCCAATGGCAATGGTCTTGGCTGAAGCCAGCATCAAGCTGCTGTCCCTGCGCAAGACACCCATCGACAGGGAAATGATTGGCGCCATCAGTGGCGCCAGAATCATGGCGCCGATAATGATCGCTGCACTGCCCAGGACCAACCCGAGTGAGGCCAGCAAGGCCGAAGCCACCGTGAGGATGACGTAGTCCGCGGTGACGCGAGCGTTGTCCCGCAGCATCTGAAACAGGTCTGCGAAGTCTTCCTCCAGCACGCGGGTGAACAGCGGTAGCCCGCCGCTGATGACTTTGAGCCGCTGCTCATTCTCAGGCAAGGTTCTTAGACGCAATGAGTCGCGCTCATCGGTGCCGACCGGATTATTTTCCTCAAACCCAGCACCAGGTTTGATCTGCAAAGCTTTTGCGAACACCTCAAATTCGATGCGCTCAGCGCTTCGTTTCCGACCATCTATCCGATAGGGCAAAGGTTGCTCGGAGCTAATGATCAGGCGACGCGTCTTGATGAAGGAGATTGCCCGCGGCAGCGCGCTGCCACCGAAAATGGCTCGCAACAGAACGAACAGATAAGCCACAACCGAAGTGGGCGCAATCAGCATCGCGGACAGACGCGCGTCGCAAGCGGACATGCGCTCACCAAGCAGGGCGTTCGAGAGCTTGTCTGCGTCATTCTCCAACACCACGATGCCGGTCACAGCAGAATGGCGCGCGCGCTCCTCATCGCCAATTTGCAGTTGTACTGAACTGGGTCGGATGCGGAAAAGCGAGCGCGCAGTCTTCCAGAACAGCCCCAGAGCCAGAGCCATGCGTTGCCAGCCAGAGCTCTGGCCACGGATGAATGCCTGTCC